>VGNX01000011.1 GCA_016865855.1 Chloroflexota bacterium | reverse complement strand
TCTGTCTCTCCCACTTTGTGGGAAAAATTATAGCTCATTGGTGATACACATTAAACATGTAGCCCCGAGGCTTTAGCCTCGGGAGCCCGACCCTAAAGGGTCGGGACTACATTTTCGGACAGCCTGTCTACATTACGGTAGGAGTAGACATTGAAGCAACGCGGCTTTATCTGATGCCTGACGGAGGCGTGGTTTGCGTTCAGAGTGGCAAGCTATTGGATGGCTTATATTTGTATTGTCTGGCTATCTTGAGCTGCAGGCAGATACATGTGCTCGGTGTATTCTTTTGCCATACGCCGGGCGCTGAACAATGGTGCATTTGAACGGATAGCTTCTTTGATTACCTGTATCCAGCCATGTGGCACACCGTTTATGTCGCGGTCATAGTAAAGAGGAACGACCTTATCTTCTAACAGGCGGTACAGCTCTTCGGCACCTACCTTGTCCTGGCCTGCCGAATCGGACGTTTCGCTATCGCCATGAATCGCCCAGCCATTCTTGCCGTTGTATCCTTCGCACCACCAGCCGTCAAGTACGCTGAGATGCAGCACTCCGTTAAGGGCAGCTTTTTGACCACTGGTGCCGCTGGCTTCGTGAAGAGGCTGAGGTGTGTTGAGCCAGACATCGGCGCCGTGGACAAGATAGCGTGCCATGTGCATATCATAATCCTCGACGAAGGCTATTCTGCCGCCGAACTCTGGGTTTTTTGCTGCGTTGTATATTTCCTGGATGAGCTGCTTCCCGCGTTCGTCATCAGGATGGGCTTTGCCAGCGAAGATTATCTGGACTGGTCTAAATTCGTTCCGAAGTAGCTTCTTTAAGCGGCCAATATCATTTAGAATAAGCGAGGCTCGCTTGTAAGCGGTGAAACGTCGGCAGAAGGCGATAGTAAGCACTTCCGTGTCGAGTAAAGCCCCCATGGCTAATGCCTGCTCCGGGGCTACATGGTCTTCAGCCCAGCGTCCTCGTGCTCGTTCTTTCACCGAACTGATGAGCTTGTTCTTTAACCACCGACGTGTTGCCCATATTCCCTCATCTGGGATATCGAGCACCTTCTCCCACACAGTCGGGTCATCATGTCTCTTCAGCCAGTCATGGCTAAGATATGCTTCATATAGGCTGGCTGTTTGTGGTGCCACCCATGTGGGAACATGAACGCCGTTAGTCACCGAGCCGATGGGCACTTCCTTCTCTTCGGCATCAGGCCATAGAGAATGACACGTCCGACGGCATAATCCGCCGTGGAGCTGGCTGACACCGTTGCGGTAGTCAGCCATTCTCAAACCCAATACAGTCATATTGAAGGCCGAATTATCTGACTCCCGCCTACCCAACTCCAGGAACGTCTCTCTGCCCAGTCTGAGGGAATCCCAATAACGGTGGAAATACCTTTCAATTAGGTCGGGAGAAAAGGTATCGTTGCCACCCGGAACTAGCGAGTGGATGGTGAAGACAGTCGTAGCTCGCACCTTGTCTGCGGCTTCAGGGAAGCTCAGCCCCTTTACCACCAGTTCCCGAATACGTTCTAACATCATGAAGGCGCTATATCCTTCGTTAGCATGCCAGATAACCGGCTCGATGCCGAGCGCTCGGAGAACACGCACCCCACCAATACCTATGATGATTTGCTGTTGCAGGCGCATCTCCTGGTCGCCGGCATAAAGGCGTGCCGAAAGCTCGCGATCCGATGGTGAATTCCCTTCAACGTTAGTATCCAACAAATAGAGCTTTACCCGCCCAACATTTGCTTGCCATATATTGACTCGAACCGACCTCATGTCCAGTGGGGCTTCGACGGTCATCGGTTGTCCTTCAGCGGTAAGCACCGGCCTGATAGGTGCTTCACCGAAGTTCAACTGTTCGTAGAACTCTTCTTGCCAACCATCGGCGGAAATATGCTGGTGGAAATAACCCTGCGGATACATGAATCCTATACCTACCATAGGTAGTCCCAGGTCGCTCGACTCTTTGCAGTAGTCGCCTGCCAGAACGCCGAGTCCTCCGGCGTAAAGAGGTAGCGAGTTATGGATGGCGAATTCCAGCGAAAAGTAGGCTATAGTGTGCTGGGCAAGATGAGGATACTTTGTATTGAACCAGGTGTTACCTTCCGACATCGCGTCTTTGAAGTCGCTCATAACAGAGTCATACTTTTTAAGGAAGAGAGGATCTTGAGCTGCTGCTACCAATCGATAAGGGGCGATTTGTTGCAGTAGCTTGACAGGATTATGCCCCGTGGCTTTCCATAAGGGGTTATCCAGGGCTTTAAACAGTTGCCGTGCTTCTATATGCCAGCTCCACCATAAATTATAGGCTAGCTCGCTTAGCCCGTCGATGCGCCTTGGGAGCTTCGAAACTGACTCATTATTCATCTTATGGCTGACTGGTTATTATACCTGTTGCACGGCAGTTATGTAAATTAGCTCCACATCTAGCCAATGATGATGTCATCCAGTGCTCGTTTTGGCACATGGTGTCCGCTTTGGCTGTCCCGCCAGTACTTGACATCTCCGTCAGGCCCAACTTTCTCGATAACAACCGTTTCTTTAGGTTTGCCGAGGGCTATGACGAGGAGTATTTCACAGCGCGGTGCTATCCCCAGAGCCTGGCTGAGTTCCTGTCTTTTTACTGTGGCAATCATGCAGCCACCCAAGCCTCTCTCCGTGGCCCCTAAGAGAATGCTTTGGGCTGCTATGCCATGGTCGCAGCCAAATGCCCGACTTATCTCCGTGTCTCCAAGTATGATTATATACGCCGATGGTCTTTCACCTTCAGCCGGGCCTAGCCAGTCTTTAAGATAGCCTGCCCAGCCGAGGTGTGGAAATATCAAAGCGTTCTTTTGGGGTTCACAGGAAAGCACATATTTCAATGGTTGCAGATTTAGTGCTGAAGCTGACAGCCTGGCCAGGTCAACGAGTTCCCTCAATGTCTTGAGTTCTACAACGACCTCCTGATAAAACCGCCGGTAGCTTCGGTTCTTTAAGACTAAATCTTTTAGCATTCTGCTTCCCTCCTTTTCTGTCGGGTTACCAGTATGTTGTCCATTTCAGTTAGCGTTCAACAACTCAAACTGTCATTGCGAGGGGCTTAAGCCCCGAAGCAATCCCAGAGATTGCCACGCTTCGCTCGCAATGACAAATAAACCATCTCCATTCATCCTGATGTCTAAACAAATTCAGAGATGGGAAGCAGAGCTGGGGTGTTTAAGGTGAAGAGACAAGCTTATTTTGGTTCAGCTTCTTGAGTTCAAGTAATATTTCCCTGAGCAGCAGAAGCTCCAGGCGACGCCAATTCACCTCGCTGGCTAATTTTGCCCACCTCTTTTGGTCATCAGATAGATATTCCTCGACTATTTCAACTGCACTTTTGGTCATCTCTTCACCACCTATGTTTTTCAGTATACCAAAACCAGTCCCACAGAAATGGCGCAGGGAATCTGGCCGGGGTCATCCAATAACGGGTAAGCCTCCCAGCCTACTTTGCTGATGAGGTCGACGACGTCAATTCCCATAGCCTCCATAGCCGGTCTGGCCCGAAGTGGAAACCGGCATCTGCCGCTATCCAGAAACTGGCAGATTAAGCCACGGCACAAATAGTCCTTACAGGAGCCACCACCCAGGCCCATAGCCAGATGGTAACCCTGCTTGTAGGCCAATCGCTCTAACTCATAGACGATTTCCCCTGACTTTTTATGGAAAAGTAAATTCTGCTCTCGTCCACTTTTTGGGGTGTAATTTTCCATCGGCTCGAGGTGGGTTTTGAGTAATATTCCCCAGGAGAACTTGGCGAAAGCTTTGCGGACGACGTCTAACTCCGGTGCATAGGGTGGGCAGTTAGGCGTCTCACCGGCGCGGAGACAGCGAGGCACGGTGCACTTCAACCTTACCCGCTCATCTACAACAATCCGGCTCGCCCGTATTATTTCGGCTGCGGCAGCTCCTAGCTCCAGCGCCTTCTCTCGGAAGGTCTCTAAATCTGTCATTAGCCTTTCCTCCGGCACTTTGATAACAAAGGGTCTCGCGTCTGTTTTTTTGACTGTCATTGCTTTATCTCTCCGTGGCTATGCGGGTTTTTCCTGCCAGCTGCTCTTTTCTGCTAACTCACAGAGGCTTGTCCGTATAAGTTACGTTAGCCGAGTTAACATTGTCAAGCTTGGGCAACGAATTACAAAAGTATGTCCTTAGGTAGTTTGTAATTATTTCAGACTATATTGGCAGAAATTGCAAACCCCAAACGCCGATATAAGCGAAGAATATGTGCTTGGGTATCCTGCCAGCAGCGCCGAAGAGGAGAAATTTCCACACAGGGAAACGGAGCGAGCCAGCGGCAGCACCGGCTACGTCAAAAAATGGATTAGGTATCAGGGCGAGGATAAAAATGGTGATGCTTCCCCATCGCTTCATCCACTGTACCATTCTGGTGTAGATGCCTACGTTTTCCACAACCAGCCGGCCGCCATAGCCCAGAAGATAGCCGGTCATCTCACCAATTGTACCCCCCAGCCCGGATACGATTCCTACTAAGATGGGATTGTTCAGAGTGAAGGCCATGGTTGCTACCAAAATCCAGCCGGGCACGGGCACCACTATGCTGCTGCAGGTTATGATGGAGATGAGGAAGACGCCAAGGTAGCCGCCGATGTAGCCGTATACTCCAAGCTCTGCCACTTTCTCACGGTTTAGAATGAGGAAAGCAGACAGAGCCAGTACGAAGAGCAAAGCTAATATCTGAAGGTATCGTTCCCTTGTCCAAAAGCGTTTTCCTGCCTTGTTGCCTGTTTGGTTCATGGGATTAGCCACTTTCCCTTACCTTTTTCCTGACCGGTATGACTGCAGCCGAACCGAGGACGAAGTAGAGGACACAAACCAGAAGCATGACCGAATAGCCCAGACCGGATTGCTGGGCATTGAAGAAGTCAATTACTGGCCCAATGAGCCTGGCTAGCGCTCCAGCTCCGGCTGTGGCTATATTGGTCAGACCCAGGTAACGAGCTCCCTCCCCTGCGGGAACGAGGTCGGTAGCCAGTGCCCAGTTGGTACTAAGGAAAGCACCCGATGAAATCCCGAGAAGACCACCACAGACCAACATGCCAGTATAGGTACGGGCAAAGAATAGCACTAAGATACCGACGATACCGACAAATCCTGAGAGGAGAATAATCGGTTTACGCCCGAATCTGTCAGAAAGCTGTCCCGCAGGGTAGACAGCGAGAAGCAAAAAAACGCCGACGGTGATCAGAAGGTCTGCGGTTACTCCTGCCGGGTTGGGATGATGGATTACGTCTCTGATGAAATACAGGGCAAAGGTCTGAAGTACCACCATCGCCATCAAAATAAACAGTCGGGAGACAAGAAACCAAACAAAACCGGGATGCCCCCTAGCGTCAATCTTATAGGCACCAGCCATGGTCTTTGCCGCTGTCGGTTGTTCGCCAGGAGGTAATGGCTGCTCCTTCACTGTCAGCATGGTGGCAATCATCGCCGCCAGTAACACCAGTCCGGGAAAGCCTATTGCTGCCCACAACCATATATCACCACCGTTGCTTGAATAGATATCCATGAAGTAAGCCACCAACCGCAGGAAAGCTACACTGGCCAATACCTCAGACAGGCTTTTGGCTCCAGATGCCACTCCTCTCCGCCCCTGTGGTACTAAGTCCGGGATAAAGGCTTGAAATGGGCCTTGGGCGATGTTACAAGATATCTGCAGTAGGCAATAGCCTGCTAACAGGAAAAGAAAGCTGCCGGACAGGCCCATGCTGGGGAGAAAGAGCAGAGCCAGGAGCGTTCCGACAAGAATAAAGGGGCGCCGACGGCCTAGACGTGAGCTGAAGCGGTCGCTAAGTGCTCCAGCAAGGGGCTGAATAAACACGGCTATCATCGAGCCAGTGAAGAGCAAGAGACCCAGGTAAGTATTCTTCTGGGCTTCGGGAGTAAACTCTAGAAGACGAAGCGGAATTATGATGGTGTGCAGGCTGGGCCAAAGAACTGATAAAGCAGCCCCGAAGATGCTTATCTTAACATAATCAACAGGTCGGAAAACTCTTTCTGAAGGCACTTTTTCATTATCTCTGTTTAGGGCAATTGGGCAAGTCTTTTATTGTCGTAGTATACCACAGGTAGAGGAGAACCACAGCTTGAAGATAACCCCAGCTTTTAATGGTGGCATGACCAGCTAAAAAAGGGTGTTTATCAATGCTCCGTCTTCAATGTAGTTGCGACCCTTTAGGGTCGCCTTTTACACTCAGTGAATCAAGGATTTGGCTTTGGCCCCCAGGATCCCAGAAAAATCGGGAATTTCTTCTGGGCAAAGCGAGGCTAAAGCCTCGCCGCTACATTGAAAAACAATCTCAAGCTGTCATTTTGAGGAAGCAAAGCGACCGAAGAATCTGGGCTTTTGCTTTGCAGATCCTTCGCTTCGCTCAGGATGACAGAGAAAGCTCAGGAAGCCCTTTCGGCCTTTGCCGAACACTCTCCTAAGGAGCTTAATCAAATTCTAGGCAGCAGCCTTGAATATTTCTCCATCCGGCTCATGCCGGCTTCTGACTGTATCAGCCAGGTCATCCAGCAAAGCTCGATAGCTTTATAGTCGACCTCTGGTGCCATGCGTTCCATGAGACGGACAAATTCGATGTCGGTAGAAGGCATCTCCATGTTTGCCTTAATTAAGATTTCGGCGATAACCCTCTTCACTATCTTATCTGGCATTACCGTGTCAATGCCGCCCATCATTCTCAGGTATTGAAAGCTGTTTATGCCGACGCCTTTAATTCTCCCTATCGGGTCTTGCTCCCAGCCCTGAAGCCTGGCCTGCTTCGCCCAGTAGATAAGAGCTTGTCTATCATCTAGTTCCTTTTCCCTTTTAATTTTGGCTAGGTGAGAAGCAACAGATTTTGCCATCTGCCAGGAACGCTTGTTTTTCCAAATACTCTCAAGCTCATTATTATTGGCGGCGTCTAAATCCTCAAGGGTGCGAATCTTTCCTGGTTCTACAAATTCTTTCCTGAACTTCTCCACCTTGGGCACTACTGCCGTGAAGTAGTTTAAGCCAATTGAAGTAAAAGCTGCGTCCACCACCATCAGGACGACATTACTGTACCACCTTTCAGTCCTTAGGCAACGCCCGCAGTAGTCCTTGACCTCCGGGACCTTCTGCATGTAGCTGTCAACTATTTCTTTGAGCTTCAAACCAGATTTATTTCCTTCTGCTGCTCTACAGGCTCTTTTAGGTGTCCTCTCTGCGTCTGATGATTCGCACTATCGTGACGAGTTTTGCCTCGTCATCTATGGCATATACTATTCTGAACTGTCGCACACGGATACGCCACAGACCACTTTGAGCTAATTTCTTGACCTTTGGCGGTCGGAGGTCTTGCTCCAGAGAGGAAATGATTTTGGCAATAGCTTTGTAATCTTGCCCTGATAGTACATCTAACTCTTTCTGAGCTGCGCGCCTCAGTTCAACTTCATAGCTCACCGCGAAGTTCTCGCTCTTTCCTGCGACGCCGGTATTCTTTCCAAGTAACAGTGTCTTTCTTATCGGCTAGAGCCTTTAGCCCCTCCTCGATATCCTCCTCATCCTCCAAGACCTCTAATGTGGCATCACGAATAAGCTTGGCCATGGAGGTGCATTGTTCGAAGGCCAAGCGTCGGAGCCTCTCATGCTGCTCCTCGGTTAGAAAAATGGTCGTACGCTTTAGATTTGTTCCCATAGTCTCTTATCTCCTAGTTCAAGGTAGCATATATATGTTTATGTGTCAAAGTCCTCTTTGTAGAGGTTGTCTATTTTGTCATTGCGAGGGGCATAAGCCCCGAAGCAATGACAGGGACGAGTTGCTCAACGCTCTCTCTTTATAGGGAATTTTTGTGCAGGTTGCAAGGCAGCGTTTAAGCTCTCCACCAGCCGAGTATGGCGAGGATGCTGAGCCCGATGCCGGCAATGGCGGCGCCGAGCCAGCCTAGAAGGCACAAACAGGTAACGATAGCTCCGGCAATTAACACTCCGCAGAGAATAGATAAGAAAGAATAGTTGAATTTCATGCCCATGAGGAAAGCGGCTATTGAGCCTGTCCAGGCGCCGGTAAACGGGAGTGGTACGGCGACAAATAGCATGAGTCCAATCCGCTCATATCTCTCGATAAGTTTTCCGTGTCGCCTGGTGTGTTCGAGAACCCAGTTTACCAATCTTCTGCCGATTTCTACTTTGCTAACAATTTTGGCTAGTGACTCAAAGAATAATAGAAGTATTGGCACGGGCAGCATGTTGCCGATGACAGCTAGGCAGAAAGCCCAATACCACGGCATATTAAACAGGTTTATGGCTACCGGCAAAGCACCACGAAGCTCTACCACAGGCAGGGCTGATATAATGACGACTATGAGTTCCTTGGCAATGCCTAGATTAATGAGTTCTTCAAGCATTTTATTCTAGCTGCGTATCCAATTGCGAGTGTTCTAATCATATCTGTCATTCTGTGACCTTCGCTATTTGTCATTCTGAGCGTAGCGAAGAATCTTTTACGGCTCAGGATAAACTCCGCAAAGAATCTAGAGACCCTTCGTTGTCGCTCAGGGTGACAAGGTAAAAATCTTTGGTTATTTAACTTTTACCAAGAATTATATCACTAAATGTCATTTGCGGAATTGCAGTTATCCAGAAGGCTTTCTGCTAGACTTGCGGTAGTGTTTAGCAATCTGATGGTTTCACCCTCACCTTATTCCTCTCCCATTCCCCATATCCCAGCGAAGAGTAAATCTTCTGCTGGATGCCTGCCCACCCTTCCTCCCGCCGAGGGAAAGGGGGTATGAAAAGAAGCTCGTTATTGTAATGCTTTATTCTTGGTGGTTGTGGTGGTAAAATTAAGTTGAGCGTGTGGCATGTCAGGGCATTCTAAGTGGGCGCAAATTAAGCGTCAGAAAGGGGTAGCTGATGCCCGACGAGGGCAGCTATTCACTAAACTTACCCGTGAGATTATAATGGTGGTGCGGGAGGGTGGGCCTAACCCCGAGTCCAACTTCCGTCTGCGTTTGGCGATACAGAAAGCCCGCGACAAAAACATGCCGTCTGAGAACATCGAGCGGGCGATAAAGCGAGGCAGTGGTGAGCTTGGGGTGTCGAGCCTTTCTGAGGTAACCATTGAGGGCTACGGGCCTAACGGCGTAGCGGTTCTGGTAGAGGCGTTGACCGATAATCGCAATCGCACTCTTCAGGAGGTGCGCAGTCTGTTCTCTCGACATGGCGGCAGCCTCGGTGCCAGCGGTAGTGTTGCCTGGATATTTGAGAATAGAGGCGTAATCACCGTAGAAACTGATGGTGTGAATGTTGAAAAGCTGGCCTTGGCGGCCATAGATGCTGGTGCCGATGATGTTAAAGAGGAAAAGGGCTATCTCGAGATTCACACCACGCCACAAAATTTAGAGGCTGTGCGACGAGCGGTGGAGCAAATTAAGCCTCCGGTTTCGGCTGAAGTTCAGCGGGTGGCTAAGAGCACGGTGGTCTTGGACGAGAAAGAAGCCGTTCAAACTCTGAAGCTGCTGGACCATCTGGAAGAGTTGGATGATATTCAGCATGTCTCTGCAAATCTCGATTACTCCGAGACTGTCTTGGAGAAGCTGCGGGCTCAGGCGTAGCTATGCGTGTTCTCGGCATTGACCCGGGCACTTTGAATCTGGGCTATGGCGTTGTGGATGAGGAGGGGGTTGAGATGACGATGGTTGCTTGCGGGGCTTTGAGCCTGCCTTCTAAAATCCCTGTAGAACGACGGCTGTCCTCTTTGTACAAAAAACTTGTTGAAATTGTAGCTCGCTACCGACCAGACGAAGTAGCTATTGAAGAACCATTTGTGGCCGGAAATGCTCGCTCAGCTTTAGCTGTAGGTAGGGCTCAGGCAATAGCCATCTTAGCCGCGGCCAATAAGAATTTGCCGATTTTTCGCTATTTGCCGACGCAGGTAAAGCAACAAGTGACCAATTATGGCGGTAGCGACAAGGAACAGGTGCAGGAGATGGTGAGGCTTCAGCTTGGGCTGGCTCAGCCGCCTCAGCCCAGCGATGCTGCTGATGCCTTAGCTGTTGCCATCTGCCACCTTCATCAGAGACATATTGAGCGGCTGTTGGCCGGAAGCAAGTAATTAGATGATAGTCGCCTTAGAAGGTATATTGGAGAGTCGAGGGATTGATTCAGCGGTGGTCAAAGTTGGACCGCTTAGCATTCAAGTTTATGTTCCCGGCTCTACTTTGAGTCGACTTGGGGCTGTTGGTGACAAGGTCCATCTGCATACCCATTTGTACTTAAGAGAAGACAATATTGCTATTTATGGCTTTGCTTCAGCTGATGAGTTGGGACTTTTTCAAAATCTCATTTCTGTTTCGGGTATAGGTCCTAAGGCAGCCCTGGCGCTGCTTTCCACGTTCAATGCTGAGCAACTGGCTTCAGCTATAGTCAGCGGCAATATTGACCTTATTACTCAGGTGCCTGGCATTGGGAAGAAAATCGCCGGGCGCATAGTGTTGGAGTTGAAGGGAAAGCTGGAGAAGGGATGGGCAGGGGCTGTTACCCCGGTTTTGACACAAGAGGATACCGATGTAGTGGCCGCTCTGACCAACCTTGGTTATTCCTTGAGAGAAGCTACTCAGGCTGTCTCCAATCTGCCTGCTTCTCAGGATATGGATTTGGAAGAGAAGGTCAAGCTGGCTTTGAGCCAGCTATCCAGGACGTAGTCAGGAAGGGACACGATGATTGAAATCCTGCTTGTGATTGTTTTATTGCTTTTAGGTGTATTGATTTTTCTTGTCCTCAGAAGTAGAAGGGTGGAGCCGTCCGACCTGAAAAATGTTATATCAAGCACCTGGACAGAATTGGGGTTGGACCAAAAAATAGGTACTATAGCGAGTCATGCTAATGACATCAGACAGAGCTACAGGTCGTTTGAACAAATGCTCCGGGTGCCCAAGGAAAGAGCGTCCTTTGGTGAACTGGCTCTGGAGACCATTTTGTCGGACCAGCTCCCACCAGATATGTTTGGTATCAGGGAGGCGATTTTCGACGGTAAGAGGCCTGATGCCCATATAAAATCAACGGAAGGAATTATCTGCATAGATTCTAAGTTCTCCCTGGATAACTACGGGAAGATGTTGGTGGCAGAGGATTCTGCGGAGAAACAGAGATTGAAGAAGGAATTTATCGCCGATGTTAAGTATTGCCTTGATAAGATAGCTGGCGATTATGTATGTCCCGATAAAGGGTCTGCCGAGTTTGCTTTTGCTTATATTCCGTCTGAAAGCGTTTACTATTTCTTACTGAACGAGGCTTATGAAATGCTGTTACACTATGGTAGAGAGCGTGGTGTTCAAGTGGTATCACCGCTGACCCTTTCAGCTAAGATTGAACTGATTAAAGCCGGAGTTCATGCTAAAAAGCTTTCAGAAAAGGCCGAAGAGGTTAAAAATGACCTCATCAAGGTTTCACGCGGGTTTGCTGACATCGATGATAAGTGGCGCCTGCTTTATGAGACTCATCTAAAGAATACCGTGGATAGAGCGGCTGATTTGGATAAATCATATAAAAAGCTGAGAGACGAGTTTGACCGGATTTCAAAAATGCCCGAAAAGTGAAGTATTGCTAAAAACTGCCACTTTCTGAGGGATTGTTCACTGATGTAGTGGCGAGGCTTTAGCCTCGCCAGCACGACTCTAAAGAGTCGTGGCTACATGTTGGAAAATTTTATGGACAGACCTGAATGGTCGTGGCTGCATGTCATCGCGAGGAGCGTGAGCGACGTGGCGATCTCAATGGAGGCAGACCGTGGGTGCTGCACGGAGATTGTCACGCCTTCGGCTCGCAATGACAGGCAGGAATTTGCTAAAAGCTGCCATTTTTGAGGGATTGTTCACTGATGTAGTGGCGAGGCTTTAGCCTCGCCAGCACGACTCTAAAGAGTCGTGGCTACATGTTGGAAAATTTTATGGACAGACCTGAATGGTCGTGGCTGCATGTCATCGCGAGGAGTGTTAGCGACGTGGCGATCTCAATGGAGGCAGACCGTGGGTGCTGCACGGAGATTGTTACGCCTTCGGCTCGCAATGACAGGGTTGCTGGAATTAAGGTAGGTAAGGACTCAAATGCCACCGTTCAAAATTGTATTTGATTTCAAGCTTACCGGTGACCAGCCGCAGGCAGTAGATAAGCTGGTTGAAGGAATAGAGAAAGGGTACAAGCAGCAGACACTGCTTGGGGTGACCGGCAGCGGCAAGACTTTCACTATGGCTAATGCGGTAGAAAGGGTACAGAAGCCAGCCCTGGTCATTTGCCACAATAAGACTTTAGCTGCTCAGCTAGCCACTGAGTTCAAGGAATATCTCCCCGATAACGCTGTCGAGTATTTCGTCAGCTATTACGATTATTATCAGCCGGAAGCCTATATTCCGAATACTGATACTTATATCGAGAAGGAAATCGATATAAACGAGGAAATCGATAAGATGCGCCATGCAGCCACTCGAGCTCTGCTTGACCGCCGGGATGTGCTGATAGTGGCTTCGGTATCGTGTATTTACAGCTTGGGTGAACCTGAGGAATACCGTAGTTTTATGGCTACTGTGGAAAAAGGCGAAAAGTGCAATCGGGATAAACTTATTCGCCGTCTGGTGGACATGCAGTATGAAAGAAATGACTTTGATTTTACTCGGAGCCGGTTTCGCATCCGCGGAGACACTCTGGAAATCCAGCCGTCCTACGAGGAAATTGCAGTCAGGATTGAGTTCTGGGGAGACGAGGTTGAGCGTATCGTTGACGTTGACCCGCTTACCGGTGAGCTGCTGGTTGAACGCGATTCGGTTGATATTTACCCGGCTAAACACTTCGTCACTTCTCACGATAAGCTTTTGGCAGCTATTGAAGATATCAAGATTGAGCTGGAAGAGAGATTGCGAGAGCTGAAAAATCAAGGCAAGCTTCTTGAGGCAGCCCGGCTTGAGGCGAGAACTAACTATGATATCGAGATGCTCCGCGAAGTCGGCTACTGCCATGCTGTGGAGAACTATTCCCGGCATCTGCAGCGTCGGGCCCCGGGAAGCCCGCCGTGGACATTGCTCGACTATTTCCCCGATGACTTCTTGCTTTTTATTGATGAATCGCACATGACCCTGCCTCAAATACGAGGTATGTACCACGGTGATATCTCTCGAAAACGGACCCTGGTTGATTACGGTTTTCGTCTGCCGTCGGCTCTGGATAACCGACCTTTGAGTTTTGATGAGTTCAAGGAGCGCATTAATCAGGTTGTCTATGTATCAGCTACGCCCAGCGAGTATGAATATGAACACAGCCAACAAGTGGTGGAGCAGTTGGTCCGCCCCACCGGTCTCCTGGAGCCTACTATTGAGGTCAAGCCGAGCAAAGGGCAAATCGATGACCTTATCTACCAGATTAAGACAAGGGTGGATAAGGGCGAGCGCTGTTTAGTGACCACGCTGACCAAGCGAATGGCTGAAGAATTGGCTGATTACCTTCGAGAAATGGAGGTTAAAACTCATTATTTGCACTCCGAGATTGACACGCTGGAGAGGGTTGAGATTCTGCGTGACCTTCGCCTTGGTGTCTATGATGTGGTAGTTGGCATAAACCTGCTCCGTGAAGGTCTGGATTTGCCTGAAGTAAGCCTGGTAGCTATCCTGGATGCGGACAAGGAAGGTTACTTAAGGTCGAAGGGGGCTCTTATCCAGACGATGGGTAGAGCGGCTCGTCATGCCGATGGCCATGTTATCATGTATGCGGATACTGTGACCACATCCATGCGTGAAGCCATGGAGGAGACGCATCGCCGGCGCCAGATTCAAGAGGCTTACAACAAAGAGCATGGCATTACCCCACAGGGAATAAAAAAGGCGATTAAGGACATTACCGAGCGTGTTAAAGTGGTGGCTGAAGCTAGGGCTGCCTACACGCCTACGCCTATATCCAAAGACGAGGTTATCCGGCTCATCAAAGACCTGGAATCCCAGATGAGAAAAGCGGCCAAGAATCTGGAGTTCGAGAAGGCAGCTTTACTCCGCGACCGCATCATCGAGCTACGAAAAGACGAAGAACTGCTATCACCGCTGACCAGGTTCAAGTAGTCGTTATTCCACCAGTAAGGTAATGCTATTACCTTATTCCAACACATTTCGTCAGAATGTTACACTGATGTATTGCTATCTTCCTAGGGCAGATATATCATTATCGAAGCAATTATCTGGGTGAGAAAATGGCAAGTAAAAAACAATCATCGCCAGAAAAGATATCAGAACTAGAAAACTCCTACTTCGAACTGCAAGCTTATTGGGGCATGACCAAACACATGGGGGGCTTAAAGGCCACAGAAAAGCTAGTTGAGCTATGCCACATAAACCAAGATAATTATGTATTAGTGGTCGGTTGTGGTGTGGGAGTAACTCCTTGTTACCTTGCCAAAAGGTATGGCTGCAGGGTGGTCGGTGTCGACCTTTCAGAAAAGATGGTTGACCGGTCAAAGGAAAGGGCAAAAAGGGAGGGCGTTAAGAACAGGGCTGAATTTAGGATAGCCGACGCGCAGAACCTCCCTTTTGAGGACAACCTTTTCGACGTAGTCATTTGCGAGTCCGTAAACGCATTCATAGAAAACAAACCGAGAGCGCTAAGCGAATATGTGCGAGTGATAAAGCCAAGAGGATACGTCGGGCTTAATGAGGTAACTTGGCTAAAGACACCGCCTCAGGAGTTAGTCGCATATCTATGTCGGATAATGGGTGCAGAATTCCTGACCTGTAACAATGGCTGGAAAGATTTATTGGAAGGCTCTGGATTGAGGGAGACAATGGCGTTTATCTATAAAACCAACGCCCTAAGTCAATGGATTAACGAAGTCAGACAGTTCGACTTCCTAGATTTCATAAGAGCATGGGGTAGATATTTGTACATGTTTATGAGGAGTCCAGCTTGTAGGAGGTTCACAAAAGAAGCGCTGACTTTTCCCAGAAGTATTTTCGGTTTGTTCAAATACTTCGGATATGGACTTTACGTTGGCAGGAAATAAAGTGGAGAATAAAAAACAATTATCGCCAGAAGTGATCTACGAATTGGTCGCTTATGTCGGCTTCAAAAAATATTTTCATTTAGGAGGCTTAAAGGCTACAAGAGAGCTAATTGAGTTATGCCACATAGATAGAGATAAATACGTCTTGGATATTGGTTGCGCTACTGGAAAGACTGCGTGCTACATTGCCAAAGGTTATGGCTGTAGAGTGGTCGGCGTAGATATTTTGGAAAGGATGGTTAATAGAGCAAATGAGAGGGCAAAAAAAGAGAGTGTAGAGGATAGGGTCAGCTTTAGGGTAGCAGACGCGCAAGATCTCCCTTTTGAGGACAACCTTTTCGACGTAGTCATTGGCGAGTTCATAACCGGACTTTTAGATGATAGACAGAGAGGGGTAAATGAGTATCTACGAGTGACAAAGCTAGGAGGATACGTCGGTCTTAATGAGGCAACTTGGATAAAGACACCACCTCCAATGGAATTGGTTGAATATCTATCCAGTATTTACGGTGTCAAGGGAGAAATCCTAGCTTCTGATGGTTGGGAAGAATTGCTAGTAGGTACTGGATTGAGAGATATAGTAGTGAGAGCCTACAAAGTTACGGCTCTAAGCAATAAGCGGGATGATGTAATAGATCTTTTGAGAGTTTGGCCTAGAGTTCTGTACCTGTATATTAGAAATTCAGCTTTCAGGAGGTTCATCAAAGAAGGGCTGTCTATCCCTAAGAATCTCCTTGAATACTTTGGGTACGGAATATATGTTGGCAGGAAATAAGAGAGGCGGCGTTGAAACGGGCAAAGCTGAGCAGGAGCAAAAATACTGGATAACGCTGCTAAAAGACACCTTTTTGTCCCTGTTCACATTGCCGCCATAGTTTCTTCTAGACGATTGAGAGCGCACTCTTTTTAATGTCAATATTGCCAGCCCAAGGCAAGTGATAGGGTGAATCAATGACCGCATTCACGCAGCCTACCGGCTTTCTACGCACTTATTCAAGTTGAATAATCAGCCATAATGTTATCTACGTGTCTGGATTTTCACACTTCAACTGTGCCGCCTGCAGTCGGGAGAAGGACATCAATCCCACTGCCGCTCAAGTGGTCAATGTAGAAATCGGGACATTCGCTATGGACAGGGATGAGGACTTCGGGCTTTATTCCTCGAGCAACCTCAAGCAGGTCCGGGCCGCAGGCATGACCGGAAGCATGTAGCCCCCTCTCTCCTTCAGGTATTTCCCACTCGCTCTTCTCGCCGTTCTTCTTTTTCTCTACAGGAAGCCCGACTCCTCGCATCTTGAAGTGCTCGAGCCACTTGTGCAAACGACGGAAATCAATCTCCTGCTCTTCATCGTGGGGTTCGCTGGAGCTGAAAACATAGAGGCTGCCCGGTTTGGGGCGAATACTGGGCAATTCATTCAAGTCCCAGAAGCTGAAACACAGGATAAACTTGTCCTCAGCCAAACGCACATCCTCAGCCAGAATCATCTTGCTCCCGTAATCCTTGCACAAGTTCTGCACCCACAGATTGAGGCTCTTGCTGGCAATGGTATCCTGATATATGACGATGCTATCTTCCTGAGCAATCTCAGGGATACCTGGCTCCAGGAGACGCATGGTCTTTAGTAAATAAGCGTCTTTCGGTAATATAGCCAGCTTCCTGCCTGTATCCTTGGCAATCTGCAAGAAGGTGAGCAGACGGTCTACATCCCGGGGAGGAAAATCGGCGATGACGAGTCCGGTAGTACCTTTTATAGCCTTCAACCCATTTTCATACACTTCATGCTCAGCCACATTCGTTTTGCGGGTCACATTCGTGCCTTCCAAGATAAGTGCCCTGGGATGCAGGCTGCCGGCGTCCTCAATGAATTTCTTAGTAAGCGCAGCCCGTTTGCCATGCAAACGCAGGTCACCGCTATAAATAATCCAGCCGGAGCTGGTCTCAATACCCCAAGCACAGGCACCCGGTATAGAGTGGTCAACCGGGAAGCAACGCAGATTGAAGCTACAGCTACTGTGGCTGGTCAGGGGACAGGAGATAAGAGGTTTTTGCCCCGGAGATTTAAGCCAGAATTTGCTAGCATCATCACTCAAGTCTTTTAGTTCTATATCGGCAATGCAAAACTGCCGCTGCTGTTTCTTATCAGTGGTAAGCAACGCCTCCTGTTTCCAACCAGAGGGACGACCTGGTTCCTTATGGTCAAAGTAACATACCTGCTGGTCAAAGTCCGCTTTACCCGAATCTTGAACTGCCTTGGCAATAAACGCCGTGGTCACGGTGGCATATACTGGGATATCATCTCTGAGGAACGCTATGTGTCCGGAATGGTCGAGATGGGCGTGAGACAGTAGCACGCCGTCTAGCTGGTCGAGCTTACGGTAAAGAGAACTATGCCGGAACTGATGCCACAGGCCCGGTGCCATCAGGTCATCTCGATAAAGTCCCTCCAATGGTGGGAGCAAACCCATTGTCAGAGGGTCAAGCAAGCCGGCGCCGCTGCGAGGCTTGAGGTACTCTTCGTAGAAGAGTTTGTGTCTCTTATAAGGAAAGCCGAAGTCGAGCAGCAGCCTCCGCTCTCCATCCTCGAGAAGTATCTTGTTGCCGCCGATTTCGTTGACGCCGCCGTAGAATCTCAGTCGTATCACAGACCTGCCTCTATTACTGCTATCAGTCTAACGCAATATGACACGAGTAGCAAGAGCAACCAAGGACTCGCTCACAAGGTGAAAGAAAATGCGGATACACAGTGACCAAATATGTGAAAATGTCAATCTGGGGCTATTTGTTCAGATAACTAAAAGCTATCAAACAACTCACCGGTTTAAATTTAGCCCCTTGCCAAGTAAGGTTTGAAGGCTGACTCTTAGTCGGCTTTCTTATCATCTAAAATTTCAGCTAGTTATTCTCTATTATATAACTCAAAATACTTGACAAATTATAAATTCTATGCTAAACTTTATATAAATCTAAACTAGGAGGCAAAGATGGACCAAGAAAAATTACACGAATGGAAGCAAATTCTACTGCGAGAGATCGAAGGTTTGCAAGCGCAACTAGCCCCTATAGAAAAAGAATTAAAGGTAAAACACGAAAAACTAACAGCAATCGAGAGGTTGCTTAACTTGGAAGAACATCCTCTCGAAACAATCGCTACAACCCGAAATAGTTCAAACATCGTTGCCAAAGATAAGAAACGAGTTGCCGATATGGCCTATGATGTACTAAAAGATGCTGGAACTCCTATGTACTATAAGGACTTATGCGCGGCAATCCAGCAAAAAGGCTTTGAGATTCCCGGACAAGACCCTGCAACAAACCTAATAGCACACATTAGTATTGACCCGCGGTTCAAGCGTATAAAGCGGGGCACCTATGCTTTGAAAGGATGGAAAATGACTCGAAAGCGAGTTATTCGTCACAAAACTCGAGGGGGAGGAAAACAAAACTAGAAATGGACACAAAATCAGAAGTAGCGAAGGGACTTTTACTAAAGCTGGTTTCAGCATGCTCTGAAGTTGAAGTTAAGCAGATTATCGAAGACGACCCAATATTAAGCAAGGAGCAAAATTGGAAGCCCTACGGTGGTTACCAAGGGAATTTCAACACTATTCACAACCAGCAGCAGAATCCAGCCGCCTCCCTTGCCGAAAAACCCATTAATTCTATCGACCACCTGCTTTTGAAGGAATGCAAGCTAATTAATATTAATCCTGAGTCGGATAAAGCCCCAAAGTCAATGCAGGAAGCAGTAGAATTATTTTTTGGAATTAAGAAGGGGGACTTTTCCGAAGTTGGGCAGAGAAAGAGGAGAGAACTGGCAAGCAACATAATGATAATCGCTGAAGGTTCCAGGGAACGCCCCAACATGGTAGTTGCCGATACTGGAGAAGGACAACATCCAAGCAACTTCGAAAACACATTTGTTTCTCTCCACCAAGGCGGTAATAAGGGTAAAATTCGCTTTGTCCAAGGAAAATATAACATGGGGGGATCGGGAGTATTGGCCTTCTGTGGAGATTATCATTATCAATTGATTCTTTCTAGGAAGACACCAGAATTACTTCAATATAATCAAGATGACAGGTGGGGATTCACTCTGGTTAGACTTTACATCGTGACTGGCCCATCACCGTATAAGAATTCGTGGTATGAGTACTGCGTTGATGAGAATGGAGAAATACTATCGTTCCCTGGTGAGCCTCTGACTATACTTCCGAATCATGAAAGCTTCAAAAGCGGAACATACATCAAGATGTTTAATTACGATCTGCCTGACCCTTCGATAATCGGATTTGGCTTGTGGCGAGAGCTAAACAGGATTCTATATGCCCCTGCGCTGCCCCTCATGTTATATGAAGCAAGGGATTACAAAGGGCACAGCCCATTTAAGTTGATGCTGGGAAATAAGATGCGAGTTATGGTCGACAACCGAGACAGCGTTGACCAATCATTAACTATCACTGCTGAACTAGGCAAATTTGGTAGAAGAAATGTTGAGGTTACTCTCTTCAAAGAGGGTACTAGCAAAAGCGAATTTACTACCCAAGATAACGCCATCCTTTTCACTATCAATGGGCAAACGCATGCTGCAATAGGTCGCTCATTCCTAAAAACCAAAGCGAAACTCTGGTATTTAGCTGACTACCTACTAGTGCATATTGACTGTACTGATGTAGAGACGAATGTTCGGGAGCAGACCTTTATGCCCGACAGAGAACGCATGAGGCGCAACCAAATTTCTAGGGAAGTCGAGGAGACGTTAGCAGATGAGCTAGGAAAACATGAGGGCCTTCAGAAACTAAACCAGTTTCGCAGGGAGCAACAGGTCATAAAGAATCCGAAGGACACTGCGTTTCTCGAAGGGGTAGTATCGAACCTGATAAAGAATAATCGTTCCCTGGTAGATTACCTCGGACTGGGTGGTGGGGTTAAGGATGTAAAACAACCCGGCCCAACAACAATTGATAAATACGAAGGAAAAAGATTTCCCACATATCTAAAAATCTTGTCCTATAGCTCAAAAGACAAGCTTTATAGGAAGCAAATACCCATAAATTCTTATGCACGGCTAAAGCTAGAAACTGACGCAACAAATGACTATTTTGACCGAGCATCGGAGATTGGCGAACTAAAAATGCGCCCAGATATTATGAGTTCTTTCCATCTGTGGAATGGGATAATAACAATTAAGCTTGTGCCTCCTGAGAATGCAAAAGTTGGTGAAATTCAAGAAGTTACGATTGAATTAACCCGACCATATGAGGATTCTCTTTTTTTGGAATTCGAGGTTGAACATACTCCACCAATACAACCCAGCGTAAGCCCACACGGAGAAAAGGACAAAGACAAGGCGCAAGCCTATAAGCTGCCTGAGACAATCTTAGTGTATAGAGAAAAAAGGGATGGGTGTAGCTGTTGGACCGAACGTGGTTGGACAGGAGAAGATATTGGTGAAGTCGCGCCAAGCGGAGAAACTAACGGCAATGGGAAAAATCTAGATGTTTTTATCAATATGGATGCTGATGTGCTCCGTAGTTATCTTGGCCGCCAGCAAGTGTCAGAAAAACAGCAAGCGCTGATAGAAAGGTCGTGGGAAACATCAATTTTCCTAAATTCGCTAATCCTATATAACGATTTAGCTAAATTAGAAAAGGAGGAAATGCTCCCAGATATCATGAAAAGCATCTCCAAAATAACCCTTGACTTAATGCATAACGAGTCTCTGTTAAAGGAGCTTAAAGAGGATTAGGTTTTAACCAAAAACGGAAGCTACTAACCTATTTGAAATAATCTGCATTGACAGCTTACCTAAATTAGGGTAGGATAAGCACTCGATGAAAAAAGAATTGATGGACATCCTAGCCTGTCCGGTGTGCAAAGGCCCTCTTGAACTCACCGTGACTGAGGAAAAAGAAGGCGATGTAGTTAACGGCTCTCTATTTTGCCAAAAGTGCAACCACCCCTACCCTATAACGGACAGCATCCCCAACCTATTGCCACCAAACCTTAAAGACTAGTTACTCAGGTCTATAGATTACACAGCTTTGCGGAGATTCCCAGACTTCAACGCTTGACAATGATACTCCTCCAGAGAAACGTCCTTTAAGCTGGTCATAGATAGTCACAGCGATATTTTCCGAAGACGGATTGATCTTATCGAAAGGCGGCACATCGTTAAGGCAGGTGTGGTCAAATCGGGCAAGAACCTCACCCAGATGGCGCTTTAGCTCCACAAAATCATAAGCCAAGCCGATTTCATTAAGCTTTGTCGCTTTCAAGCTAACCACCACCTTGAAGCGGTGGCCGTGTAGATTCTCACATTTGCCACCATAATCTCTGAGATAATGAGCTGCATCGAAATGCCCTTCAACAGAAACTTGATACATCTTGCCTCCTGATCATAATCTCCCCGGCTTCAGCCCATTTGCGAACACCAGCCACAACTCCTAAATCATCCAATAGCTCACTAGCAGTTTTTCCCTTCTCAGGATGAACCAGGCCAGGAGCGATTTCAGCCAGTGGCACGAGCACGAATGCCCGCTCGGCTAGACGTGGATGGGGTATAGTTAATTCCTTATCGCTGAAAACCTTATCGCCGTAGAAAAGTATGTCGATATCAATAGGCCTAGGGGTATTGGGAAAACTAGGCACTCTGCCGAGTTTAATTTCAATTTTTTTGGCCAAACGCAACAATTGCTTGGGACCCATCTCAGTAGAGATACGACATACAGCATTGAGAAAAAGCGGCTGATCCTTGTAGCCTACGGGCTCAGTTTCATAAATGCAGGAAACTTGCTCTACGACCAAGTGCTTCGACATCAATTTCAAGGCTTGAGCCAAGTTCTGTTTCCTATCTCCTAAATTGGAACCGAGACCAAGATAAGCAGTTATCACCGCTAACTCCCCCTGCCTCGGATAATGGCATCGCTCATCCGACAAACGCGTATCATCTCTCTAACGTCATGCAACCGAACCATATCGGCACCTTTAGTAATTCCAATGGCAATGGTAGCCGCTGTCCCCTCTAGACGCTGCTCTGGCGGCAAATCTAATATCAACCCAATCATCGATTTGCGTGAAGTGCCCAGAAGGATAGGCCTACCTAAAACTTTAAGCTCATCCAGCCGACGTGCCAGCTCAAGGTTTTGCTCCAGGGTCTTGCCGAAACCAATGCCTGGGTCAACGATGATATTCTCCCAGGGCACTCCTGAATCCAAAGCTAAATCTATAGACCTCTTAAGGTCTTCAATAACCGCCGATACAATATTGCGCCGAGGTTTATCCCGCTGATTGCTCATGAGGATTATAGGCGCGCCTCTCTCTGCCGCCAGCTCAGCCAGTCTTGGCTCCAGCTTCAACCCCCAAATATCATTTATCATTTCAGCCCCAGCATCTAGAGCCTGACGAGCTACATCAAACTTGTAAGTGTCAACACTCAAAGGCACCTTTACCTTGCCAATCAACCGCTCCAGCACTGGTATCACCCGCCGTGATTCTTCATCAACTGATATTGGAGACGAACCCGGACGTGTAGATTCGCCACCAACATCAAGTATGTCAACACCTTCGGCAACAAAGCGTTGTGCTTGAGCCACAGCAGCATCAACACTATCCAAACCATCGCCGGAGAAAGAATCAGGAGAGATATTGACAATCCCCATCGCATAGGTTCGTTCTCCCCAGTAGAAGGTGGTTTTTCCGCAATGGGTGACACCCAAAGAAGAACCGCCCCTGGTCTTTCGCCATTTTAACAACGAAGCTTTGCTCAACCTGCCGGTCATCAGGTTTTTATTCTACCATGCTAGGTAATTATACGCTATCCAATGCTCGGCGAAATATGCTACAATGTTTACTCGGTGAACAATCAAATTAAGCAATATCCCCACAAACCGGCTTAATGGAAAGGTGAAGAACAAATGGGAATTGAGCGGAAAATCACCGAATTAAGCAAACTAAGAGAACAAGCTATGGTCGGTGGTGGCGCCCAACGCATAGACGCCCAGCACAAACGAGGCAAGCTTACCGCTAGGGAACGAATTCAGCTTCTCTTTGACCCAGGCACCTTTGAAGAACTAGACCCGTTTGCCCTCCACCGCTGCACTGACTTCGGGCTTGAAGAGCAAAGAGTCCTTGGCGATGCTGTAGTCACCGGATATGGCAAAATCAATGGCCGAACCGCTTTCGTCTTCTCTCAGGACTTCACAGTTTTTGGTGGTTCACTGTCAAAAACAGCCTCCGAAAAAATTTGCAAAGCTATGGACTTAGCCGCCAAGAGTGGCGCTCCTATCATCGGCCTGCTGGACTCAGGAGGCGCTCGCATCCAAGAGGGGGTAGACAGCCTGATAGCCTACGGTGATATCTTTATGCGCAATACCATCTATTCAGGCGTTATTCCTCAAATTTCAGTGGTTATGGGGCCGTGTGCCGGAGGTGCTGTCTACTCACCGGCCATAACTGACTTCATTTTCATGGTGAAAAACACAGGCCAAATGTATATTACCGGGCCAGCAGTAATCAAGGCAGTTACCGGTGAGGAAGTCAGCCTTGAGGAACTGGGGGGTGCTATGACTCATGCTACTAAAAGCGGCAACTGCCACTTTGTCGCCGACGATGACCAGAAATGTCTCGAGGCGGTGCGCCAAATGCTAAGTTTCCTGCCTCAAAATAATATGGACGAGCCGCCCTTTATAGATACCGGCGATGACCCTAACCGCATGGATGAGGAACTTCTCCACTTTGTCCCTGATGACCCAAACAAAACCTATGATATGACAAAGGTCATATTCAAAATTGTGGACAACGGCGATTTTATGGAAGTGCACAAGAATTTTGCCCGCAACCTAATTGTTGGCTTCGCTCGAATGGGCGGAAACAGTGTTGGGATAGTAGCCCAGCAGCCATCATTCTACGCCGGTGTTATTGATGTTGATGCCTCGGACAAGGGCGCCAGGTTCGTCCGATTCTGCGATTGCTTCAACATTCCTCTGGTTACACTCGTTGACGTACCCGGATACATGCCGGGCACCGACCAAGAATACAAAGGTATCATCAGGCATGGTGCCAAGCTCCTCTATGCCTATGCTGAAGCCACCGTGCCCAAAGTAAGCGTCATCACCCGGAAAGCTTATGGTGGCGCTTTCGTAGTCATGAGCAGCAAGAGCCTGCGCGGCGATATCAACTACGCTTGGCCAACAGCCGAGATTGCCGTAATGGGACCAGACGGTGCCGTAAACATCATTTTCAAAGACGCTATAGATAAATCGGAAAAACCAGAAGAGATGCGACAAAAACTAATTGCTGAGTACAAAGATAAATTCGCTAATCCCTATATAGCCGCTAGCAAGGGCTACCTTGACGATGTCATCGACCCGAGAAGCACAAGACCAAAAGTGATTAAAGCCTTGGAAATGCTTCGCAACAAGACTGACACAAATCCACCTAAGAAGCACGGCAACATCCCCCTTTAGAGAGTAGTGGAAATGAAGAAAGCTACAATCGCTGCCATAGTTGGAGCAATTAACGCCTATATCGAACAGGAAGAGCAAGCTAAGGCAGTACCTTCTAAAGTTGTGCCCTATCCCGAAATTAGCTCATGGCAGCTTTTTGGACGCCAAGAATTGATGAGGGCCAGAACTCGCTGGCGGGTGAGAAGAGATAATCGATAGAACACCGGATTGACACTTATGTGAAAGGAGATGCAGGCATGAGCCCAGCCAAGGAGAGCAACAAAAATCCAGTAAAAATCACCGACCTTACTTTGCGTGACGGACACCAATCATTATTCGCCACCAGAATGCGAACCGCCGACATGGAACCTATTGCCGCAGAGATGAACAAGGTGGGTTTTTGGTCAATGGAAGTCTGGGGTGGTGCTACCTTCGACGTAATGACCAGATTCCTAAACGAAGACCCCTGGGAAAGAATCCGTATCTTAAAGAAGCTGATGCCTGATACCAGATTGCAGATGCTCTTGCGCGGACAGAACTTGGTCGGCTACCGTAATTATGCCGATGATGTAGTTGTCGCCTTTGTTCACCACGCCGCTGACTGCGGCATTGACGTCTTCCGCGTTTTCGATGCCGTTAATGACGAACGCAACTTCATAACCGCCTTTAAGGCCATCAAGGACAAGGGCAAACATATCCAGGGTTCACTGTGCTACTCGCTAACAGAACGCACACTGGGTGGCCCTGTATATAATATTGATTATTATGTAAAAAAAGCCCTACTCATTCAAGACATGGGAGCAGATAGTCTGTGTATTAAAGACATGGCTGGACTCATCGCCCCAGATGACGCTTATGAGCTTACCAAAGCTTTAAAACAAGCTCTGAAGATACCGGTCAACCTGCACAGTCACTTCACCAGTGGCATGGCTTATATGAGCTACTTAAAAGCCATCGAGGCTGGAGTCGATTTCATAGATACTTGCATTGCTCCTTTCGCTTTGCGCACTGCTCACCCAGCTATAGAGCCAATTGTGGTTGCCCTTAGCGGCAGCCCCAGAGATACCAGACTCAAGTTGGAGCACCTACTTAAGCTAGGTGAATACTTCGAGTCTATCGCACCTAAGTATAGGGATTTTCTGGATACTACCAAGATATCAGTGATTGATACCGGTGTGCTATGGCATCAAATCCCCGGTGGCATGTTCAGCAACATGGTAGCCCAACTAAGAGAGGCTAATGCCCTAGACCGCCTGCACGAAGTTTATGCCGAACTTCCCCGAACTCGAAAAGAGCTCGGTTACCCACCCCTGGTTACGCCAACCAGCCAGATAGTCGGCGTTCAGGCAGTCCAGAATGTCCTTTTCGGCAGATATAAAATGATATCCAAGGAAGTCAAAGATTACGTTTACGGCTTGTACGGTAAACCCCCGGCTCCAATCGACAAAGAGGTACAAAAAACAGTCCTTAAAGGTTACGAACGTGGGGACAAACCTATCACCTGCCGACCGGCTGATATTCTCGAGCCAGAACTGGCAAAAGCCAAGGAGGCTACCAAAGATATCGCTAAAGATATAGGTGACGTGCTTGTCTATGCCCTATATCCTCAGACTGGGATGCGATTCCTAAAGTGGAAATATGGTTTGGAGTCACCACCACCAGAAACCAAGCCGAAGACTTTAGAAGACGTCAAACGAGAAGACGAGATTATCGCCAAAGCCAAAGCTGGCAAACTGGCGGAGAAGGTTGAGGTGAAAGCGCCGATTAAGGGGCCTGCTGCTAGAACATTCAATGTCTTTATTGGTGATGAACATTACAAGGTTGAGGTCGAGCCTGCAGGTGGCCCGGATACATCCGCTCCTCCACCAGTATACGCTCCGCCACAACCACCGGTAGCACCGCCACCACCTAAACCAGAAGCACCTCCAGCACCAGTAGAGAAGAAAGAAGCCCCTGCACCTCCCAAGGTAGCCGTCGCTGCCGGGGATACGCCGGTGCTCGCTCCGATACCAGGCACAGTCATCCGCTATCTCGTTAAAGAAGGTGACGAGGTCAAAGTAGGCATGGGCGTAGTTGTCCTAGAAGCCATGAAGATGGAAAATGAAATAGTTGCCCCGGCTGCCGGTAAAATTAAATCCATAAATTGTAAGCCTGGCGATAAGGTAAGCGGAGGCACTGTACTTGCCATAATTGGTTAGGCTTTTATGGGGAAAACCCTCAACGAGAAAATCCTAAGTGAAAAATCAGGAACTGACGCTCGAGCCGGCGATATAGTCATTGCCCAGGTAGATTTAGTTTTTGTTCAAGACACCACTGGCCCTTTAACCATACGGCAATTTAAAGAAGTCAAACATGGCAGCCTAGCCAACCCGCAACGAACCGCCATCTTTCTGGACCACGCTATACCCAGCCCCAACAGGCAATTATCGAATGACCATCAATTTCTGCGCCGCTTTGCTGAAGAGACCAACTGCCTAATCTTCGAAGGTGGCACTGGGATATGCCATCAATTAGTAGCGGAAATGTTTGCTAACCCTGGGGATATTATCGTCGGTGCCGACTCCCATACGGTAACTGCCGGCGGTTTGGGAGCATTTGCTACTGGAATGGGGTCAAGCGACATTGCCATTGTTTTCGCACTGGGCAAGACATGGTTTCGAGTGCCGGAGACCTTCAAAATTAGCATCAGTGGCAGATTTCAAAAATGGGTTGGTGCCAAAGACCTTGTCCTCCACCTTATTGGCGCACTCGGAGCTGACGGTGCCACTTACAAAGCGCTGGAATTCGATGGCCAAACAGTATCTAATATGACCATCTCGGAACGCTTGGCTGTAGCCAACATGGCGGTAGAAGCTGGTGCCAAGGTGGGGATTTTCCCTAGTGACAGTGTCACCAAGAAGTACTTGGCAGCTCAAGGGAGGGCTAATAAATATAAAGCTCTTCAACCCGATGCCGACGCTGATTATGAGCGGGCTATCACCATCGATGCCTCTGAACTCGAACCTATGGTAGCCATGCCTCATACTGTGGATAATGTTGTTCCAGTGAGTATGCTCGCCGGTACAAAAGTCGACCAGGTGTTCATCGGCACTTGCACCAACGGTCGGCTTGAAGATTTAGCCACAGCTGCTGTCATTCTCAGAAACAAGAAACGTCACCCAAGTGTCAGGTTAATCATAGCCCCAGCATCACAGCAAGTCCTAACCGCAGCTATAAAAGCTGGCTACATAGAAACTTTAGTCGCTGCCGGGGCTATTCTGCTCCCACCGGGATGCGCTGCTTGTCTCGGTCTCCACCAGGGTGTGCTCGGAGATAATGAAGCCTGTCTATCCACGGCTAACCGCAATTTCAAGGGACGGATGGGCAATACGGAAGCCTCAATATATCTGGCTAGCCCAGCCACAGCCACAGCTTCAGCATTAACCGGTGAAATCACCGACCCGAGAAAGGTACTATGATGCCCGATACAATCCTTAAAGGTAGAGCTTTTAAGTTCGGCGACGGTATCTCTACAGACCTTATTATACCGGGTAAATACTCACACTTAAGAAGCAACCTGCCAGAGTTGGCTAAACACGTCATGGAGGATGCTGACCCAACCTTTGCTGAGGAAGTGAAATCAGGTGACTTCATCGTTGCTGGCAGGAATTTTGGGCTTGGCTCAAGCCGGGAACATGCTGCGCTAGTTATTAAAATGGCCGGGGTGAGCGCTATTCTGGTAAAATCAGTTGCTCGTATCTTTTTCAGAAATGCCATAAATCAGGGACTACCGACCCTGATTTGTGATACTGATAAAATTGACGCTGGAGATGAATTAGAGGTAAATTTAACCAGAAGCATTATTACCGACCTGACCAAAGGTATCCAGCTTACTTTTGGCAAAATCCCTAAAGTGATGTTGGACATACTTAATGAGGGCGGGCTCATCTCCTACATAAGCAGATACGGTGATTTTACGCTCTAAGCCCCGTAAAGGCGGAATATGTTATGTCTCACAAAGTGACTCTTATCCCCGGCGATGGCATCGGCCCAGAGATCACCGAGGCGGCTAAAAGAGTATTAGAAGCCACCGGCGTTAAATTCGAGTGGGATATTGGAATAGTTGGCCAACAAGCCCAGGATAAATTTGGCACCCCTCTACCTGATTATGTCCTCGAATCTATAAAGAAGAACAAGGTCGCTCTCAAAGGCCCGGTAACCACACCGGTAGGCACCAGTTTCAGAAGCGTCAACGTGGCTTTGCGCCAAAGCCTAGACCTTTATGCTTGCCTCCGCCCATGTAAAACCTACCCTGGCGTGCCCACACCCTTTAAAAATGTAGACATAGTCATTGTCAGAGAGAATACAGAGGACCTCTACAGCGGCATCGAATTCGCCAAGGGAACCAAGGAAAGCGATAGACTGGCAAAACTCATTCTCGAGACCACACAGACCAAGGTGAAGCAAGATTCCGGCTTCAGCATAAAAGTGATCTCCGAAACAGCTTCCAGACGTATTGTCAGGTTTGCCTTCGAATATGCCCGCGCCAATAATAGAAAGAAGGTCAGTGCGGCCCACAAGGCTAACATCCTGAAGTTCTCCGATGGCCTTTTCCTGGCTGCTGCCCGTGAAGTAGCCAAGGAATATCCAGATATAGGGTTCGAAGATGTGGTTGTCGATGCCCTATGCATGCGCCTTGCCAGAAGTCCCCAGCAATACGATATCATTGTCCTGCCCAATCTCTATGGTGACATTGTCTCCGACCTTTGTGCTGGACTGGTTGGCGGGCTTGGCGTTGCACCGGGGGCTAACATAGGCGATAATATAGCGGTTTTTGAACCTACCCACGGCAGCGCTCCGAAATACATTGGCCAGAACAAAGTCAATCCAATGGCTATGATGCTATCCGCGACCATGATGCTATGCCATCTCGGTGAGATTAAAGCTGCAGACAGGCTGGAAAAAGCCATAGCTGATGTCATCGCTGAGGGCAAAAGCGTTACCTACGACCTAAAGTTAGACCGCAATCAACCTGCAGCAACTACCTCAGAGGTCGCTGATGCAGTGATTGAAAAATTTAAAAATCAAGGAGGGTAAAATGCGTAATAAAGTTAGCGTCATCGGTGCCGGAAATGTAGGAGCCACCCTAGCCCAGCGTATCGCCGAAAAAGGATATGCCGATGTAGTGGTGGTGGACATTATTGATGGCTTGCCTCAGGGTAAAGGACTGGATATGCTCCAGACCGGCCCAATTACCGGTTCCGATGCCAGAGTCATCGGCACTAATTCCTACGAAGAAACTGCCAACTCTGACATCGTGGCCATCACCTCAGGAGTGCCAAGAAAGCCAGGCATGAGCCGTGATGACCTGGTACTGACCAATATGAATATCGTTAAATTAGTCACCGAGCAGGTGGTGAAATACTCGCCGAAGTGCATCATCATTATGGTCGCCAATCCCTTAGATGCCATGACACAGTTGGCTCTTCACGTCAGCAAATTTCCTCGAAACCGTGTCTTCGGCCAGTCAGGCATTTTAGATACTTCCAGATTTAGAACTTTCCTCGCTCAGGAACTTAACGTCTCAGTCGAAGATGTTTATGCCTGTGTTATGGGCGGGCATGGAGATACCATGGTGGCCATCCCAAGATTAACCACCGTGGGTGGCATCCCGATAACCGAGCTTTTGCCTCAGGAGACTGTAAACAAGATTGTTGAGCGGACAGTCAAAGGGGGTGGCGAAATAGTCGCCCTGCTAAAAACGGGAAGCGCCTATTATGCTCCTGCAGCTGCTACCGCTCAAATGGTTGAATCCATACTTCTAGACAAGAAGAGGATCCTACCTTGCGCTGTCTACCTTGAAGGAGAATATGGAATAAAGGGCGCAGTAGTTGGGGTACCCGTGAAGCTAGGCAGAAATGGCATTGAGCAGATAATCGAGCTGAAGCTAACACCAGAAGAGAGCGCTGCCCTTAAGAGATCAGCCGAGGCTGTGCGGGAGCTTGCCCAAATAATGAAATTGGAGTAGCCGACCAATAAGAGGGCTTATGTAAAGTGAATATCCGACCTTAGAAGAGCAAAATATGGGCTTGCCATTCGTGTTAACATTTGATGGCATAGGAGAACGTGGTGGTCACTGAAAGTAGTCTCAATCTTAAGGACGTTATTAATATCCTGGAAAGAGAAACATTACCAAGGAAAAAACGCAGCTATGTAAATGAGGAGGTTGAATTTGAGGACGGCACACGGATAAAGGGAAAAGACGAATTCGAATGCTGGCTACGTTGGCAGAAAGTTCCACTTTACCCTATAGAGGCACTGGAATTCCTCGACTTCGCAAAGAAGGATTTAGAAGAGGGCTCTGACAGGGGAAGGGTGAATGCGCTGAGGAATGCTAAAAGTGCAATAGAATGCCGCATTGACGAGCTTTTAGCATTATCAAACCTCAGGGGTTTTTCTTCAAGGAAAGGATGGAAATTGCCATACAAAATAGAGGTTCTTAAGACTTTACAAATTCCAGCTCCAAAGGTGCTGAGAAATCTCATAACCCAAAAACGAAACTTGTTAGAACACGAATACGTAAGGCCCAAGGAACAAGAAGAAATCCAGAATATTGTAGACGTCGCTGAGCTTTTCTTAAAAGCAACCGACCAATACGTTGAAAAAGGATATATCTCTTCAGCCACAATAACCTGCACTGTATGGTTTGAGATAAAAGGCGTTGATGCATGGCATGGGACGAGCGATGAATACAAACTCGCCTTTAATCTCGAAGGTGAAGCATTAACGGTGACACATTCTGAGAAAGAACTTATACTCGACCCCTTAAGCGAATTGGAATCAAAAAATCGGAGTCTCAAGGAGTGGCAAATAGGACCACAAGAACGTAAGGAGGTGATTAATCTACCTATCCGTGATTGCGTTATGGAAGACGTAAGAGAGCTTATGATTCTACTCAGAAAAAAGGGCAGTGAGTTACTCGGAGTCCACAGCGAAAAAGGAGAGCTGCATGAAAGACTATGATTTTAAGGTTATTTTGGAGCCAGACGAAATGGGAGGATTTGTTGTATCTTGCCCCTCTCTTTCTGGCTGTTACAGCCAAGGGGAAACTGTTGAGGAGGCCTTAAGAAACATAAAAGAGGCTATCCTCCTTTGCTTGGAAGATATGGAAGCTGAAGGAGAGGAAGTCCCTGACCCTTCGAAAGTCCTTGTTGAAAGCGTTGTGATAACAAAGTGAGCCAAAGGCTGCCACTAACCTCCGCCAAGGAGGCGATTAAGGCTTTTCAAAAAATCGGGTATGAAGCAGTTAGGCAACGAGGTAGCCATGTTAGAATGCGAGACAGGACTAATCCTTCTCATAAGCCTTTATCAATCCCTCTTCATAAGGAACTTAAGCCCGGTTTATTAAGGAAATTGTTGCGGGATGCAAATTTATCTATAGAAGAATTTACTAGCTTAATCTCAGATTAGTTCCTACCAAAGGAGCTGAGGGATAATTAAAAAGGAGTCTTAGCTAAAATGCGAGACATCGACTGTAAAAGGATAACCGAAACTGTATCCCACCTGTTCCAAGACGCCTGCCTTTACCTGCCCGAAGATGTGCTCGCTGCCCTCAAGCAGGCAAGAGAAAAAGAGGAGTCTCCTGCAGCCAAGGATGTGTTAGCCCAACTTATTGAAAATACTGAAATCGCTGCCAAAGAGAAAACCCCTCTATGCCAGGACACCGGTGCTGCAGTGGTAGTGTTGGAATTAGGTCAGGACGTTCACATAACGGGAGGTGACCTTTACACAGCCATAAATGAAGGGGTGCGCCAGGGATATGAAAAGGGATATCTGCGCAAATCCATGGTGAATCAGCCCTTCTCAGCACGAGTCAACACGAAAGATAACACCCCGGCTATCATCCACACCGATATCGCTCCCGGAGACAAACTTAGAATCAGCGTAATGCCCAAGGGAGGTGGCTCTGAAAACTGCTCTCGCTTGACAGTAATGCCGCCAGCAAAGGGGCGCCAAGGGATTATTGACTTTGTGGTAAACCTCGTTGACGAATCTGGCAGCAATCCATGCCCACCTCTCATCATCGGTCTCGGCATAGGCGGAACAACAGATAAAGCTATGACATTGGCTAAAAAAGCACTATTGCGCAAAGTTGGCGAGCCAAATCCGGACCCGGAGGTTGCTGAGTTAGAAAAAGAAATCCTGCAACGTGTCAACAATCTGGGCATTGGACCAATGGGTTACGGTGGCAGGACAACCGCCTTGGCCGTTCACGCTGAAACCTTCCCGGCACATATCGCTAGCCTGCCGGTTGCGGTTAACATACAATGTTGGTGTGCTCGGCATAAAGAGACGACATTATGATGAGCCAAAAACACGATGTTATAGTCTTGGGCTCAGGACTAGCTGGCCTACGAGCTGCCATCGAAGCCGCCGCCCACAATTCAGGACTCGATGTTGCCATCGTCTCCAAAGTCCAGTTGATGCGCTCCCATTCAGTCTGTGCTGAAGGCGGCACTGCAGCCGTCATGCAGCCAGATGAAGGAGATAGCTTCGAGCTTCATGCCTGGGATACAGTCAGAGGTGCTGACTTCCTTTGCGACCAGGACGTAGTAAAGCGCTTCGTTGCAGAGGCACCTAAAGAAATTCTCCTATTAGAGCACTGGGGAATCCCGTGGTCGCGCCGTCCCGATGGCCGAATTGCCCAGCGAGCATTCGGCGGCCATAGCTACGACCGGGCTGTCTTCGCTGCCGACAAGACCGGTTTCGCCGAAATGCAAACTCTCTACGACACTCTGCAAAAATATCCCAATGTAACCAGATACGACGAATGTTATATCTCCTCAATCCTAACAAAAGACAATACATTCTGCGGCGTAACCGCCTGGGATTTGACCAGCGGCCAGTTCTTCTTTATCCAGGGTAAAGCTCTAATCATCGCCACGGGCGGGGCTTGCCGTATGTTCGGTTTCACCACATACTCCCTTACCGCCACCGGCGACGGTTTAGCCATGGCTTACCGGGCAGGACTACCCATTAAGGATCTGGAATTCGTCCAATTCCATCCCACAGGCCTGGTACCATCCGGCATCCTCATAACAGAGGCAGCACGTGGCGAAGGCGGCTACTTACTCAACAATAAAGATGACAGATTCATGGAAAAATACGCTCCATCTAAGATGGAGGTAGCTCCACGAGACATTGTCTCCCGCTCGGAGATGACTGAAATTGAAGAAGGCAGAGGATTTCCCGGACCCGATGGCCTCGACTACGTTCACATTGACCTGCGTAATCTCGGCGCCGCTAAAATCAACGAACGGCTGCCTATGATTCGAGAAGTCGCCATAAAGTTCAACTTCATTGACCCTATCTACGAGCCAATTCCTGTTCGACCGGCCGCTCATTATTTTATGGGCGGCGTCCACACTGATATTGACGGCGCTACTCCGATAAAAGGTATATGGGCAGCCGGTGAGGCCGCTTGCGTATCACTACACGGTGCCAACCGCCTCGGCTCCAACTCAACCACCGAATGCCTCGTCTGGGGAAAAATCACCGGGGATAATGTTGCCAAGTATGCGTCTAGACAGAAAGCCTTTTCTACACCGCCCGAAGAAAAAACATTGAAAGAAACAGAGGCCAGAGTTTTCAGCAGGTTCAGCTCTAACGGCAAAGAAAGCGCCTATGCTCTCCGCAGGGAGCTACAGAGGACTATGGATAGTCAGGTGGGCGTCTTCCGCACCAGCACCGGCCTAAAAATAGCCCTTGATAAGATACGCGAATTAAAGCAACGGCTGCCCGATGTCAAGGTCAAAGACCGTGGGCGCATATATAATACAGACCTGCTCAGTGCCTTGGAAATGGATAACCTCCTTGACCTGGCCGAAATTATCGTCACCGGAGCCTTATCACGCACTGAGTCGCGAGGGGCTCACTCTCGACGGGACTTTCCCGATCGCGATGATGTCAACTGGCTCAAGCATACCTTAGCCTATTACACACCTAAAGGGCCACGGCTCGATTATATCCCCGTAACCATCACCATGTGGCAGCCTGTAGAAAGGAAATACTAGGGAGTTAGCTATGAGACAAATACAGCCTCGACGCAACTATCTAGGAGCTGTTGGGTGGTTGTGGGCAGGCAATTACAAGCTGGAGCGTTATCTCTACATACTTCATAGAATAACCGGCCTGGGAATCTTGCTCTTCCTACTGCTCCACTTGATGATGACAACCGTTTTCCGCATTCAGGGTCAGGATGTCTGGGAAACTACGATGTCAATCCTCCACAACCCCTGGTTCAAAATCGGCGAATATCTTGTGGTCATTGCCTTCGTCTACCATGCCTTGAACGGTTTGCGACTTATCCTACAGGAACTGGGTTTCCTTATGGGGCGACCTACACCACCAATTTATCCGTACAGAGACTCGCTCCGCAAGAAACGCCCCTGGACAATCGCCATGATAGCAGTGGTCGTCATCCTTGCCTTAGTCTTCTTTTATGACTTCGTCGCAGGAGGCTGGTAATGCGCAATACCTATCTGTGGTTTCTACAACTGGTTACTGGCATATTGATAGCAGTTCTGTTGGGTGTACATATGGTATTAATGCACCTCGATGCTATCCTTGGCTTCTTTGGAGTCTATGTTAACGACGTGACTTCCTGGGGCTCAATGATAGAACGATCTCGCCAAGGTATATGGGCAGGCTTATATATAGCCTTACTGGCCGTTGTTCTCTACCACGCCCTAAACGGACTGCGTAACGTTATCCTTGAGCTGACACCATCGGCCAGGACTGAACGTGTCGTCACCTGGGCTATTGTAGCTTTTGGCATCGTCGCCTTTGTCTGGTGCAGCTATGTACCCATTGCTCTGTTATCTGCTTAGGAGGCATTATGGATATGGATAAAAACAACCCGATAACATTCAAAGTCCAAAGATACGATCCCGAACATGACGGCACGCCTCATTTTCAGGAATTTATGGTGCCATCTAGCCAGAGTATGACGGTTCTCGATGGTCTCATCTATATAAAAGAAAACCTGGATAGCAGCCTTGCTTTTCGCACTTCATGCCGCATGGCCATCTGCGGTTCCTGTGGTATGCTCATTAACAACTACCCCCACCTCGCCTGTCATACACAAATAGAAGAGTTCCACTCAGACACGTTAACCGTCAAACCCTTACCTAACCTGCCTATCATTAAAGACCTGGTAGTTGACTTAATTCCATTCTTCAATACTCACAAATCACTAAAGCCCTACATCCTCCGCCAAGACGCAGAGGAAATGGAAAACCCCACCGCCGAATACGCACAGGTACCTCACGCCTTAGAGACCTTCTTGCAGTTCACCTACTGCATAAAGTGCGGTATATGCATTTCTGCTTGTCCAACCTCAGCCAGCGATAAGCTTTTTCTCGGTCCGCAGGCTCTGGCTCAATGCTACCGTTACTGTGCTGACAGCCGGGATGAAGGCGAAAAGGAAAGATTTCCAGTGGTTGATACCGACCATGGAGTCTGGCATTGCCATCTCGCTGGTGCCTGCTCCGAAGCCTGCCCTAAAGGCTTAGACCCAGCTCTGGCTATCCAATTACTCAAAAGAAGGCTGGTATCCCGAGCTGTGGCACTGGGTAAAAAGCAGCAGCCTTCTTCAACAGTCCCATCTCCTGCCGAGACCAAACCCAAGCTTCCCTTCCCTGAGTTCACCGTGAAATGAAGCTAAATAAACTGCCACCATGGAGGGATAATGATGAAGACTCTAAATATCAAGTCACCACTTGATGAGGAAACCGTCAAGAAGTTGAAGGCCGGTGACCAGGTTTTCATCACCGGCGTCATTTACACGGCACGAGATGCTGCCCACAAACGCATGGTTGAAGCTTTAGATAAGGGCAAAAAACTACCCTTTGATATAACCAACCAGACCATCTATTACATGGGCCCAACGCCGGCCAAGCCAGGGCAAGTCATCGGCTCAGCCGGACCGACAACCAGCGGAAGAATGGATAGCTACGCACCACGCCTCATGGCTGCTGGCCTCAAAGGGATGGTCGGCAAAGGCAACCGCTCACAAGCAGTGAAGGACGCCATGAAAAAATACAAAGCAGTGTACTTCGCCGCCATAGGCGGCGCCGGAGCCCTGATTTCAAAAAGCATCAAAAAGGCAGAGGTAATAGCCTACGAAGACTTGGGGGCAGAGGCAATCCGCCGCTTGGAGGTAGATAACTTTCCCGCCACCGTTATCAATGACATCTACGGCGGCGACTTATACGAACAAGGAAAAGCCAAGTACCAGCTTAAGGCCTAAACGGGGCTTGTCTCGTCGGCAAGGCACTTTTGTTTTCTGTCATTCTGAGGGAGCGGAGCAACCGAAGAATCTCGTTCAAAACAGACTTGGTAAGGGCGACTTTAGATTCTTCGCTACGCTCAGAATGACATAATGGGTTTTGCTAGCTGGTCCGTATTATCGGTGTTTAGCTGCCCTTCAGTCCAAGGGAGATAACTCTAAGCAGCCCGGCTATACTTTTAGCATCGCAGATTTCCCCTGAAGCAATGAGTTCAGGTATCCGGGATATGGGTACTTGAACCACCTCGATATCCTCAGTATCTTCAGCCTCACGACGGCTAGGTATCAGATGCGTAGCCAGATACAGGTGTAAATACTCAGTGCAGTAGCCGGGGGCTGAATAAAAACCGCCAAGCTTGTCTATCTTATTCGGTAAATAACCTATCTCCTCCTGTAACTCGCGTCGAACACAGGCAATCGGCTGTTCACCTGGGTCAATACCGCCCGCCGGAATCTCCAAGAGAATTTTGCCCACAGCTTTACGATATTGACTAACCAAGACAGCTCTATCTTTCGAGTCCAAGACCACCACTGCCACGCAATCGCTATGCTCCACAATCTCCCTAGTCGTCGTCTTGCCGTTAGGCTTCTTCACGGTGTCAACCCGCAATTTCACCGCTCGACCATCATAAACCCGCTGGCTAGATATAGTCTTTTCCATCTTATCTTTTACCTCTCTAATCTAAACATGCATCCTAGTTGCCTATCACCACAAACATGTAGCCTCGACCCTTTAGGGTCGAGTTCAGCGAGGCTAAAGCCTCGCTGCTACATTCTAATAAACAAGCGCGTTCTCACCCCTTCAGTCTCCTCAACCTATACCTGGCTCAGACCGATAGATAAGAGCCACCTCATCGCAATCGGGAAACTTGGGACAACGATAGCACTCCGACCACACCTTTCGCGGCAATTCCATCTTGTCAACCCGATGAAATTTATACTTTTCGAAAAAAGCCGGCTTGTAGGTCAGGCAAAAGACTGTAGGAATCCCCAATTCCTTGGCTTCATCAAGGCAGGCTTCAATAAGTATTGAGCCTAAGCCCTTGGCCTGCTTATCTTCGCTCACCGCCAGAGACTTAATCTCAGCTAAATCAGCCCAGTTAATATGAAGGGCAACACAGCCGATAACCTGTTTAGCCCTATCCCTGATGACAAAAAAGTCGCGCAGGTTCTCATATATCTCGCTCAATGCTCGAGGCAGCATCTCACCCTTATCGGCGAAGCTGTTCACCAGTTCATGTATCCGCTGGACATCATTTATTTTCGCTTTCTCTACCTTCATCATATCTTTCCTTTGGGAGTATTTATCAACAATCCGTTTTTGATGGAGCTGTGACCTTTTAGGGTCGCCTTTTTGTGGCGAGGCTTCAGCCTCGCCGCTACATTAGTAAACAACCCCTCTCCCTCTGAGTCTTGACTCCAGATAGCTATAAAAATAAGCCTTAGGGCGAATTCTCAAGAACCGAGCCACATGACGGCTACGCTTTACCTTTACTTCATCCCCGCTGCGCAGTGGCATCTCCACCTGTCCGTCAATGCTGAGCATAGCTTCATGGGTGGTAGTCACCTTTATCTGGATTTCGGCTTCAGCCGGCAGAACCACAGCCCTGTCCAGAGCCAGATGAGGACAAACAGGCTTGAATATGATTTCCTTAGCCTGTGGATAAAGAATGGGCCCACCAGCCGCCAGTGAGTAACCAGTGCTGCCAGTAGCCGTAGCCACTATAACGCCGTCAGCCCGATAGGTTGCCAGAACCTCACCATCAACTTTGGTTTCAACCTGAACCAGCCGAGCTGATCCCCTTCGTCCCACAAAAACATCGTTCATCGCATGAAAAACCTTGCCCTGAGACAGCAGCTCAGCTTCCAGCATCGCCCTCTCTTCAATCCAACCATCACCATCCAGCAGCTGAGGTAGCTTCTCAAAAGCCTCATCAGCTTTAAGCTCAGTCATAAATCCTAAGTTGCCCAGATTTATGCCTACGATAGGCACTGCATGTGGAATAACAGCTCGGACTGCCCGCAGGATAGTGCCATCGCCGCCGATGCTCAGCATTAATTCCGACCCAGCTATCTGAGGCTTCGCCTTATCCTCTTCCCAGGCTGAGCATGTCCAGAAGGAAACACCTCGGGCTTTCAGAAACTTCTCCAGATCCTGACTGAAAGCCTTAGCCTTCTCAATTTTGGGATGATATAAAATGCCGACCTGTTTCACTTGCATTTGGAGTCTATCACCGCCAGCTAGAGGGTGTCAAGGAATGCTGGTAGCGAATGTCATTGCGAGCGAAGCGTGACAATTCCAGAGATTGCTTCGGGGCGTATGCCCCTTGCAATGACAAAAACTCTCCACGTTTAGCCTTGTTAAGCTAGGCAAGTCGATGCTATACTGGGTTGATTAGGAAGCGAGGCAAGGGTTTTGATGAAACGGGTAGATGGCCGTGCTAATGATGAGCTTCGCCCGGTAAGTATCAGCTTAGGCTATCAGGCTTTTGCTGAAGGCTCAGCATTGATAGAATTAGGGCGTACCAGAGTGCTCTGCGCTGTGAGTGTGGAGGAGAAGGTTCCCAACTTCCTCAAAGGTGAAGGCAGCGGTTGGGTTACTGCTGAATATGCCATGCTGCCGCGTTCTACGCTCACTCGCACTCCCCGCAGCATCTCTCTCGAGAGGACAGTCGGTAGAAATCAAGAAATCCAGCGTCTTATCGGCCGTAGCTTGAGGGCTGTTACCGACCTTGCCACCCTGGGTGAAAGAACCTTTACTGTGGACTGTGATGTATTGCAGGCTGACGGCGGTACTCGAACTGCAGCCATAACCGGCGGATATTTAGCCCTGTTTTCAGCGTTACATAATCTAAAAAAACGAGGCATACTCTCATCAATTCCAGTGAAGGGTGCAGTGGCTGCTACCAGTGTTGGTATTGTGGGTAGAGAGGAGCTTCTTGACCTCTGCTATGAGGAAGACTACCGGGCGGCTGTGGACTTTAATGTGGTCATGACTGAAAAGGGCGAATTCGTGGAGCTTCAAGGCACAGCCGAAGGCAAGCCTTTCTCCAAAGAAACCATTGATGCTTTGCTCTCACTTGCCGAGAAGGGAATCAAGCAATTATTCAAAATCCAGAAAGCGACTCTGGAAGGTTTAGACTGAGGGTTTAACCCTACCAATACTTAGCCCCTCAATCTAATAGAACATGTAGCGGCGAGGCTTTAGCCTCGCCCCAGCGACCCTAGAGGCTATCCGAAAACTCTAACTGGCAATCTGTCTCTCCCACTTTGTAGGAAAAAATATAGCTTATTGGTGATACACATTAAACATGTAGCCCCGAGGCTTTAGCCTCGGGAGCCCGACCCTAAAGGGTCGGGACTACATTTTCGGACAGCCTGCCTAAAGGGTCACTGCTACATTGGTTGTCAAAAATAAATTTAGGCATTCGGCTTCGAACAGCAAGAAATAATATTTACATTTTTATTTTTCATTTTGATTTTTGAGTTCTAAATTTTAAGTTAGCGACAACGAAGCGTATCGAGATTCTTCGCTTCGCTCAGAATGACATCAGGAAAGGCAGATACAGGTCTTTAGTCCTATCCAAAGCTTCCCCCTGGAAAACATGTAGCGGCGAGGCTTTAGCCTCGCCCCAGCGACCCTAAAGGGTCACTGCTACATTGGTTGGGCTAGATGCCCCTGGTTAAAATCCAGAAGCCAGCTTTGGCAAGGTTAGGCTAGGGGCGGACGTGCCCATCGCCGATAATAATCCACTTGTAGCTGGTCAGCTCCCTCAGCGCCATGGGGCCGCGGGCATGGAACTTTTGCGTGCTTATGCCTATTTCAGCGCCCAGGCCTAACTGGCCGCCATCGGTGAAGCGGGTGCTGGCATTGGCATAGACGCAGGCAGCATCCACCTCGTTGAGAAAGCGTGCCGCCGCCGATTTATCCTCGGCAACTATGGCCTCAGAGTGTCCTGAGCCGTAGCGCTCGATGTGTTCCAACGCCTCGTCAGGCGAATCAACTATCTTAATCGCCGCAATCAGCGCCAGAAATTCTTTGCCCCAATCATCAGCCTTTGCCGGAACGAGCTTAAGGGAAGGAATCGGTTTGAGAATAGATAAAGCGCGCTTATCGCAGTGCATTTCCACCCCGGCCTTGGCCCATTCCTGGGCAATTAGAGGCAGGTACCGTGGGGCGATTTCAGCGTGAACCAGAAGAGTATCCAGAGCGTTGCAAACAGTTGGCCGCTGAACCTTGGCGTTATAGGCGATGGCCACTGCCTTGTTTAAATCGGCGCTCTTGTCTGCATAGGTATGACAGACGCCAATACCGCCGGTAACTACAGGCATAGCAGCATTTTCAGCAACAGACTTAATCAAGCCGGCGCCACCGCGGGGAATTATGAGGTCTATAGTGCCCTTCATCTTAAGCATATAGTCAACAAGAGCTCTGTCTGTTGATTCTATGATCTGCACAGCTCCTTGTGGCACACCAGCTTTGTAGGCGGCTTCTTGAACAACCTTGGCCAGAGCCAGGTTGGAGCGTAGTGCCTCCTTGCCGCCGCGAAGGATGACGGCATTGCCTGATTTAAGGCATAACACAGAGATGTCCACAGTTACATTGGGACGGCTCTCATAAATGGCGCCGATGACGCCAAGCGGTACCCGCTTTTTGCTGAGTTGGAGACCGTTGGGCAAGGTGCGTTCTTCAATCACCTCACCCACCGGGTCAGGCAGGGCAGCTACAGTTCTTACATCCTGAGCCATAGCTTCCAGCCGGCTTGGGTTCAGCATAAGCCGGTCAAGCATAGCTGCGCTCATACCAGAAGCTTCGGACTCCTTATAGTCCTGGCTGTTAGCGGCTAGAATCTCGTTCTGTCTGGCACTGAGGGCACCAGCGACGCTGAGCAGAGCTCTGTTCTTAATTTCGGTAGGTAAGAAGGCGAGTTTCCTTGAAGCTGCCTTAGCCGCCTTGCCTTTTTCTTCAAGCTCAGTTAGCGCAGATTTCATACTTTCCTCCTCGATTGTCATCGAACTTAGCCATTTTCCATGGACAACTGCTTATCTTAACTAGTAACTGGTTTTTTGTTGTGTAGGGATAGACCTTTAGGGCTGTCCGTCACCTTACTGCTTGCGGACAGGTCTAAAGACCTGTCCCTACACGTTACTTTGTGGGAAAAATTATAGCTCATTGGTGATACACATTAAACATGTAGCCCCGAGGCTTTAGCCTCGGGAGCCCGACCCTAAAGGATCGGGACTACATTTTCGGACAGCCTGCCTTTTTTCTTCAACACGCCATTTATAGTAGTACCATATTATTCCGATGGATTACCTCGCTGCCGTATTCGTAGCCGAGAAGGCCTGAGATTGCCTCGGAGTGGGCTCCTTTGATAACGGTGATATCCTTTGAGCTGTAGTTAGGTATGCCGCAGCCGATTTGACTGCCTTTCGAATCGAAAATATCCACTACCTCGCCACGCTGGAATTCACCTTCAACACCCACAACCCCGGCGGGAAGCAGGCTCCGGTTCTGTTTCTTTAGAGCCAGTGTGGCGCCATCGTCGATTATCAATTTACCTTTGCAGGCAAGCCGGCTCAGCATCCAGCGTTTCTTGCTCTCCAGTTTGCTGGTTCGTGATGGGAATATGGTGCCGATGTTTTGCCCAAGTGCGATTTGTTTCAGGACATCAGGCTTCCGTCCGTTGGCGATGACCATGGTTACGCCTGAAGTAGTCGCCAGTTTGGCAGCCTCGAGTTTGGTAATCATGCCACCGACGCTGTAAGAGCTGGTAGTGTCGCCAGCCAGACGCTCAATCTCGGCATCTATCTTTTCTACTTTGGGTATAAGCCTGGCCTGGGGATTAAGCTGTGGGTCAGCGGTGTACAGGCCGTCTATGTCAGTAAGCAGTGCCAGAAGGTCAGCATCGACCAAATTAGCCACCATAGCTGAAAGATTGTCATTATCTCCGAAGGTGAGTTCACCGAGTTCATCGGTGGCGACGATGTCGTTTTCGTTTACGATGCAAATCACGCCCAATTCAATCAGAGCCAGTAGCGTATTACGGGCGTTCAAGTAGCCGGCGCGGTCGATGAGGTCAGACTTGGTCAGTAGCGCCTGAGCCACGACTATATTGTGCTGACTGAAAAGCTGCTCGTAGACATTCATAAGCCGACTTTGGCCCACCGAGGCAAGGACTTGCTTGAAGGGGACGTCTTTGCGTTCCTTGGTCAGGCCTAATTTCTGTCTTCCGGCAGCAACTGCCCCCGAAGACACGATGATTATTTCGTGCCCCTGTTGGTGAAGCTGAGCCACCTGCCCTGCAAGACTTGACATAATATTAGACTCAAGGCGGCCAGTCCCTCCCGTAAGTAAGTTGGTGCCGAACTTAGCTACTATGCGTTGATAAAGCATCGCGCCTAATTATAGCGTGGCGGAAGATAGCCAACAAGTAATGGAGTTGTTTACTAATATAGCGGCGAGGCTTTAGCCTCGCTACAGAAGGCGACCCTAAAGGGTCGCAACTACATGTGGTACCAAATCCTAAATTCCAAATCTCAAATTCCAAACAATATCAAAATCCAAATCACCTAAATTCGAAAACTCTTGATATTTTGGTCATTGGTATTTAGGGAGGAAAGACATGTAGCGGCGAGGCTTTAGCCTCGCTATAATAGAAGAGAGACTCTAAAAGGTCGCAGCTACATCGAAGACAGCGGGTGAGGGCCTTTAGGTTCTAATCGATTCGCTTGAACATTTTCTTAGGTGCTCCGCAGATGGGACATTTATCAGGAGCTTCACCCTCGACGGTATTGCCGCAATACTGGCAGACGTAGATGGGCTTCTCAGCTATCGCCTGACTCTTTTCCAGCATGCTGAGTGCAGTCTGATATAGGCGGTGATGAATCTGCTCAACTTTGTTTGCCAGGTCGAAGCTATCATTTGCCTTCTTCTCACCTTCGGCCTCGGCCTGTTTCATAAAAGCAGGATACATCTCGGCAAACTCGTGATGCTCACCACTAATCGCAGCCAGCAGGTTGTCCTTGGTCGAGTTTATCCCCCGCATCACCTTCAGGTGGTTACGGGCATGGACTGTCTCGGCGTCTGATGCGGCGCGGAACAACCTGGCTATCTGTTTGTGTCCTTCCGCATCTGCCTTCTCGGCAAAATACAGGTACTTGCGGCTGGCCTGGCTCTCACCGCCAAAAGCAGCTTGCAAGTTTTCACTAGTTTTGCTCACAATCCACCTCCTAATATGGTAAGAGGCTGTTTAGTTTTGATTTTAGCTTCATTTTTGGCCGATTTGAGAACCCTTCACCCCCAACTTTCTGGGGAGTTTTGACGTCTTCTAGCTTTAGACATGTCCTAAAAGCCCCCAAAATACCCCTTCTTTTTTAAACAGCCTCTGTTAATTAACTATATTTTAATTGAAATCACATTCTAAGTGAAGCCAATGATGTTACTATGAGCGGGCTCTAGTATTGTTTCTGTACTATATTCCTCTCTCGCGTCGAAATCATAAAGTGGTGCATCGAAGGGAGTAGATTCGCCTTACGCCTGCAGGAGTGGGGTCAATCACATAGATTATACCACCACGTTCCTTTGAATAACACTAGCTAGGAGGCACGGTTACTGTCAACTGTTGGTCGGTGTGAATCATGGATGGGCGTCACAGTTATATCTTCAGGATGCGATATGTTAGTGCTCGGAGAATTTGAACCCAGTGGCGATTTTGATGTGGCCCGTATAGAGCCG
>VGNX01000010.1 GCA_016865855.1 Chloroflexota bacterium | reverse complement strand
AAGCAGGTGCTCTAACCGCTGAGCTAATCGCCCATAATGGTACGCCTGGTGAGATTTGAACCCACGACCTCAGCCTCCGCAGGGCTGCGCTCTATCCGCTGAGCTACAGGCGCATGGTGCCGAAGGTGGGATTTGAACCCACATGTCCGTACGGACACTACGCCCTGAACGTAGCGCGTCTGCCATTCCGCCACTTCGGCATGGGCAGTACTGGATTTGAACCAGTGACCTCTTGCGTGTGAAGCAAGCGCTCTAACCGCTGAGCTAACCGCCCAAAATCATATCTATTTTAGCCCTAAAAACCAGCTTTGTAAACATGCCCCTCTTGCTTCGTCAGCCTAATTTCGTATCTAATTCTGCAGACCCCAGCTTTGAGACAAGGGCTCTTACGTGTGAAGCAAGCGCTCTAACCGCCCAACCACATCGGCTCTAAGCTCTTGATTATATAGTGCCTGAAATGGCGTCAACTGGAATGCAGGTTATCCCATCCACAAGCAGAAACAGGCGCCCTTCAGACCTGTGCTAAGAATCACTGTAGCTGCGGGGCTTTAGCCACGCACAAGGCGACCCTAAAGGGTCGCAACTACATCAGTTGGCTCGCTTTCGAAGCATGAAATGAAGCGGACAGACCTGAATGTCTGCCCCTACCTTTTTAAGGCCCGGCGGCTACTTGAAATTGCGCCATACGATGATTAGCCCGAAGGCTACACACCAGGCATTTATGAAGGCATTCATGACCAGGTCAATAGCTGAGGCGAGGTAAATACCGTTCTGAAGATTGAAACTGAAGTCGAGTAGCCCGAGGAAGACAAGCGCCCCAGCGGCAATCAGGGACAGTGTCCTTCCCAGCGGATTCTGTCTGAGCAGGAGGACACCTGCGGCTAGTAGGAGGAAGGCAAGACATATATCGGGCAAGGGGAAGGCATGTTCGTAGGCGAAATAGCACTCTGGAGGGTTTTCCGGGGCTAGGCCGACGGTAAAGAACCCAATCCAGAAGAGGATGAGTCCCGCCGCGGTGACTATTTCTAATATCGGTATTATCCTGTCCTTCTTATCGCTGCTCATTTTTCACCCCTCTTTGCCTGCACCTTCTTTACAGTGCTGTCCATCACGAATTCGACCAGCCCGGGTAACAGGCGCTTTAACAGAAATATCAACTTGCCATCAAAACTGGGGATAATGTGCCTTTCCTCTTTCCGCATACCAGAAAGCAGGGCACGAGCCACCTCATCAGGCTGCATCAATTTGGCACTGCCAGAGATCGCTTTAGTCTCCTCCGGCTTCGTCTTGTTCTCCTCGTGGAAGCCCGGGGTATCCGTATCTGGCGGACAGAGTACAGATACTGTTATGCCGTACCGCTTTAGCTCGCTCCTCAAAGCCTCGGAAAAACCTATTATGGCAAACTTAGAGGCACTGTAATCGGTATAGCCGAACAGGCCGATGAAACCAGCTATAGAAGATACATTAACGATGTATCCACCGCGCTCCTTCATATAAGGCACAAGCACAGAAGTGGTATGCCAAATTCCATGGAAGTTTATCTTCATGGTCTCATCGAATTGTTCGTAGTTGATTTCCTCGAAAACACGGGGGTAGGCTCGCCCGGCGCAGTTTATGAGCACATCCGGCACACCGAATTGAGCTACAGCCCGGGACATAACCTCTTGGACCTCATCCCAATTGGAAACATCCATTGTCATGCAGGAAAATCGCTGCGAGCTGGAGCTAGAAATCCGTTTGCTCTTGATTTCCTCCAGTGCATGTTCAAGGCGGTCCTTTTTCCGGGCAAAGATAATGACGTGGGCGCCTTCTGTTGATAGCGCTTTCGCTGTGGCAAGGCCAATGCCGCTGGAGCCACCGGTGATGTAGGCTACTTTATCATTAAAGTCTTTCATGGCAGCACCATACTCCTAATTATTCACTTGTCATTCAAGCCCTTCGCTTTGTGTCATTCTGAGTCCTCCACTCTTTGTCATTCTGAGGGAGCGCAGCGACCGAAGAATCTCGTTCAGGGCAGGCTCCGCGAAGAATCTCTCACTCAGCCTCACTCTACCCTCTCCTTCGGTAGAAAGGGAAACTCAAGGATTGCTTCAGGACTAATGCCCCGCACGATGACAGACCAACCCCCATCCCACCGAGATTGCCACGTCACTTCGTTCCTCGCAATGACAGAATAAAAAGGCGCTCCGATATTGACAAATAAGCGTTCTCACATTTTTACACTTTACTTTTGCTTCAGTGTCTCGAGGTCGAGCGTCTTCAGCCATTCCATCGTTCGCCTGAATCCTTCGCTATAAGGTATCTTCGGCTTCCAGCCCAACTCGCGCTCCGCTTTAGCTATAGTAAACTTGAGCCTTGACCCGAGGTTCTTCACAGTGTAGGTGGTGAGAAGCGGCCGCTTTTCCTTCCGTAGCAGCTTCCAGGCAAATTCCATAGCTGCTGCCGCCACATAGGCTGCAGAATACGGGATATATGTGGTGATAGGCGGGACACCCAGCGACCTGGCGATACCAGCACAAAACTCCTCCAGCGTGGTAGATTCGCCATCATGCACGAGGTAGCCATTGCCCACAGCACGCTTATGCTCAGCGATTAGCATCAAAAGGTCAACCAGATTCTCTATGTAAGTGGGCCAGACTATGACGTCCTTCCGCCAGAAAATGAGTTCCCGCTTCAATATGGCATCGGCAAGTAGAGGCACAAAGGTCTTATCTCCCTCGCCATAAACCCAGCAGGGATAGACCATTGTCACCGGTAGTCCATGCTCTTTGTGGTATCGCCAGCAGACTTTCTCGGCTTCAATTTTGGAATCAGAATACGGCTCATGCCATGGGGACATGGGGAAGGTCTCGTCCATCACTTGTGACTCGTCCAGCCCAAAGACGTCGTTGGTACTCATATCCACCAGCCGGGAAACTCCAGCCTCTAGCCCCACCTTACAGATGTTATCCGTACCGCCAACCGTAACTTCTTTGAAAAGCTTCTTAGGTGCCCAGTCCGTAACTACCGCGGCGCAGTGGAAAATTACATCCACGCCGGACGCCGCCCTTTTCACCGCCTCATAATCACGGATATCCCCGGTTACTATCTCCACACCTTTGGATTTGAGCCAGGAACCCTCTGGGTCGTCCGGAAGCACCAAGGCACGGACTTGATACCCCTCGGAAAGATTTGCCCTGACCAGATGGCTGCCGATGAATCCCGTAGCCCCGGTGATCAACACACTCTTCACCATAATGCTCCTCCCAAAAAAGAGCGTTACTCGCTATTCTTTCTTATCTGGCAATCGGCGCACGCTGTTCGACTTGCATCTGGGGCAGACCCTCTCGTGAAGCCCCTTCTTGGCATCCGTAGCCATTTTATATTCAAAGCCGCAGTGGAGACACTTGAGTTGCTCTTCCATCTCGTTCACACCTTCGCCACATCGCTTAGCTCATCTTCGGCGGTCGGCTCCTCCTTTGCTGTCAGCCTCTGCGCGGACAGCACTTTTCGAGTATAAGCTATCTCCTCCGGTGTAACCTTCTGGCGCATCTCTTCAAGCTGGCGCATTATTTGAGCAAACCGGGGGCCTTCAGCGGCGCTTATCCATTCCAGTTGTAACCTTTCGGGACGGATGCCCAGTTTTTCCAGCTTATCCCACAGCTTATCAGCCCGGCGCAGAGTCCAGTGATTAGCGCTGATATAGTGGCAGTCACCTAAATGACACCCGGAGAGCAGCACCAGGGGTGCACCCTTTTCAAAGGCGTGGAGGATAAAGCTCTCATCTACCCTTCCGCTGCACATAGTGCGGATGAAGCGGTTATTTGGTGGGAACTGTAATCTCGATACTCCAGCTAGGTCACTGGCGGCATAGCTACACCAGTTGCACAGAAAAGTAATAATCTTCTGCTCAGAGTTTGTCTCCAGAGCAGCGTCTATTTGAGCCAGGACTTGGTCATCGGAGAAGTGCTGCATGGTTATAGCATCGAAGCGGCACTCCGCGGCACAGGCGCCACAGCCGGCACAGGCTGCAGCTACTAAGTGCACTCCAGACTTAGCCTTAACATCTACCTTCATCGCCCCATAGGGGCAGACGCGGGCACAGACACCACACGAGGTGCACTTATTAAGGTCTACCATCGCTTTGATAGCCTCACCTTTGAGGGTACCGGCATTAAGGAGAATGGAACTACGGGCGGCGGCGGCTCCGGCCTGGGTGACACTGTCCTTTATATCCTTAGGCGCTTCGACACAGCCGGCGAAGAAGATACCTGGCGTCGGTGCATCTACCGGCCTGAGCTTGGGATGAGCTTCCATCAGAAAGCCGTCACTGGTCTGGGAAAGGTTCAGGACACCGATGAGCCGCTTGAGGTCAGCCTTAGGCTCAAGCCCTACCGAGAGTATCACCATATCCAGCTCATATTCCTCCACCCGCGCTGTTGTGGTATTCTCCACCTTGACGAGGAGATTCTTGGTGGTTGGGTCTTCTCTGATTTCGCCAGGGATGCCCCGAATATAGCGGACGCCAGCCTCTCTAGAACGTCGGACTAAGTCCTCAAATCCCTTACCGAAGGCGCGAATATCCATGTAGAAGACGAATATCTCGGCGTCCGGGTCATGCTCCTTGATGAGCAAGCTGTCCTTCACTGTGTTCATACAGCACACGTTTGAGCAGTAAGGGTAACCGCGGTTTTCTGTCCGCGAGCCTACGCATTGTATAAAGCCAATGCGCTTGGGGGCTTTATGGTCAGAGGGACGTACCAGGTGGCCTTCAGTCGGCCCACCACCACATATCAACCTTTCAAATTCCATGGTGTTGATGACATTTTCAAAACGGGTATATCCGTACTCGTCAAGCTGAGTCGGGTTATAAACATCCATACCGGTGGCCACGATTATAGTGCCCACTTCAAGCTCTATTATCTTGTCCTGCATGTGCAAATCTATACATTTCTTCTCGCAAGCATCCACGCATTTAACGCAGGCGACGGGGTTGTTCCCCAGGCAATTCCCCATATCAATAAGGAAAGCTGAGGGCACCGCTTGGGGGAAGGGGATATAGGCTGCTTTGCGAGAAGAGAAGCCCTGCTGGAATTCGTCGGGCAATACCACAGGGCAGACCTCAACACACTTGCCACAGGTGTTGCACAAGGTCTCATCCACGTAACGGGCCTTCTTGCGGATGCGGACTTTAAAATTCCCCACGTAGCCTGATACCTCTCCCACGGTGCTGTAGGCGAGGAGGCTGATTCCGGGATGACGTCCCACATCCATCATTTTTGGCCCCAGCACACAGATAGAACAGTCCATCGTGGGGAAGGTCTTGTCAAGCTGGGCCATGATGCCACCGATTGATGGCTTCTCCTCCACTAAGTATACCTGGTGCCCAGCGTCAGCAAGGTCCAGCGCTGCCTGAATCCCAGCTACGCCACCTCCGATAACCAAGGCAGCATCGGTCACCGGAATTTCCACCTCCTGCTGCGGCTGAAGAAGACGAGCCCGGGCTACCGCCATCCTAACAATATCCTTTGCCTTCTTGGTAGCCGACTCTCGGTCATAAAGATGTACCCAGCTGCAGTGCTCCCTGATGTTGGCCACTTCCAGTAAATAAGGGTTAAGCCCGACCTCAGCGATACATTTACGGAAGGTAGGCTCATGAAGCCTTGGGGTGCAGGAAGCTACGACTACACGATTTAGCTTGTACTCGCTTATGTGTCTCTTAATTTCCGCCTGGCCGGGGTCAGCGCAGGTATAGCGGTTTCTCACCGAAACCACCACGCCGGGAAGCTCTTCAGCCGACCGTCGTACCTCTTCAGTATCTACCGACCCGGCAATGTTGAGACCACAATCACAAATAAATACGCCTATTCTGAGTTCCTCTTCAGCCAATTAGCCTACCTCCTAGTCTCCAAGGACCGGGCTGCCAAACCAGCCAAGTCCTGTATGTCAATCCTGAGCATTTTCCCATTCCGGTTCCGCTGGGCACATTTCAGATGAATCTGGCACTTGGGACAGGAAGTCACCAGTACACCGGCTCCAGTAGCTTCTGCCTGAGCAAGGCGTTCATCCTGTATCTGCCGGTTTGCTGCCCCACAGTACACCCAGGAACTTGCCCCACAGCACAGCGCTTTCTCCCGGCTCTGCTCCATTTCCACCAATTCCAGACCGTCCACCGCACACAATATCTGGCGAGGTGAATCAAAAATCCTTAAACCTCTTCCCAAAGTGCAGGGGTCGTGATAGATAGCCTTTTCTTTAAGTCTGCCGAGATGGAGTTTTCCGCTCCCAAGCAACGGGGCTATAACCTCTGTCCAATATACTACTTCAGCGACTGCACTGCCCAGCATCTTAGGATAATCAACCTTTAAGGAATAATAGCATTCCGGACAGGCGGTGACGATTTTCTTGACGCCGAGGCGGTTGAATTCATCCATGTTAGCCTGTGCCAGAGCCATAAAGCCCTCTTTATCCCCCTGGAGGAGCAGGTCACGCCCGCAACAACGCTCATTAACCAAAAGGTTAAAGGGTATATTTGCGCGGTTCAGCAACCTCATTGCACCCTTCGCACCTTCCAGAGTATTCACTTCCAAGTCTCCAAACATGATATCGTAGTACGGTGCGCAGCCTATGAAAAATATGGTGTCATGTTGCTTGGATAGCTTGATATCTGGCGATAGCCAGCCCAGCCGTTCCTGACGCAAGTTTTCCCCGGTCATCAGGTGCATCAGCGCCTGCAACGAGCCCCCGTGAGTGCATTGCATCTGAGTTCCTTTACTAAGCGCCTCGGTTCTCAAAATGCGAATAAACTCGGGAAATTCTACGCGGTAATTGCAGCGCTCCAGGCACATATAGCAATTAAGACACGACCAGATTGCCTCATCTTGAAAGTTCCGATCCTTCTGCTCTATGTTTCTCTGGACTATAAGGCGCGGGTTAAACTCCGAGTTGTACCGGGCAACCGGGCAAACCACTGTGCATTTGCCGCAGTCAAAGCAAAGATGTATTCGGGTATCCTTTATTTCCTGCTTGCCATTAAACATTACGCATCTCTACCCTGTTATCGGCCTGTTCCATCTCGGCGATAAAATTCGTCACCTGTTTCACAAAGCTGTCCCCGTCACCTCGAGGCAAGCGAGCAAGCCTGAGCCTGTCTGTCCCCAAACCCAACAGCCCCAATACTCCACGCGTCTTCTCATATTCTTTAACATTAAATCTGCCTTCTTTCTCGTAATAGCAACTGTCTGACTCGCATCCCAAGAGCATCACTCCACCAGCACCCAACTCAAAAGCTTTGAGAATCAGACCTGAATGCACCCGAGAAAGGCAACTCACCCTGACCACCTTAACCGATGGCGGATAATTGAGACGACTTTGTGCCGCTGCCTCAATACAGCTCAGGCCGTCCCAGTTGCAAGCAAAAACCACGATGCCAGCAACAGTTCGGCTCATGCAGTCACACCAACCTTGCTGGCTTTCTCCAACATGGTTTCCAGCGTAGCAATTATGCTTGAATCGCTGTGAACAGACTGGGTTATGGCACCAGTAGGACACGACGTAAGGCAGGCTCCACAGCCCAGACACAGCATCGGGTCAACAGCAGCATAAGCAGCACCCGAGTCATTAACTTTCATCTCTATATAAGGACACACTGCAGCGCAATCTCTACAACCACGGCAAAGCCGCCTATCGATACTAACCACAGTAACCCGTGGCCTCAGCGTGCTCTGGCTCAAGTAGCTTGAGACCCTAGCCGCCATCGCCTGTCCTTTAATCACCTGTTTTTCGGGCATCTCCCCTGCATTTGAGGATATGATAAATATGCCGGCGGTGTCTCTGATAGCTAATTCTCGCAGGGCAGAATCTAAAATCGCTCGATTGTCCAGGTGGTTGCTCCAGCTCAGAATCCGGCCAAAGAGACTGGCCTTGAAAGTGGCATCTGCTTGGTCGAGCATTTTACCCACAGCTCCAGAATCCACTATGACTGCACCGGCTCTAATGTTAGCCACCCCCGAGGAGGACTCAAGGACAGCCTCATAGTTTCCTGGTGCGCCATCAAGCTTCAATACCCTGGGCCAAGCCATTACAGATGCGCCCAGTTTCCCAAGTTCCTTTAACAGACCCGCCTCTTTTTCGAGGTATTCAACGGACTGCTGTCCCTTTTTCTGCTTTAATCCTGACCTGTAGACAAGAGCCACCGGATAAGCCTGGGACGCCAGGCCTACCGCCGCTGCCAGACCGGAAAGCCCGGTGCTTATCACCAACGCGCCTTCGGTAATCGGGCGCTCCTTCCGTATTAACGGCAAAGTGCCTTGAGCCCGAACGACCCCTGAACTGACTATCTCTATAGCCTTACGAGTAGCTTCCTCCGGATTGTCGCTATGTACCCAGGCGCATTGCTCGCGAATATTAACAAATTCCACAACTGTACTGTGGTCTGAACCCAAGTACTGGCTCAAATATTCTTGACACCTTACTCGCTGCTCTGTACAACTAAAGCAGACCTGCTCCAGATTGCAACACCGACAAGCGGCTATGACCAAACTGCCCAGTTTTTCCTCTGCAGCCATAGCTTTAATCCGCTGCGCTCCATATTCAGTGCAAACCTGAGATACATCCTGGACCCAAGAAACGCCAGGAAGGCGCTGTATTTCTCTGGCTACCTCGGAAAGGTCAATTATAGAACTGATGCTGCCGCCACAGCAGCACAGGACTACACCAGTCCGACCATCTTCAGCGCTGACTGGCATCGTGGTCTCCCAGCCATGATTCAAACGGACATCGCAACTGTTCTTAGCATCTGCACCGGCTGCTGTACCTTTATCTCGCAGCTTTAGCTCCCGAGCTATTCCCAGAGCAATTGCCGAAGCTCGGTCGAGTTCGCTCTCCAAATCGGCTTCGTCCCCTGCTTCCACAATGAAAACACCCGGCTCAGAAAGCTGAAGAGGTCCACCTTGACCAGTATCGGGCCGGGACAGGCCAGCCGTACCAATGTTAGAAACAAAATTAACTACAGCCCCGGCTCCTATTTTTACCAATTCGATAGTATCCTTATGAGAAACAGCACCTGTCTGACATATCCGTTCACATTCCAGGCAGCCACTGCATAAGGCACAACTGATACAGCGTTCAGCTTCAGGCTTCGCCACTTCTACAGGCAGCCCTCTGTTAGTTTCCTCAAAACTACCCATCCTGTCAGCATGGGGAAGCGTGGGCATCTTAGTACGCTTTTGTGGTGAGACATGCCTCTCCTTAATATCGACTTCAACCGGTTCAGGTCTCTCTAGGCTGCGGTCTTTCCTCAGGTCGCGTCCGCTGAGATACCTGTCTATTGACTCCGCGGCTCGGAGACCGGCAGCCATAGCTTCAACAACAGTGTTAGGACCAGTGACACAATCGCCACCGGCGAAGATGTCAGGTATGTTGGTCTGAAGTGTTAGTGGGTCCACATTTATAGTGGCATCGTCATTGGTCTTGATGTCCTTTATTCTGAGTAGCGTTGTACTTGGTCGCTGGCCTATAGCCACCACCACGTGGTCAGCATCTATGGTAAACTCCGAGCCTTCAACAGGCACGGGCTGTCGTCTGCCAGTAGCATCAGCTTCGCCCAGTTTCATCCGCTGGCAGCGTATTCCGGTGACTTTAGTCCCATCGCCGATGATTTCAACAGGGGCGGTAAGGTACTCAATCAGCACACCTTCTTCAATGGCCTCCTCCACATGCTCTTTTATGGCAGCCATTTCTTCTGCCGTACGCCGGTAAAGTACTCGCACAGTGCCTTTACTTCGTCTCTTCACTGCCCTCGCTGAATCCACGGCACTGTTGCCGCCACCGATGACTACCACATTGGAACCGACTGTAGTGCCTACCTTCAAATTGAGCGCAAAAAGCATTAAGATTACGTCGACAACACCTTCGAGGTCTTCACCAGGGATATTCAGTTTATTATTCAACCCAGCACCGATAGCCAGGTAAAAAGCCCGGTAACCTTGCTCCTTGAGATCGGAAAGCGTTATGTCCCGACCTACGATTACACCTGTTTTTATATCCACGCCCATAGCCCTAATCGCCTCCACCTCCCTCTCTCGTACCTCGCGGGGCAGACGGAATCGTGGAATACCTGTAGCCAGCATGCCGCCGACCACCGCATGGGACTCAAATATAGTGAGACTATATCCCCGTCTGGCCAGTTCCCAGGCTGCCGCCAGCCCAGATGGCCCGCTGCCAACAATGGTTATTTTTTCTTCTCTGGATTTGGCTTGGCTTCTGCGGTTGTAATTAATGCTGCCAGAGACATTATCCGCAGCATAGCGATGCAGAGCCTGAATAAACACAGGGCTATCAACTTTAGACCGCTGACAATTATCTTCGCAGGGATGAGTGCATACCCGGCCGAGTATCCCAGCTAACGGTGCAGCTTCGTTGATGAGACTTAGAGCTTCGTCCGCCTTATCTTTTGCCAGAAGACAGATGAAACCGGGCACATTAATACCGAGGGGGCAGGCTGCCCGGCAAGGGGCAGTGCCACCTTTGTCTATGGAATAGGCTGCCGGTACCGACCGAATACCTACCAGTGGTGCATGGATAGCGCCGTGTGCAAGGGTTGAACCACCGCGGTAAAATGGTATTCTGACTGGGCATACTTCCTGGCATTGACCACAACTAGTGCACAACTTCTCATCCACATAACGGGGTAGTTTTTTAACCTTTACATCAAACTGTCCTCGCTTCTTGGTTACAACTTCGACGCAAGAGTTGGTGTAAAGCTTAACCCCAGGATGAGTTGCTGCCCTGAGTAACAATGGCCATACGTGGAATTGGTCATTAGCAGAAGCATCCGAGGAACGGCTAGTTCCATTACCATTTAAACTTAATGCGCCGGTGGGGATGATCAAGCTAATCTCAGCGCCCATTCGGGCTAGAGTCAGGGCACACTGAGCTGCACCAACGCTATCACCAATTACTGCAACACTTCTTGCCATATATACTATGCTATACTTCGCTTTGCGTACTTCAGTCCGTATTCATATCCTAGTGTGAAGGCCTTGATATTGAACTCCCCTGTACCTTCGGGCACTGTGGCCAGAATTGATTTTTTTAGTGCCTCAGAAGAAACCACATTACTGACTGCTGCCAGAAATCCCAGCATGATAATATTGGCAACCACCACCCGACCCATCTCGCGAGCAAGATTAGTAGCCGGTATAGAGAGTATCTTCAGGTTCTGAGATGCATTAGGTTTTACTAGGTCAGTGTCCACAATTACAAGTGTTTCTGGCCCGAGATTTGTGGCGTACTTGTTATAGGCCTCTTGTGACATAATAACCAGCACCTGTGGACTTATCACATAGGGATAACCCACAGACCCATCCGAAATAACAACTTCAGCGCAACAGGAGCCACCCCGTGCCTCTGGACCATAGCTTTGAGTGAAAGTAGCAAATTTCCCTTTTTCATATAAAGAAACCGCCTGACCCAGAATCTGACCGGCAAGCACTATTCCCTGTCCGCCAGTACCGCTTAATCTTACTTCCGTTCTGCTCAAGTTCCTTTCTCCAAACAGCTACTTTACTTAAACAGCCGCCTCGTGCCCCCTATCGCTTTTTCGGCTTGCTTGCTCTGGTAAGCATCCGCTGGTAGCAGTCCCACAGGGTAGGCCGCTCTATATCGACAAATTTGCCCACCACAATGGGGCCATTTAGAGATAGCTCAACGTCTTTCGGGTCAGCTCCATCCCGGATGATGCTTCTTTCCTGATAGCTGTGCATTTCATCCAGGCCTCGCGGCAATTTATTTTGACGCCCGTAGACAGTAGGACAGGGGCTGAGCACCTCTATAAAGCTGAAGCCCGGCTTGGTCAAAGCTTCGGCGATGGACCTTTCCAGTTCTCGCAAATGCAATACCGTCCATCTGGCAACATAGGTGGCGCCACTGGCAGCCACTAAGTAAGGCAAGTTAAAAGGATACTCGAAGTTGCCATAGGGAGAGGTAGTGCTTCGGGCCTCTAGTGGTGTCGTCGGCCCCATCTGTCCACCGGTCATACCGTAATTGAAATTGTTTATACAAATCACAGTCATATCGATATTGCGGCGGGCAGAATGAATAAGATGGTTACCCCCGATGGCCACGATGTCGCCGTCTCCTGAAAAGACCACTAAATTCAATTCCAGGTTTGCCAGTTTGAGGCCGGTAGCGAAGGGGAGCGCCCGGCCGTGTGTGGTATGAAAAGAGTCCAGCTTAATATAGCCGGCCACTCGACCCGAACAGCCGATTCCAGAAACCACAGCTACCTTGTCTGGGTTCAGCCCGGCTCGGTCAATAGCTCTGACAAAACATCCAGTCGCTGGCCCGATGCCGCAGCCAGCACACCAGATATGCGGTATCCTGTCCACCCTAAGGTAGCAGTCTATGGGATTTGTATCTACCGTCAGCATCTTCGTCATCTGGCTTCCTCTCTTATGGCCTTCAGAATTGTCTCGGGTAGGTGCACGCTTCCACCCATGTGAGGTACTAGCCTGGCCCTAGCTTTGCCTGCGGCACATCGCTCTACCTCCCTCACTATCTGTCCGTAGTTTATCTCTGGGACTACGAAGGCTTTCACTTTTGGTGCTAGCTTTCTGATGCGGTCTTCAGCAAAAGGCCATACCGTTATCAGCCGCAACAGGCCAGCCTTTATCCCCTCGTCTCTTGCCTCCTGCACTGCATAGCGGGCAACACGAGCGGATATACCATAGCTAACCACGATGACCTCAGCATCCTCAACATTCACCTCTTCATACCTTATTATGTCTTTGGTGTTCAGCCGTATCTTGTCCACGAGCCGTCGCACCAACTTGTCCTGAGCCTCAGCAGTCATTACCGGGTAGCCTCTATCATCATGGGTGAGACCAGTAACATGGAAGCGATAACCTCCACCGGCTATAGCCATCGGAGGCACCAGCCCCTCCCTGGAATCATAGGGCAGGTACTCCTTCGGAGCTACCTTCGGGCGTGGTCGGTCAACCAGGTCCTTCGAGTTTATCTGCGGTATGACCACTTTCTCACTCATGTGGCCCACTGCTTCATCAGCCATGAGCAGCACCGGCACCCGGTACTGCTCCGACAAATTAAAGGCCAAGATAGCGAGGTCGAACATCTCCTGTGGCGAATCAGGAACGAGAGCGATGATTTCATAGTGCCCGTGCGCGCCCCATCTTGCCTGCATCATATCTCCCTGAGCAACGAGTGTAGGCAATCCCGTGGATGGGCCAGCTCTCTGAACATTGACCACAACGCAAGGCGTTTCCAGCATCACACCCAGGCCCAAATTCTCCATCATCAAACTGAATCCGGGACCTGAGGTAGCGGTCATCGCCTTTACTCCCGCCCATGAAGCCCCGAGCACTGCATTCATAGAAGCCATCTCGTCTTCCATCTGGATAAAGACACCGCCTACCTGAGGGAGCCGCTCACTCATCCTCTCGGCTACCTCGGTCGCCGGGGTAATTGGATAGCCGGCAAAGAACCGGCAACCGGCACTTATAGCACCTTCGGCGCAGGCTATGTCGCCATTAATAAAGAATTCACCGTTGAGTGCACCATCTTTAGACATGCATTGCTACTCTTCTTTTTCTTCGGTAGTCAGGTAAATTCCGAATTCAGGACATATTGCTTCACAGAGACCGCAGCCGAGGCACTTGGTCTCGTCCACTACCTTGACCATGTCATAGCCCTTGGGACTGAGCTCATCGGTCATCTTCAATACCCCGCGAGGGCAAAATTCCGCACAATAGCCACAGCCCTTGCACCTGTCTACGTCAATGTGCACCTTGACTGGCTTGGGGGCCTTTTCGGCCATATCAAAAGGCTGTCTCCACAACTTCATATCAGCACCATCGATGACTGTTATCTGGATTAGTCTGGGCCCTACTATAAAATAAGAAATAACAGCCAGCACCGCTGGCTATGCCCACATTAAGAAAAAAGTATAGCAAATCCGTATCTACTTAACAAATAGTTGAGGTTCAGCGGTATTAAGGCTAAAATTCAGACGATGCATAAGCTTTTTCTGTTAGCCTTGGTGTTACTTTCGCTTATGACGGGATGCGCTCGAGAGCCAGAACCCGCCATTGTACCGCCTCCGACAGCAGACTTTGCTGCCAGACCAGACGAAGGGATAACTCCTTTAAAGGTCACCTTCACTGATTTGTCCACAGGTGATGTTACCCGCTGGCACTGGGACTTCGGTGATGGGCAGTTCAGCAATGAGTCAGAGCCTGGACATATATATACTTCAGCTGGAAACTATACCGTTTCGCTGGCAGTAATGGGTCCGAGCGGAAGTGACGTAGAGACAAAAGTCGAATACATAAAAGTAGGCAGCAGGGTTATAAGCTGGGAGGAAGCAGGCAGTTATATAGGTCAGCACAAAGTGGTCGAGGGAACAATTGTTGGAACGCATTATGCGTCTGACACGAAAAGCCAGCCTACCTTCCTCGATTTCCATAAGCCTTATCAGGACTATTTCAAGTGTATAATCTGGGGTCGCGACAGGGAAAAGTTCATAAAGGAGTTTCCACCCAATCCCGAAAGCTACTTCCTAAATAAACATGTTCAAGTCACTGGCCTACTCGAGGAATATCTCAAAGGGTCAGGCATCCCGGAGATAATACTCAGAGACCCATCTCAGATTAAGGTCATCGGAGAATAACTGGCTCCACGAGCAGGCCACTTGGAAGACAGGAACTCTACCACTGAGTTACTCCCGCCAAAATGACGTCCAGTTGTGCCGTGAGACTGTAGTTAGCCTACAGCAAGATGCAATCTTAAGGACTAAAGTCCTAGCTATAAATTACCTAACTGATTTGTTGATTTAAATAGCACTCTAACGTATACTTTTTTATGAACAACGTGGGAAATGAAGGTGGTTTTACTAACACAGGTAACAACCTAATATGAAAAACGAAGCTATTAGATACTTAATCTCATTTACAGTATCGCTCTTCTTAACACTTAACCTGGTTGTGGCTTGCACTCAGCCAGCACCAAGTCCACCATCTCCCGTACCACCGCGGGCACAACCACCAACCGCTACTGAAAATCAGACACCAGAGGAAGCACCTCCGGTCAATGAAGCTATAAATGAATTGGAAGATAATGCTCCTGCAGCAACCTCTTCACCCGTCCTAATAACTTACATTCGCTACAAAGGTACAGTGTATCCATCAGATCCGGAAGAAGGCGTGTGCTACAAAAGGGTCGAACCCGATGAATATGTGGTCATTAAGAATCTGAGCGAAACCTATGTAAAAATGGACGGCTGGGTACTGAAAAACATAACCAAAGGGTATCCCTCGTTCACTTTTCCACTAAATTTCATTTTGGGCCCAGGCCAAATCATCCGAGTTTATACAGACGAAATCTACCCTGAGTGCGAAACATGGCGGGAATTCGGTACGAAAGCCCCATATTGCGAAAACCCCGGAAAACTATGGTTCAGCTTTAATTGGGCCGCAGGTGATATTTGGAATAATGAAAAGCCTGACGTCGCTGTGCTGTACGACGCCCAAGGCAATGAGATCTCCAGAAAAAGCTATGCAGTCCCGACCAAAAATGAATGAGGCTAGCAAGTGAATAGCGAAATACATCGGGACAAGGTGATGTTCAAGAAGGCCTTTCTCATAGGCTTAGCCCTCCTGTTGGCTTGCTCAATCATGGCTGCTTGTGGGCAGCCTGTAAAAAGTCCGCTAACACCCACAACCCCACAACCACCCACCAATATTGAAAATCAAACGCCAACGGAGGCGTCCCCACCTGAACAGACTACAAATGAAGCGGAATGGAGCACCGTTCAAACCTTTACCGGCAAAGAGGGTAAGGCTACACCCACATTTCACATTTCTGGCACAAAATGGCGCATTACTTGGACGGTAAACGCTCAATACCCCGAATACGCTGTTTTCGACATCCTTGTCTATCCACAGGATAAGCCAGGCATGCTCACGAAGAGGATTTCATACGCAAAAGGTGCTTCTAGCGGCACTGCTTACATCTATGAAGGCGGCCGTGACTACTACTTAAAAGTCATTGCCGCCAATTTGAGCGATTGGACTGTAACAGCGGAAGATTGTGCCAGTCAGACGTTTATCTACTACCCCATCCGGATAACTTATATCAACTACAAAGGCCGGGATTATATCGATAGCCTCGAAACAGCGTATGACATAATTGAATCCAATGAATATGTAGAAATCAAAAACCTGAGCGATTCTAAGCAGAACATATCCGGCTGGGTGCTGAAGAATCTGACAAAAGGAGGTCCTGCATTTGTTTTCCCAACCTCCAGGCCGTGCTCCTGTGAGTGGTACGGCAACTGGGAAGATTGTATCAAAAACTGCTATCCCCCACGGCCGTGTGCAATAGACCCGCATAAGAGCCTTCGAGTTTATACAGGCGAAGTCCATTATGAATCGGGAGGTTTCTGCTTTTACTACTTCCCAGGTGATATCTGGAACAACAAGATACCTGATATAGCCGTTCTGTATAATCGTAAAGGGCAGGAAGTATCTAGAAAAAGCTATGTAATACCGACTAAGAACAGTGTTACATCAGGTGAGTAGCTTGGCCAGCTCGGATAAGGCGGCAAACAACCAACTTGAAGACCAAGGCTGTTCACCGTATAATTTTAGAAAATTGACGGCTTGACTATTGCTTTCTCAGAACCATCAGATGTATAATCAGAATAATATATGTGGCAATGAAAACAGATAAGCGGCTCAAGTTCGGAGCAGGAATAGGAGAGAGGTAGAGAACTGAAGTATGCAACAAAGATGTCCTAATTGTGGTTCGCCAACTGCACCGGGCCAGCGGTTTTGTGGTGGCTGTGGTGCCCAGTTAAGTCTCGCTTGCCCTCAGTGTAGGATCACAGTTAGCCCTGGAACTAGATTTTGTCCGAACTGCGGTGCTGCGTTAGGCGGAGGCATGCCCCAACAGCCAGGATGGGGACAGCAGCCAGGTGGGATGCCGCCACAACAACCAGGATGGGGACAGCAGCCGGGTGGGATGCCGCCACAGCAGCCAGGATGGGGTCCGCAGCCAGGATGGGCACCACCAGCACCAAGGAGCCAATCGTCATCATCAAGACCGTTTCTGGTGATGCTGCTAATTGTCCTCTTGATCGGCCTTGGATTTCTTACTGTTAAGTACACACCGCTTGACGAAACACTGCTAGCCTTCTTCAAATCTGCCACAGGTGGCACCGGTTCTGCCGTAGATACCACAAAGCCACAAATCTCAAATGTTACGCCAACTGCAGGTACAACGAGCGCCCGCATTGATTGGACAACCAATGAGCCGGCTAGCAGCCAGGTTGAATATGGTACGACTAAGGAACAAACTTCGCTTTCCGAACTACTACACGACCCAACCGGGGGCGCTTCTGCGGGAGTCGTTACCCACTCCGTAACTCTGACTGGCCTTACCCCAAGCAGCCCCACAGGCAACATCCAGTACTGGTACAGGGTTAAATCGAAGGACGCAGCCGGGAACGAGGCAGTGTCAGAGTGGAAAACCTTCAACACGGCACTTTCCGATACATAATCACAGCCGCCTCTTGACATGAGCTTCAGGCAGACAATAGCCAGTTTTTCAGCTTTTGTTCCGTTTTATCGCCACAAGTTGTATAATCAATCAGGCGGGCTGTGTAGCCCTGAAAGTAAACAGGGAGGTGACGATGAGATATATATGTCAGCTAGCCATCATTGCTATTTTACTTTTATCCGGGGCTTGTGCTCAGATAAATAATGCGCCTCGTCACACAGCCGACGAGGTACTAATGATAGCTAAGAGCTTCAGTCCTCAGTGCAGAGTGCAGATAGCCCAGCAAAGAACCTCTGGCTGATGTCCCGCCACTCCTCAGTATGAGGAGGCTGTCCCAATTCTCACTGCTGAGTATTCAGGGGACGGAATATGGAGTATAAGCAAAACCTGCCCGGGCAACTCAGAATATAACCGTGCCTGGTATTTCTACGATGATACCAATGAATTAGTATGGAAGTGAGACTAATGCCGAACGATTTAGAAAGAACTGAGGCTAAAAGTGAGTGACATTCTGGATGAAGCCCAGGCGTTGGTTCAATGCAAGGCTTGCCCCTGGTATAAGAGCTGCGTCTTGCCCATGCGTCTAACGGAGGACGACTTAAGAAGACAGCTGGAGTCTTCCATGCCCGGAGCTACCACTCCGGGAGCAGCGCAATACGGCATGCAACAACTATTATCCGGCCTGGCAGCCGCTGCCGAAAACTCCATCCTCGAAGGTTGTCCCGTATTCATCAACAGGCTCCGAGCCAGCCCTAAGCTCGCCGAGCAAATAAAGAAACTGATGCAGGAATGGACAAGAGAAAGCGAAGGGCAAACTTCGTAGAGCTTAGACATATCCAGCATTTGTTTATTCGTGCTCCACTTTAAGAACCCAAAATATACGCAAGGAGGTATCATCGTGGCCAAAACTTCAAGCACCTACCCAATGAGTCTATCCATCGACTACCCAGACAGAAAGCTAAACAGGCTAACTACTTTTTTCCGACCGTTTATGGCAATTCCAATCGCCATCATCTTAGGCTTAATTATCGGTGCTGTTTTTAGCTGGAAAGAGGGCGGATAGAGCTACCAATATACCACGGCCGGACTCTTAGTCTTACCAACTGTGCTAATGCTCCTTTTCCGGCAGAAGTACCCCAGGTGGTGGTTCGACTGGAACCTAGCCTTAACCCGGTTTTGCACCCGCGTTTCTGCCTACTTTGCTTTATTAAGAGATGAATACCCTTCAACCGACGAAGAGCAAGCAGTCCATATTGACATCCCGTACCCGAACGCTAAAAGGGAGCTTAACCGCTGGCTGCCATTGGTAAAATGGATTATGGCTATCCCACACTACATTGTTCTCCTTCTTCTCTACATCGCTGCCTCTGTAGTTGTAATAATTGCCTGGTTTGCTATTTTGTTTACTGGTAATTATCCAAAGTCCCTGTTCGACTTCGTCGTCGGCGTATTTCAGTGGTCATTGAGAGTATCTGTCTACGCTTTCCTGTTGACAACCGACCGCTATCCGCCCTTCAGATTTAGCGGCTAACCAGCCAGTCTTCCAGCAGCAGTGGCGAGGCTAAAGCCTCGCCACTAACATGAGAAACCCTAAATTCCAAATGCCAAACAATATCAAAATTTAAATTCTCCAAATTGGAGTGTTCATTATCATTGCGAGGAGCAAGATTCCTCGCTTACACTTGGAACAGGCTCCGCAATCTCGATGGGGCTATCCCCATACTGTCATCGAGAGGTGCGGAGTGCCGTGGCGATCTCGGTGGGGAATGGGCAGGGAGATTGCCACGCTTCGCTCGCAATGACATAGAGGCGAATGTTTTGGTCATTGATATTTTGAGCTTTGAATCTGTTTGGTGCTTGGGATTTCGAATTTGTGATTTTTATAATAAAGCTGCGCGGCTTTAGCCTCGCGTAAAGCGACCCTAAAGGGTCGCAACTACAATTTGGAAATAACATATACTAAGAGGCTGTCCGAAAACTCTAACTGGCAATCTGTCTCTCCCACTTTGTGGGAAAAATTATAGCTCATTGGTGATACACATTAAACATGTAGCCCCGAGGCTTTAGCCTCGGGAGCCCAACCCTAAAGGGTCGGGACTACAATTTGGAAATAGCATATACTAAAGTAAATACCAGGCACAGAAAAAGAAAAGCAGACAAACAAACAGGAAACTACCAATTATGGCGATTAGCTCTTTGTTCATGGTCATTCGCTACACCTCTTTCTGGTTTCTAAACATATAACGAACCAGAGCAGGCATTGGTTTAGGCCTCAGCGCTTAATCAGAGAAACATAATTAGCTTAAGTGAAAAGTAAAGCTGATAGAGGAAAACAACCTGTCCGAAAAGTTGTGGCTGCGGAGAAAGAGTCAACCAAAGTAGCCATGCTCAAAGGTTTCAGGGACAACTGGCTGGGTGTATAATCAGAATGGGTGAATTATAGGCTATGAAAATGCGACTTAGATGGTATGCCATTATAGCTGTAGCACTGGTTCTTCTGTCAGTTGCAGCTTGCAGTCAGCGAGAGCGTCAGCCGGAGCAACAATTCCTTGACCCCTGTGACAAGATGAAGAAATACATTGAGCAAGCACAGGCTATCGCTTCAGACCTCGAGGATTTCAATTGGAATGAATTCTCCAATATCGGGATATTATGCCCGCCAAAGGGAATATGCCCGGTAGGAAGCCTGCCCATAGTTGAGAAAAGCTCAGTTACTGAAGAAACTCTGGAACGGTGGGTTCCTTTAGCTGAACGATTGCCATCCCCACAAACAGCCAAGACCTACTCGGTACAATGTAACAACTGTTTGAAGCTTGCCAGCGAGGTCTGTTCACGCCGTCCTTATAATGAATCACAAACACGTACGCTGGAGGCTGAAAAGCTTACGGTAACTCAGTGGCAAGAGCTGTGTAGCCAGCTGCAGTCAGCCTTACAAGGAGCTGAGTATCTAGCCTTTAGAGATAAGACCATTGCCGCGGAGTACACATTCCCTCAACTCTTTGCATATTTCACCGATTCAGATGAAAAGGTAAAACAGAAATATTTTACTAAATTTATAGCTAAATCTGATAAGTATATTCAATTACATGGTGAACTGATACGCAATATCCAGCAGGCCGAACAACTAACATCCGAGCTAGCCAACTGGCAATTCAGCTCGCAACGTCTCGAAGAGCAGTAAGGCATGGAAAGCGGGGAGACATTCTATTTTCAATTCGTTGGGTGTATAATCAAACACATTATAGTCTACAAGCGGCGCGTATGAAAACTAAGCCCAACTGGTATATCGTTTTACTCAGTGGCCTGGCTCTCCTATCAGTTTGCTCATTCATTTCCTGCCGGCCGGAACCGCCAGCTATTATTCTTTTCAGTGCCACTCCATCAGAAATCAATCTCGGCCAATCAACAAACTTAAAATGGACCATTAAAGATGCTACCAGTGTGACTATAGACCAGGGCATAGGGGAAATTGCTGCTACCGGGTCAATAGAGCTGTCACCAGCTAAAACCATTGCTTACACTTTAACTGCCACAAATGCCGGCGGTACTGTCAGCAAGTCCGTGGTTATTTATGTCAGCGTTCCACCACCACCGCCTGCCGACACCACGCCGCCGGTAATCAAAAACATCTCGACCTCATCCGAAACTGAGACAAGCGCTGTCATCACCTGGACGACAAACGAGCCAGGCAGCAGCCAGGTTGAGTACGGCAAGACCACAGAATACGGTTTAACTGCCACTTCGGATGAGCTGACCACTGCCCACAGCATCACCTTAAGCGGTCTCGAGCCCAATACCGCCTACCACTATCGGGTAAAGTCGAAAGACAAGGCTGGCAATGAAGCCTCGTCAACGGACAATATTTTCATCACAGCCCAAGGAAAATCGCCGTATTCAATGGAACTGCAATCCCTCGAATGGGGGAGGAGGTCAGAAGGCATAGATTATGGCTTTGGTGTGAAACCAGCAGAGGGGAAAAAGTATCTATTTATAAAAGGCTCATTACGAAATAACAGCCATGCAACCTTGAGGGCGGTGATCTGTACCATGAACTGTTGGAACGGCAACACTCTTGTGAAATACGAAGTATATGTGTATCGTGGTCCTGCCTTGCCAGGGCAAGTCTTTGATTTTAATATTGAAACTGCCGATGACCCAACGGTTAACAATGTGACCATAGACTTTGCAGATTCTCTAGGGAAGGAAATCGAGGTTACTAAAAAATAGCAGGTAGAAGTCGGGAGCAGGAAACCAAGACGAATCAAAGTGGAGAATAAGCATGAGTGATACAACTACTCTAGTCTTACTGGCGGTTTTGCTGTTATTGGCGATGTTTGTGTTGCCTCAGTTACGCCTGAGGATGGCTATCCCGTCAGTAATACGTCTTTTCCGGCAAAGCAATGCAGTTGGGATTAAGAATGCCAAGACAGTTGAGGAGCTGGGACTTAAACCTAAGAGCATAGCTCAGGCTATATTCAGTGGGCGTAACTATAAAATTACTGCTTTACAAGTCTTGAAGAATGCTAACGTCATCCAAGGCACTGAAGACGGCAAGCTCTATCTTTCCGAGGAGAACCTCTCAAACAGTAAATGGAAGGGGCGCTGATTCCAGCTAGTACGCTGAAATGTGGGAGGTGAAATACGTTGACCGGGAAGGCACTTCGCTCACTTAGTCTTTTTCTCCTGCTTGTTTTTATGGCGCTTCTGGCAACCTTCATGCTTGTGCATGCCCGCCATCTCGATGTCAGCCGGGGAAAAGCGCTGGGAGCCTTCGTGCAGGTGACCATGGCAAGCAATGGCTGCTACCTGGTTCTCGCCCTTGCCCTAGCAAAGCTCAGTGGCATCATCTAGAGCTGCCCTTTCCCCGGAAACTATACTGCTCACACGTAAGAAGTGGTACAATGATTTGGGGCAGGTCAGGAGGAGGCTAATGCAATGAGTGTACGGCATCAAAGTCAAAAGATACTACAGAGTAGGTTTGATATTGTTTGGCAACGCTTAGATGATGCCGGCGAACAGCAGCTAGTAACACCAAATGGTCACAAGTTTACCGCACTAGCTTCCCAGCGTAAAAGGACTCTAGAAGACCAGGACCCGAGATTTATTGCAGTTAAACAACGTGGACAGGAGTTTGCTCGTATTTACCCATGCTGTTGGGGACACACGACTAATTGCTATGGCACACGAATAGGTGGCTATAGCGATGGGCTGGATGCATGGGCTAAAGGCTTGATGATAAGCAAGGATAGTCTGACTTTAAAACCTAATGATGAGGTTGTTCACATGCTCGGCAAGTTGCTCAACTCAGAGGAGTTAGACTATGACCAAGCTTGCATACATCTTCCAAAAGAACCGGGAGTCTATCTAATCTACGATAGAAAGCAAAAGAAATACATCTATGTCGGTAAAACTCTGGATATACAGAAAAGAATCCGGCAACATGCCCATCATCAAAATAAGCCAGCTCGATTTAGTAGTCAACCAATTCAGAAAGGACTAATTGATAAAAAGCGTTGTGCCGACTCAAGTGAAGCTCAAAAATACTTATCCGCCAACTGCACTGTAAGGCACCTGGTCGTACTCGATGAAAGACAAAGAAAGCAGCCCTGGAAGAAGCGCTCGCTTTTAGAACATTACGCTATTTGCGTTATTGAACCTGAATACAATTTTTCTGGCGAATTCGAGCATTAGCCAGGCCAATACTGCGATAATCATAGTATAAGTTAATGAAATTCCCACCCTTGCCCTGGCAAAGCTCGGCGGCATTATCTAGAGACGCCCTTTCCCGGAGACTATACTGCTATGACATATGACATAAGAAGTGGTACAATGTTTTGGGGCAGGTCGGGAATATACACTCGGTTAACAAGGTAAGGGCCGTTGTGCACTAGCTGGTATATCATTGTCAGCAGTGGCATAATAGATACAGGGGCTATGGCGAAACACAAGACGAATAAAAGCAAGCAATCTGGTATACCTTTGATTGCGGAACCTCCTAACTTCTGTGAGTATGCTGGAGCAGCTTGCGATCAGACATTTGGTAATCCTACCATGTCCGATGGATTATTTGCCTATCCCAGCGAACCAGAAATTATTGCCAGCACAATAGAAGAATCTATTCCAAAACTTAGATCTCAAACTGAAGGAAGGCTCTGGGTTTCTTGGAAGGATCTGGACACTTCCGGTCAAATCATTTTCTGTAAGATCTGCACGGCATTTCGATTTACAAAGCTCGTAATCGCCGACGTTACCACCCTTAACTTCAACCTCCTCTTCGAGATTGGCTATGCCCTTGGTCTTGGTCAGCCCGTCCTTCCCATTAGAGACACAAGTTACATTCAGGATCACAAAATATTTGATGAGTTGGGGCTACTTGATACGCTGGGATATATTGACTTCCAGAATTCAACGTCTTTGGCAGAAGGTGTGACCAAGCGCATCGATGACACGCCACCATTCCATCAATATCCTTCTCTCAATACAGAGCTACCTCTCTTCATTGTGAAAAGCCACATTCAAAGTGAGGGAATGATCAAACTGATGTCTGTGCTTAAAAAATCAGGGCTCCGCTTTCGAACATTTGACCCACGAGAAGTATCCCGTCTCTCTTTGCATGAAGCCTTCAAGCAGGTATGCTCATCATATGGTGTTATTGCTCATTTAGTTGCCCCTGGAAGGGTAGGGGCTCTCGCTCACAATTCCAGGTGCGCATTTCTCGCTGGAATGTCAATGGCCGCAGGAAGATTCACGTTAATGCTACAAGAGACTGAAGTCCCCCAACCAATCGATTATAGAGACGTTGTCAAATCCTACAGTAGAGCCTCCAATATTCCTGACCTACTAGTCCCTCTCATCAAATCGGTAGTTGAAATGCTCCAGGAGAGACGATTCATTGCAACTGCACTACCTCTTCGACAACTGGAAAAGATCGACTTGGGCGACTTGGCAGCAGAAAACGAAATTGGAGCACTCCGCACATATTTTGTTCCAACAGGCCAATATAATGAAGCCAAAAGAGGACATGCGAGGCTCGTAGTTGGCCGAAAGGGCGCAGGAAAGACAGCTATTTTCTATAGCGTCAGGAATGCATATAAGCCAAGCAAGGACCACATGGTCCTGGACTTAAAACCGGAAGGCCACCAGTTTACGAAGTTACGCGAAACCATTTTACAAGAATTATCCCCAGGCTTACGCCAGCATGTCATGACTGCTTTTTGGAATTACTTGTTATTAATGGAGATTGCACACAAGATAGTGAAGGAGGAGGAACGTTATGCGTACCGCGATTACGACGTTAAAGACGCATACGAAAGAGTTGTCACCGCCTACGGTGGAAATGGACAGCTTGAAGAGGCCGACTTCTCCGAGCGGCTACTGCGATTAGTTGACGATATACTTGCTCGAAGGAAAGATATAGCGAAAATTGCCAGTACGGCTGATGTTACTCAACTCGTCTATAAGCAAGACATTAGCCCACTCAGCGCTACGATAAGTGACTACCTAAAAGTAAGCAGGAAAGAGGACGTGTGGCTGCTCTTCGATAATCTCGATAAGGGTTGGCCGGTTACCTGCGCCACTCCCGAGGACATCATGATACTGAGATGCTTATTAGAGGCGACTAGAAAGATCCAGAGACAATTTGAGTCGAGAAATGTAGACTTCCATGCTATTGTTTTCATCCGCAATGACATATATCAACATCTAGTAGTCGATCCTGCCGACAGAGGAAAAGAGACGGCGGTTTTACTCGATTGGAATGACCCTGAAGTTTTCAAGGAGATTATAAGGAGGAGAATAATATATAGTACTCAATTGGAGCAACCGTTCGATATTCTCTGGCCACACTTTTTTGAAACCCACATCAATGGCGAGGAATCGTTTTCCTACATCTTAAACCGGACACTCATGAGACCACGAGAAATTCTACACTTCACACGTGAAAGCATCGATACCGCAGTTAATCGAGGTCACGAAATAGTAACTCAAGCGGATATTCTGAAAGCGGAACAAACATATTCATGTGATTTATTGGTCGACCTAACCTATGACTTGAAGGATGTTAGTCCGGACTACGCTGATATTCCTTATGCATTTATTGGTAGTAAGGTGGTCCTATCAAAGGACGAAGTTAAGAAACGGCTTGCTGATGTAAAAATTCCCTCTAACAGATTTGAAAATGCCATTGAACTCCTTTTATGGTTTGGTTTCTTTGGTATTTACGTTAGTGAGGACGAAGAGAGGTACTCATACAAATTTCAGCATGATATCAAGACAATGCAAAGTACACTAAAATATTTCGCATACTGCATTCATCCAGGCTTCCGAAAAGCTCTTAGTTGCCAGGAATCAAGCTAAGGAGATAAGTTTCAAAGACATCATAGATGATCTGTAACCAGTCATTCTGCCACTCCCTCTTTTAGAGTTGATGTACATTATTTGCGGGAAAATACCTCTTCTGCGTCTCCATCGTATCTAGCAGCCCCCAGCCTGGCCACACCCATTTGTCATCATCAGCCTAGTATGCCCACCAGCTACTGACTCTATCATATCGGTAACTCAATGGGAGAACAGTTGTCTGATACACAATTGGTTGAGGGTTTGAGCCCCTTCGCCAGGCTGTGACTAAGGGTGAGAAGTAATCGCAAAAATTGTGATTATACCTTTAGAATGACCATAATACCAAAAGACACTATAGGCTGCGGGTGTTCTCTGCTCTGCATATGCCTCAAAAACCTTCTCCCCATTTGGGCCTTTCAAACTCATATATTCATGGGTCTGGAGGCTATTATGCCGAGGATTTATTGCCAGGAACTTGATGGTCTTTTTGACAGCTTCGTAACGTTTCCTTTGGGAGGCAGTACTTTTAAGCAGATTGTAGGCCCTACTTGCCTCCGCTGTCCATTGTAATTCAAACAAAAACGCTTGACCTTATAGGGCGTCAAGGTCAACTTTTGACACCCTGCCCTGTGCAGCATCGGAAAGTCCCCGCCTAACTGATGCCAGAGCCTTTGGGTTATTGAATAGCCATATTTCTGAAGCAGGGATGGTTACCTGCGGGTCTAGTAAAATTTGCCCGATGCTGTTGCTGTATATATGATAGCTGACGCCTTCCTGTATTTGAACCCTTTGCAGAACTACTCGCCTTTTAGCATCCGGTTTTACGCTATCAGCTATCTTTTTGAAGTCTGTATCCCTTATTATTGCAGCCATCGCAGCGATAGTGTACCATGAGTGGGATTATATGTCAAGTGGGATATTCCCACTATTGTGCCTATCCCCCAATAATGCTATCCAAACACCCCACCGCCTGGCAATACCTGTTTGTCATCATCAGCGCCGTATGCATGCCAGCTACTGACTCTCTATACCGGCGGCTCTAATTACGGATGGTCTGGCGGAATTTCTCCTGCTCCGGGGTGGTTATATATTGCATTCGCTTCTCCTTTCTGGGATGTTTTATTCTATTGACCTCCCCGGTTCCAGTCAATAGTAACTTAGCTCTAGAATGTGTGAAACTCCATCCATAGCAATTAAAAAAACAAAGGGTAAGGGAATAGACCCTTGCCCTTTGTTTATCAGTAACTGGAGTCTATTTACTATTTCCCAAGGAACAGATTCTTCGGGTTATCGACCATCATGGTTTTAATCTGGTCGTCGGTCACACCCTGTGCTTTCAGTGCCGGGATAATATCCCTGGATACATGGTCGATCGTCCACTTGCTCAGGAGTTGCACTATCGGCTGAGGTGCGTCGGCAGGGAGCGGGCGGCCCAGCCAGAAATTGACAGTATCATGAGAGAGCATGATTTTATTAGCGTATCCCTCTTTGCACAGCGTGACGATATTCTGGACGCTGACATCGTCAGGAACACCGTACAAAGGGGCCAGCCCGAGGCGGTCAAAGCCAACGCTGACGCCTTTTAGAAGTATGGACCTCTGGTAATTAATGTCCTTGGAATTAGTGACATGCCCGATCATGACTTTCTTGGGGTCGGCACCCTGGCTGAGCAGAAACTCGGCCTGCTCCGGGCCGCCGGTGGGGCCTTCGGTGTGGGTGATGATGGGCACACCGGTGGCCTTCTGGGCAATAACTGCTGCTTTATGAACAGCTTTTTCATATTCCGTCATTGTAGGACTTGAGCCAACCTTTATAGCGCCAGCCTTGACGCCGGTTGTGCCGATGCCTTCCGTGATCTCCTTGATAAAAAGCTCGGATATCATCTTGGAGAGGTCCGTGCCGAATACCATCCTGGTCTCCCAGTAGGCCGGAGAGCCTTCCTTTTCAGTGTAAAGACCGGTTGTGCATATTATGTTTATCCCGGTCCTCTTGGAAAGTTCCTTATACAGCAAGGGATCGCGCCCGCCTGTGTCGTTGGGAGTGGGATCAATGATGGTCTGGATGCCGACTGCCTTGGCAGCCTCACATACCTTGAGGTTGGCCTGCAGCGCAGCTTCGCGGTCATAGGGGGCGATGGTGGCATCTGCAAACCAGCCGGGGTAAGCGAAGCAGAAATGCTCGTGTACCAGTGTCCAGCCAAGCTTGTCAGGTGAGAGCGGCCCCAGGGCGGAGTTTATCATCCCGGGTGGTGTGGGTTCGAGCTTGGGTGTAGATTCGGGTGGCGCCGCGGGTGTGCAGGAAACGGCAATAAAAGTGAGGGCTAACAGCAGGGAAAGAAGAGTTGTGAGAAAAACCTTGGAAAAACCGCGCATAAACGACCTCCTCCAACAAAAACTTCAGCTATCGTAGCGTTTTATGATTATAACATATCAGTCAATAGGTAAAAACATAGTCGAGGAAGTGTTTAAAAACATCATGCAGAGGCTTCGTGCATGCCAGATAATCAAGGTGGTTGGACTAGAGGTAATGATAGGGATTCTGCAACATCAAGCAAACGTATGTCTTGGTTGACTGAGGAAGCTAAATAGCTCTGAGGATTTGGTTGAATCCCTTGGTCTGTAAAGGTAAACGGAGCCTCTTTAATTCTCCGAGATTGCTGCGCTTCGCTCGCAATGACAAAAGTGGAACTGGTGGCAGCGACTGGATTTGAACCAGTGACCAAGGGCTTATGAGTCCCCTGCTCTGCCACTGAGCTACGCTGCCCCGCCTAAAAGTTAACATACTCAGCTTGTAAGTGTCAATTCATTCCACTCGTTCATGTTATTAGTGACAACCTGGTTTTCGTGTCATTGAGAGGAGCAATAGCAACAAAGCAATCTCTGAGTAAGATTCCCTCCCTGCAATTGTAGCAAACTCTGCATCCCTGCTGAGATTGCCACGCCTTCGGCTCGCAATGACACTGGGGGTGCTCCAGATAAAGTCTTGTTTGTTTTTCCTTCGAGGATTTGGGGCAGATGGCAAGTCTTGACAGGTACTACGGCAAATTATAAAATTCGCCAGGAGGCCTAGCCATGAAACTGGAAATTGTCACCAAAGAGCCCAAAGGCAAAGCATACCCAACGCCAATCCTCTTTGTCCACGGGGCCTGGCACGGTGCCTGGTGCTGGTCAGAACACTTTCTGCCCTATTTCGCAAAACACGGTTACGTATCCCACGCTTTAAGCCTGCGTGCTCACGGTGCCAGCGAAGGCCGCAAACGGCTCCGATGGACTCGCCTGCGTGACTATCTAGCTGATGTAGTCCAGGTGGTGAGTCAACTAAAGAAACCGCCGGTACTTGTGGGACATTCCATGGGCGGCTTGATAGTCCAGAAATACCTGGAGTCAAATCAAGCCCCGGCGGCTGTGCTGCTGGCGCCGGCGCCACCAACAGGTGTGATTCCCACCACCTTGCGTATCGCTCGCCGCCATCCGCTGGCTTTCCTGAAAGCCAACCTGACACTAAGCCTGTATCCCATCATCGGCGCACCCAGCCTCATGCAAGAAGCCTTCTTCTCTGCGGACATGCCTCAGGAGAAGTTGGCAAGCTACTTTACTCGCATGCAAGACGAGTCTTATTGCGCTTTTCTAGATATGCTGGGGCTCGATTTACCCCGGCCCAAACAACTCAAAATGCCCATGCTTGTACTGGGAGCGGACAAGGACACCATGTTCTACCCCAGAGCGATCGAGGCGACAGCGCAGGCCTACGGCGCTCAGGTAGAGATTTTCCCGGATATGGCACATGACATGATGCTGGAAGCCGGCTGGCAGGCTGTGGCCGACCGCATATTGAGCTGGCTAAAAGAAAAAGGCTTGTAACTACGAGTGGCGGTCTATCTAATGTGCGTGTTACCTAGCCCCAGTCCCCACCTTGAAGCGCTGGCATAGAGCTGCCTGGGCACGGTAAGCTTCAACCTGCCGCTGCTGCTCAGTTTTGCTCCACCCCAGGAGACGCCCCATCTCCTGGGCCACCGTGTCCACAGCATCCAACCCCTGGCATGGGCCTAAACCTACAGCGCCGCGGCGGAGCAGGAAGTCGCTCACCATGAGTGCGCCTTCCTGTTTCACGCCGTGCTCTACCTGCGCCAGTATATCAGGAAAATGAGAACAGATAGGCTGCCCACCTTTTTTATTACCACGCACCAATTCCAAAACTTGCGATAGGCGTGAGCCATAGAGGTCGGCAAGATGCGTTACCGTCTCCACAGATAGACCGCTTTCTTTAGCCGCCTTCGCCACCGCTTTCTGTGACACGGCCGGTGCCCCGGGCAGAGGAACTTCCGCCGTGGTACATTTTACCTCCATGCCCAGCTTGCGACAGACCATGTCCACAGCGTCCTTGGCCACGGCGCGGTAGGCGGTTATCTTGCCTCCCAGCACCGAGATTAAGCCCTCTATGCCGTCCCTCTGTTTATGGTCAAGCACCTTGTGCTCACGTGTAATGTCCGATGGCTTTTCACCGCCAATATGAACCAGGGAACGCAACCCAGCGATAGTGTAAAATATGTCTTCTTTACGCAACTTAGGGAAGACCTGGCGGAGTCCACCCAGCATATAGACCACGTCAGCTTCGTCAGCACAAACAGCATCGAGGTCTCCGCAATAATCGGTATCGGTGGTGCCTATGAGAGTGTAGTCCAGCCAGGGCATGACGAAGAAAAGACGACCATCTACGGGAGAAAAGAGAACCAGAGCCTTTTGTGAAAGCTTTAGGGTGAGCAGGTGTATGCCCTTGGTCCGGCGTACCGTGCTGGCCGGGCCGCCGTGGAGCAAATCCCTGACACAGTCAACCCAGTGCCCGGCGGCATTGACCACCAGCCGCGCCTTCACTCTATAGGCCTCTCCTGATAGGCAATCCAGCACTTCTATGCCGCACACGTCGTTACCATCTCTGAGGAACCTGGTAAGCTGAGCATGGTTTATGATGGTGGCCCCGTGCTCCGCGGCGCAGAGCACATTCTCTATGCCCAGCCGCTCCGTAAACGGCGCCTGGCAATCGTAGTAGAGTATGGCACCTGTCAGGCCTTTCAGTTCCTCAAGTTCCGGCTCCATCTCCAGAGCCTCGCGTCGTGAGAGATGCTGGTGGGAGGGCATAGACTTGCTCGAAGCCATCACATCATACAGTCGCACGCCTATACTCAGAGCTATTTGGTAATAAAGGCTGGCTATGGGTATGATGAAGGGGTAGGGATGTACCAGGTGAGGTGCAATTTTCAATAGAACTTCTCTCTCACGCAAGTCCTGCCGCACAAGGTGAAACTCCAGCATTCGCAGGTAGCGCAGTCCTCCGTGAATCAAGCGCGAGGAACGAGAAGTGGTACCATAGCCAAAGTCTTCCTTCTCAATGAGCAAAGTCTTTATACCGCGGAGAGACGCATCCCGGGCAATGCCGGTGCCTATAATGCCGCCGCCTATTACAATCAGGTCGAATTTCTCCCTGGCAATGGCGTCAAAATCTCTTTTCATATTTAGTTTCTCCTGATTCGAGAATCCTTAACAATAGTATATCCTCAATGTAGTCGGGCTCCCGAGGCTAAAGCCTCGGGGCTACATGTTTAATGTGTATCACCAATGAGCTATAATTTTTCCCACAAAGTGGGAGAGGCAGATTGCCAGTTAGAGTTTTCGGACAGCCTCTTAACAATAATATATCCTCAATGTAGCTGCGACCCTTCAGGGTCGCATTGGGTGAGGCTAAAGCCTCGCAGCTACATAAATGAACAATCTCCTGACACTCAGCTTTCGACCCAACCGCGGGCGCGCTCCACAGCGCGCTTCCAGCCGGCATAAAGGGTCTCGCGCTGGTCGACTGACATCTTTGGTTCGTAGGTCTCAGCAGCACGCCACATTCGGGCAAGTTCAGTGGTATCTTTCCACAGACCCACCGCCAGGCCCGCCAGGTAAGCAGCTCCTAGAGACGTGGTCTCAGCCACCAGCGCCGGCTGAATTGTCACCCCCAGTATATCCGCCTGAAACTGCATCAGGAGAGCATTGGCAGTGCCACCACCATCCACCCTAAGCAAGGCCACTTGGAGGCAGGCTTCGGCGCTCATCACCTCTACTACATCCCGAGTCTGGTAGGCAATAGCCTCCAGGGTAGCCCTTGCCAGGTGTCCTCCGGTGGTACCCCGAGTTAGACCGATGATGGTGCCCCGAGCATACATGTCCCAGTAAGGAGCACCCAGACCCACAAAAGCAGGAACAAAGTAAACCCCGCCGTTATCAGGAACGGAGCGGGCGAGTGGCTCGCTCTCAGCAGCGCTTTTTATCAGGCCCAAGCCATCCCGTAACCACTGGACGGCAGCGCCGGTGATGAAGATGCTTCCCTCCATGGCATAAGCGACCTTGCCCGCCAGTCCCCAGGCTATGGTTGTCACCAAGCCTTTCTCAGAGGGAATCGGCTTGTCACCGGTGTTGAGCAGGATGAAGGAGCCCGTCCCGTAGGTGTTCTTGGCCATGCAGGCATCGTAACATGCCTGGCCAAACAGGGCTGCCTGCTGGTCGCCAGCTATGCCACCCAGAGGCACCCGAGCATCCCCCAGCAGGCAAGCAGCAGTCTCACCGTAAACCTGACTGGAAGGCATCACTTTGGGAAGAACAGCCTCTGGTATGTCCAGGACAGCAAGAAGCTCTCTGTCCCACTCAAGAGTGTGGATGTTAAATAACATAGTGCGGGAGGCGTTGCTGTAGTCGGTAATATGGACGGCGCCACCAGTCAGATTCCAGACGAGCCAGCTATCTATCGTTCCGAACAATAAGTCGCCCTGCTGGGCGCGGCACTGCCCTTCAGGTATATGGTCCAAAATCCAGCGCAGCTTGGTGGCAGAGAAGTAGGCGTCTATAGGCAGTCCCGTTTTCTCCCTGATGGTCTGGGCTAGCCCCTTTGCTTTCAGCTCTTCGCATAGCGGGGCGGTGCGGCGGCACTGCCAGACTATCGCATTGTTCACCGGCTCGCCGGTGCGGCGGTCCCATACCACAGTAGTCTCCCGCTGGTTGGTGATGCCCATGCCTTTCACCTGAGAGGCGGACACCCCCGCCTTTTGCAGCGCCTCTTGAGCCACAACTAGAGAGGTGCGGAAAATCTCTTTGGGGTCGTGTTCTACCCAGCCGGGTTGAGGATAGATCTGGCTTATTTCACTGTCGGCGCTGGAAACTATCTGGCCTTCCTCATCGAAGAGGAGAGCAGCGCTGCCCGTGGTTCCCTGGTCTATGACTAAGATATAGCCTTTGGCAGGCATAAATAGCTCTCAACAAAGGGTCAAATATCGTGCGCAGTATATCATATAGGAGGGCAAGCCGACAACCGTTCTCCTAGAGGACATTTAGGGTTGGATGCAATGCTAACGGTGCGGCCCTAGTTCTCTTCCAAAGCCTCGATGGCTATACAGCTGTGTGCCAGAGCACCACCGGCGCGCAATGATGCGGCGACAAATATCGCTTCAGCCAGTTCCTCAGCCGAGGCGCCTGCTTTCTTCGCTCTCTTCGTATGTGCATCAATACAGTATGGGCACTGAGTAATGTGGGCAGCAGCCACAGCAATCAGCTCCTTGACCCGAGTGCTCAAAGCTCCGTCAGCGAAGACCTTGCCATCGAAATCCATAAAAGCCTGCAAAAGCGCAGGTTTCAGCTCGTATAACTTGCCTAATTTCGCAATGCTCTCTTTGTGATAATGACAATCAGCCATCTCTCTCCTTTTCTCACAACATGGAGATGTTTACTAACGTAGTGCGAGGCTTTAGCCTCGCTCAGCGACCCTGAAGGGTCGCAACTACACAGAAAACTAGATATGAGCGGCCAGCCAGACTTCTACGTCGGCCATGACCTGCTTATGTTCCGGCTCGTTGAAGATCTCGTGGTAGAAACCTTCGTAAAGCTTCAGTGTTTTGTCTTTTGAACCTGCCCGTCCATACAACAGCTTGCTGCCTGCCGGGTCAGATAGCTGGTCAGCGGAACCATGCATAATCAGGACAGGCAACTTTATCTCCGGCATCCGCTCGGGTAGTTGCTTCCACATCTTTGCCAGTTCAGCACCCATTCGGGCAGGAACCTTGCCCCGATAGACAAGCGGGTCGTTCACATAGGCATCCACAACGGCCTTATCCCGGCTAATAGTAGAAGCATCAAGGACAGTGACACCTATTTTTGGCAGCACCGCTGCGACTATGCCGGCTATGGCAAGTAGCGCTGGCGATACGCTAGCAGTTGCTACCAGACTCGACCCGGATAAGATGAGCCCGGCCAGCTCCTTCTGGTGCTCAGGGGCATAAGCAGTGGCAATCGTTCCGCCCATGCTGTGACCAACGAGGAAAATCTTGGCATCGGGATGCTCCTTGCGCACCTTATCGAAAAAGGTTTTGAAGTCAATCAGATACTCATCAAACCGGTCAATATAGGAGCGTGTGCCCTCTGACTTGCCATGCCCTCGATGGTCAAGCGCATACACGGCATAGCCTTTGGGGACGAAGTAATTGACCAGGTTCTTATAGCGGCCGCTGTGCTCAGCCAGGCCGTGGGCGACCAGCAGTACCGCCTTGGGACTGCCATCCGGCAGCCAGTACTGGTAATACAGGTCAAAGTTATTGAGCCCTTTGAATTTGCCTTCTTTGTGTTTCATGCGCCTACCTCCTTTTTCCCACAATTTGCCAAATCACGATGACTATTGCTGTCATCAAAATACGCAGTTTTTTTGAAGGTTGGAACTCCTATCTCTCAACTCTTTCGAGTTCTCAAAGCAGCCAAAATATACATGAATGGCAAGAGGAAGACCCAGAGAACCCACAGTGCGTAAAATACAATCCAGTCGAACTTTCGTACCTTCATGAGGTATTACACCAATACTTCTGCAGAGGGCGTGTCAAGCTTATGACGCCTAACAGTGCTTGACACCATCTGCACATCACCAGCTTTAACAGCCTCTCTGTTCGCTGCGTCGCTCAGCCCATTATAGTGACTAACAGTGTCAAGCGTCAATGTGCGGCCTGGCGCAGGAGACCAATAACTACGGCTGCCATCCCACCGCTGCGGATACAGGCAAATAGATGGGCTTCTTTCATCTTCATAATTGGTAAAGGATAGAATACATGTAAAGATAGAACTGGACAGCCTCGGAGATGACATTGTAGAGATTGGATATACGCGCCTTTAACAGGTCCTCGATGCTGACATGGTAGAACTGGCGGAAGACCTTGAAGTAAATCTTATTTCCATCCTTGATGGCACCGGCGAGCTTGCAGGATTCTACCCAGGGTATGACATCATCCGTAAAGGTATGGATAATAGCTATTTTTGTTCGGAGTTGAGCAATCTTCAGGTGGGGTGACAGGTTATTAAGAGTCTGCTGTACTTCAGGGTCGAGCTGTGCCCAGAGGTCTTTTACTCGCTCAGGGTCACGATTAGTAAGTAGCTCATACATGGCCTGTCCTGAGGGGGAGAGGTTGCTCTTAGCAGAATCCGTGGAATTCCCTCTCAGCATTTCCTCAATGCAAACTCTGTCCGAAGCATTAGGCAACAGTTCAATCAGCCATTTCGGAGTTTCTTCTATCAAAACGGTACGCGGCCGCCACGGTTTAGCCGTACCCTCATCAATATAGCGCTCAGAAATAACAGCCTGCAGCCAGTCGTTAATGTTGTAAAAGCCACCCCAAGAACTGATAACGGCTACATCCCGGTTAATACTTGGCTCGGTGGCAGCCAGCAGCGCCAGCGGGGCACTGAGGCAGATGCCCAGTATGCCTATCTTTCCATTGCTGAACTCTTGTCTTGCGAGATACCGAAAGCTGACGACCAAGGCGTCTATATCATCTTGGTGAAGCCGAAAATTCCTCAGGTTATCCAACTGCGGCACCAGAGCCACGTACCCGGCGCGGGCCAGGCTTCCGCCTGCTAGTCTTAATGCAGGGTCATCTTTGCCTCCTTCGACAGCACCATGGGCCAGGATCAGACCGGAATGTCGGCGCTGGTCATTGGGACGGTATAAATTGGCGACGATATCCTTGTCACCACAGCGATAGGTAACCTCGGAGATAAGAATGTTTTTCGGTATAGCCTTGGCATTCCACTTATAGCTGACACCCAGATCTAATATAAAAGCGGTGGTTCTAAGTCCCACCTGGATAGGCTTGGCTAGGAGAGCTATTACCAACACAGTAAGGACTATTACGCTTAGCAATATCCAGTGCCAGTTCATGGTCACAAACTCGAGCATTTGTTGCGATGCAGCCATAGGGTACAGAAGTGTGGATGCCGCCAATAACACTGCCACAACCGAGTAATTTACACTTTAGTCAGCCAAACCTGCTTTATTGACTACCCCCTCATTGTGCTGGCACGGGCTCGTGAGCCTTTCTGCCGTACACCTTCTCATACGCTTTGCAGTATGGACACATGCCGCCTTCGATCTTCTTGACAAACCAATAGGCCAGCCCTTTTTGCGTTTTTCGGGCGTGAGCGCACACGGGACATTCCACACAACGTTGGGCCATCGCCTTATCTTTGTCGGTAATAATTTCCTGCTTCACGAAGTTAACTCCTTTATTATGTTTCGTCCTCACTACTAGAGTTCAACCAAACGCCAAAACGCGCCCTTAGCAGCGACTTACCAGGCGATTGGCTCCCCTAAAAGCCAGCACACCAGTAGTAAGTGTGTTTACCTCAAAATCATCAAATATGGCAAAACACTCTTTTACATGAGAACGAGCCATCCACTGAGTCATTTTCTCTACTTCGGCATAACTATTGGCAACGCCGAGCTTTTTCGCCTTTTCCACCCACAGGGGGTTATATTGAAGAAGCGCCACCCTGGTAACCCCGCTCTTCTTTAAAAACAGAGCGATGTCTTTCAAATTTTTCTGGGTATCTGTGATATCCGGGATAAGAGCAATCCGAGGCAACACCTCAATGCCACCCTCATGATACAGCCGATACAGTTTTTCAAAATTGCTAAGTATGCGGCTGTTGTCCACCCCGCAATATTTCCCGTGCTCCCGAGGATCGAACAATTTAATATCGTAAAATATTGCGTCTAAATAAGGGTACATCAATTCCATAAAAGGACCGTAATTAAACTGACCACACGTTTCGATAATGCTGTGGATGCCGAGCGCCCTTAATTTTCTAAGTAAATCTGAGGCGAACTCAATAAATAATGTCGGTTCACCACCGGAGAGGGTTACACCACCGCCGGAGTTATCAAAAAACGGGATGTCCTTTTTAACCACCTCGACGATCTCATCGATTTCCATAGCGCGACCCACCTTTGTCATCGCCACAGCAGGGCACACCTCAACACACTTAAAACATAAATTACACTTTTTTCGGTCAACAAAACTTGGGGTTCCCCGTGAAATGGCACCGAGTTCACAGACATTTACACAGCTATTACAGCCGATGCATTCCTTGCTATCCCAGGACAGCTCAAATTCGGCATACTTGGCTTCAGGATTATGGCACCACACACAGGAAAGCGGGCATCCCTTGAAAAAGATGACGGTGCGGATCCCCGAGCCGTCGTCGAGAGAATTACCTTTTACGTCGAGTATGAGGGGCTTTTTATATTCCATATTCCGCCCGCTCGATGAGCTCTACCTGCATATCTTTGTTCAGCGTAACGAAATAGGCATTGTAGCCGGATATGCGCACCAGCAGGTTCCTGTAATTCTCCGGGTGCATCATGGCATCTCGCAGCATCGCCGAGGTGACTACATTCATCTGTATCTGCATACCGCCCAGGTCGCAATATGTTTTCACATAAGAATACATGTTATTAACAATCTGTTCGTGGGTATCCTGTGCACCTGGAACGACCTTGATATTGAAGGCGATGTTGTTGTTCATATTCCTCGGATTCAAGCGCGCCACATCACGTATATTGTCCAGAAGATTCTTAGAGGCATTCGGTTCCGGCGTGAGCCCCGGCGTAAATGCTTTATAGGCAAGCCTGCCTGAAGGCAGTGCGCCGCTGAGGGTACCGAAGGCAACGTGATTGGACATGGACCAGAAGCCAGCAGTGTAATGCCCACCCCTGTAATTCAAATGATTCCAGTAATTATCGTGGGCAAATTCAGCCACCCTGTTGGCGATTTCCACAGCTTCATCGCTGCCTGAACCGAAGAAAGGCACCTTTTTGGTCACCATGGCATGTAATGCTGGATGATTCACAAAGTTCGTATCTACCGCCTCTTTTAACTCCTTAAAGGCAACCTTCTTTTCATCGAATACCAGCTTCTTTATCACCATCAAAGAATCGGTCACATCAGCCAGACCGATGCAGGCAGCGCCGGAGGAATTGTGCCTGGCGCCGCCATAGGTAACATCCCTACCCTTCTTTATCGTGCCGTCAATCAGCGCCGATAGTAAAGGTGTCGGCCTTAAGACCTGGTGCGCCTCGCCGAGCATGTTGTTATATTCTACCGATTTATCAATCAGGAACTTGAACTGGGTCTTAAATACATTGAAGAAATCCTCAAAGGTCTTGAAATCACCATTTTCGATGCTTCCTGTTTTTGGCCCAACTTCCCAGTTCATCAGTGGATGCTTGCCGTTATTGAGCGCCATCTCCAGTGCCGCAACCATATTCATCATCATGCAATTGGTATGTCCCATGTGCTTCCCGCAAAGCGTCGGCTCTACACAGCCGGTAGCAGACCAGTCCCTTAAATCCTCAATGGGATAATTAAAACTTTCCAGAGACGCCATCACTACCTCATCGTTGTGCATCGAAGGAGTTGCTGCTGTAATCAGGTTCACCTCACAGAGACGCTTGAGGTAGGTGCTGCTATTTTTGCTTTTATTGAATCGCACATTCACGTTGGGGTCTCTAATGCCGAGCATTTCGGTTACTTTAAGGAAAATATAGGTCATATCGCAGACGGCATCTTCACCTTCGGAGGTGACGCCACCCAGGGTAATCACCTGGTTGGAAGAGCTGCCGCCGAATAAATAGTTACCGATGTCCGGCACAAGAGGAAGATGGTCAGTGCAGCGCATATAGAAACAGCTCACCAGCTCAATAGCCTTTTTAATATATTCCTCTCTCTCTTCATCGGTGGTAAGCTTCTTCATATCAGCGAGAAAATATGGCTGAAGACACTGGTCGAGCCTGCCCAGCGACAGGCCGGCATTGGTATTTTCCATATGAAGTCCCACCCAGCATATCCACATGGCATTAATCGCCTCATCAAGGGTCTCTGCAGGATTCTCCGGAACCTTAGCGCATACTTCGGCAAGCCATCTCAGTTCAGCTTTCCTCCTGAGGTCTGGTTCCATCCGTGCCTCTGTGGCTGCCTGAGCAGAGAGATTTTTAGCATAAGCAGTCAGCCCTTCTAAACACAGAATCATCGCCTCAAGGGTATTCTTTTTCTGCATATCTGCTGAGGAATCTTTCTGTAATTCCTCTCTGATCTCCCGGATAATATCTTTTGTGCCTCTTGCCAAGAGTTTCGGAAAATCCGGGATTGTGTGTGAGATCGCGACCGTCTTCCACAAAAAATAAACCGCAAACCGCTCATCGAGCTGCTGAGACAGCGGGTTATGGTATTTCTCCCTCACCCATCCCCGGAAATTTCTCTTTACCCAGTAGGGGAAGACATGATGATGCAGTACCTCTACTGTCTCCTTAGATATGTTATAGGGATTGAGAATTCTATTTGGTGTTGATAACAGTTCACCCCATATCATGTTTCCAACACCATCGGGGTAGATGACAACCCCGATCTCCTTTGTGGTAGTTGTTCCGGCAATAAGGTCATCCTTGCGAATAATGGGCCTCCTGTTTTCCATCAAGTATTTAAACATGTATCCCTGACGCAGTTCTGGAACCCAGGATTTTCCTTCCTTATCCACTTCAAAACCGTTTTCCAGACACCAGTCGGTAATAAGCTTCGGGCGTTCATGGCATATCTCGGGCCTGGTATTGAAGTGTATATCGAGGAATTTCTTTAATCGCGGGAAATCATCCAGGTCATATTTTGACAAATACGGGTCGGAAAGATATTTCACTCCCGGGTCCGTTTTCTCACCCACGAGGCGATATTTTCTTCGTCGGCTCATCTCCTGGCTGAGCACTGGGTCAGCCACCGGTGATTCCTTAGCACGTCGCTGCGCATCTTCAGCTTTTTCCTTCTCCATCATCTTCTGATGTTTCTTCCCTAAAAGCAGCGACATTAAGAAGTTAAAGAGTTGCATATAGTTTAAGTTTCCCTCAATCCGCAATTTATTCTTTAAAAGCATGTTAAGCATTTCATTGGGAGTTACCCGTAACATCTCCTTGACAACTTCATCTCTGGCAAAAATGAGCGTCGTATCGACATCTCCAGGGATGTTCTTTAGAACTTTTGCCTTGCCGTCTTTAAAAATAATAGCCCGCTCTACCGTATTGTTCTCCGTTCTAACCCCGACTGAAAAATCAAGCCAACCGTGTTCGGTTTTGAGGTATTTCCTAAGCGATGGCTTTAGATTGTAGTTCGCCGCCATTAGCAGGAGTAGAATGTGTGCCAAAAAATCCGTGGATGTCCTCTTTGCCATGTCAAACCCACCTCCCTAGTTTTTATGTATTAAAGACGTTACCGAATTTCAGGCTATTCTTATCATAGCAAAAATCTCAACGAATATGTAGAGGGTGTTCTGCAAACTCGCATGGCATTCTTCGTGGAACCCTTCGCCCTGTCATTCTGAACGTAGCGAAGAATCTCAGAGACCCTTCGCTGCCGCTCAGGGTGACAAATAAACTTCCTAGCTTTAGTGTTTGTTAGTTTTACCCTGCTTGTGCTATAGTTTCTCTATAGGTACACCACTTGAACTGCTGGTTTGCTGCATCGAGGCAGTCTAACTTTTAAAGGGAGGGTGATATCATGACCACAGCGACGCCTGAAAAACCAAAATTTGCCATTAAGGAGCCGAAGAGCCTGTCACCACGAATTAAATGGCTCCGTGATTATTACTTCCAGGGCCTTAAACGGAAGTGGAACAACGAATTTACCGGCTGGACCACAGGAACACCCTGGGATTTCCAGTTTCAGGAAGGGCAATACTACATTGTCCCCGAGACCTATACCTTCTTTTCGACCTTCACCGGCGCCTTCAAACAGACGGCGAAAAAGGTTAAGCTACACCCCGATTTCTGGAAATGGAGCCTGCCGGAGCGCCACGCCTGGTTTGTCAAAGAAGTGATGGTGCATTACCTGACGCACGAAATTTTGCCCGGCGACCTGATTGCCGGGGCACGCTTCGCTTTACAGGCGTCCACCTGCCTCACCAAAAAAGAGGCGAAGCAGTACAGTAAGATGGTCTACGGCAAGAATGGTATCCGCGCCGCTATCCTATGGTTTCACAGCCATGGCTACGGGAACGTCGGCGCCACCAGCGGTCATCTTATCCCTGATTATGCAACGGTCATCGAAAAAGGCTGGAAGAGCATTTACGCCGATATCGATTACCATTATAAAGCGCCCCCTGAAGCTGAAAAGAAGGGTAGAAAGGGCGCACAGCTCAGGGCTATGCTGACCGCGGCAACCATGGCTCACGACCTGGCAGCGCAATACAGTCGGGTATGCGCCGACCTTGCCGCTAAACAGCCTGACGAGACCAGAAAAGGCGAACTGCTCCAGATGGCAGCACTGCTCAAAAGGGTGCCTTGGGAGCCGGCTCAGACATTCTGGGAGGGAGTGCAGTCTCTCTGGCTCACCCATATGCTCGTCATAAGCGATGAAAGCTATCCCGGTCCCGGCCTCTCCTTCGGCAGGATAGACCAGTATCTATACCCTCTATGGCAGAAATCCATCAATGAAGGCATGGATAGGGAATTCGGCAAGGAAATATTGAAATGCTTCTGGATTCATTCAAATACAGTCTACGATGCCATGATCCGTACCGGCGGAAATCAAGGTATCACCTCCGGCTTCGGTCAGGTAGTTACCCTCTCGGGCGTGGGACCTGGCGGGAAAGACATGACCAATGACCTTACCTACGCCATCCTTGAGGTCATTGACGAAATGACTCCCATCCTGGAGCCCAAGCCAAATGTCCGGCTGCATAGAAACACTCCCGACCGCCTCTATGACAAAGTCATCGATATGGTCGCTTCAAGCCAGGGAGCGCCTTTCCTCTTGAATTTCGATGAGCGTTCCATAGCCGGAATGATGCTGGAGGCCAAGAAAGCTGGCGTCGAGCATCTTATCAACAAAGACAACGTCTATGATTATGCCCCTGTCGGCTGCCTTGAAAACACGATGTGCGGCAACGACCGCTCCGGTACCGTTGATATTAACCTTAACCTCCTGAAAGCGGCCGAACTGGCGCTTACCGGTGGCTACGACCTGATTCCCCACACCGACCCGATGACAGGCAAAACTGAGCCTGGCAAGCGATTTGGCCATGATACAGGCAATGCCGAGAACTTCAAGACCTGGGAGGAATTCTGGAATGCCTATGTTACCCAGACGAAGTACATCGTCAAAAAGATTGCCAAGCTTTATGAAAGCACCGATGAGATACGGGCGAAATTCCTGCCAACACCCTATCTATCGTGCCTAGTTAAAGGCTGTGCTGAAAAAGGGAAGGACATCAATGAGGGCGGTGCCGAACTCAGCTTCACAACCCTCGAGGCAGTAACTTATGCCACCACAGTTGATTCCCTGCTGGCAGTGAAATACCTCGTGTTCGATAATAAGATTTGCACCATGAAAGAATTAATTGACGCTTTGAAAGCCAACTGGGCAGGCTATGAGGTGCTGCAAGCCCAGGCCCTCAATAAAGCGCCTAAATACGGCAGGGATGATGACACCGCCGATGAGGTGGGCAAAAAGGTGATGGAATTATGGACGGAAGAAACCTGGAAGTATAAGTCCAAACCTACAGGTAAGCAGTTCCGCCCTGGTATGTTAAGCTGGAATTACTGGATTTCCGACGGGTATGTTTTGCCGGCGAGCCCTGATGGAAGACCCAAGGGCAAATTCCTGTCGAATGCCATTTGCCCCTCAAACGGCGCTGACATTAACGGACCAACCGCCAACGTCAACTCGGTGGGGAAAGTTATCGGCGGCAAAGACCCCAAAGGCAACGGTGACTGGCTGGAATACTACAACCTGCTGCCCAATGGTGCCAGTCACACCATGACTTTTAACCCATCGCTCATCCGCGACCCGGAACATAAGAACAAGTTCAAGGCATTCTTGCATGGCTACGTGGAAAACGGCGGGAGTTGCCTGCAGATCAACATGGTTAATGCCGATATGCTTCGGGATGCCCAGAAACATCCTGAGAACTATCGGAATCTACTGGTTCGTGTTACCGGTTATAATGCTTACTTCACCGCTATCGGTAGAGAACTGCAGAATGAGATTATAGCCCGCGAAAGCCACCAGATTTGATGAGATGAGAATGTGTATTTGTCACTGCGAGGAACATTCCTTTTTCTGTCATTGCGAGGAACAAAGTGACGTGGTAATCTGTGGGGGAGGACATAGCATTGAGATTGCTTCGCTTCGCTCGCAATGACATAGAGGAGGCGGCTTAAAAACATGGGAAATAGAAAGACCGCCGTATCTAATGAACGGGTGATAACCAAAGAGACGGCCCTAGAGCATGTAGATAAAGACCTGAAGGGGCTGATACTACATTTGCAGAGGTTTTCCACCGAGGACGGACCTGGCATACGCACCACCATATTCTTTAAGGGGTGCCCGCTGCACTGCCTGTGGTGCCACAATCCCGAGAGCATATCAATGGAGCCCCAAATACAGTGGCTGGAAAATCGGTGCATTGGCTGCGGTACCTGTATCAAAACATGCCCCCTAGGGTGCCTCACCAAGACAGAACAGGGAGTTGTCATCGACCGTGAGCTATGCACCGGCTGCGGCGATTGCGCTGAAGCCTGCCCGGCAAATGCCATGGAGCTTCTGGGCAGACAGGTCAGCCTAGATGAGCTTGTCGAGGAATTGATTAAAGACCAGATATACTTTGAGAAATCGGGCGGCGGCGTTACCCTTTCTGGCGGAGAACCCCTTATGCAGCCCGACTTCGCCGCCGCCTTGCTCCATCACCTGAAAAAAAGGGACGTCAACACCGCCATTGATACCTGCGGTGTATGCTCAACCAGCTCCCTTGATAAGCTGCTGCTCTATACCGACATCGTCCTATTTGATCTAAAGGAAGCCGAGCCCGAAAAGCATTACGATTTCACCGGACTGCATAACCAGAGGATCTTCGACAATCTTATATATATTCGTGACTATATAGTCAAGCGAGCTCCTGAGAAAATACTGTGGATTAGAACTCCACTCATTCCCGAAGCAACGGCCACGCGTGATAACATCACTAGCCTTGGAGCCTTCATCACCAAGAACCTGGCAGGCGTCATCCAGCGATGGGACCTATGCGCCTTCAACAACCTCTGCCGGGATAAGTACCGAAGGCTGGGAATTGCCTGGCAATATGCCAGCACACCGCTTATGACCAAAGACGCCGTGCGTGAACTGGAGCAATGCGCTAAGCTGTCCGGCGTTGACCCTGAAATTGTAATTGCCACAGGCGCCACAAGAGTGGAAGATTAATAGGGGGAGACAGAAATGAGCAATCAAAGGACTATCTACAAATCTTTCTCCGAATCAGATATAAAGAGCTTCGAACCGGAGATGAAGGTGGGGATTCTAGCCACCATAAACGAAGATGGCCTGCCTCACCTCACCTTGCTTTCCACGCTGCGTGCCAGCTCACCTACAGAGCTGGTCTTCGGGCAATTTTCCGAGGGCTTAAGCAAAGTCAACATCAGAAAAAACCCGAAAACCGGCTTTCTCATCCTGACGCTCGACAGGAACACCTGGCAGGGTAAAGCTAATTTCACCCATACCGAAAGAAGCGGCAAGGAATTCGATATGTTCAACAATATGCCCATGTTCCGCTACAACGCCTATTTCGGCATCCACACGGTTTATTACCTTGACCTCGTCGAGCAATACGGCAAGGAGCTCCTGCCCATGGGCAACATAGTGCAGGCAGCTTTGAAAACCATGGTGGCAAAGATGCTGTCTCCCAAGAAGGGAAGAGACGAAGTGCTCAACCTGTGGACTCGCCAGCTCATAGATAAAATCTCCAACCTCAAATTCCTGGCTTATATTGCCGAAGACGGCTATCCCATGATTGTCCCTGTCATTCAAGCCCAGACCTCTGGGACAGAACAGGTCGTATTCGCAGCTTCGGCATTTACTGAAGATATTAAGTCAATACCGGCAGGCACCACAGTTGCCTTCTTCTGCATGTCCTTCAATATGGAGGATGTCCTGCTCCGGGGCACCTATCAGGGGGTACAACGCATAGGCGGTATCCAGTGCGGCAGCATCTCAGTCAACTGGGTTTACAGCCCCATGCCACCCAAACCAGAGCAAATCTACCCAGAGACCAAACTCGAAGCAGTAACCACCTTTTAGAGGTAGCTTTGGCTTGATGTTTTAATTGAATTTCCTGCAATCCTTGAATGCCTCGACTATTCTCTCCCTGGCAAAGGGGACTATTTTGCCGTTAAGATGTACCTCGTCGGCGACATATTCCTTCTTTATAAAACCGTTTTCGCCAGCTGAAACAGACTGCACATCTATGTAAGGAATGCCATTTTGCTGGCAAAATTCACCCAATTTCTTGCTAAACATACTGGATATCTCACTCCTTTGTTCCGGAGTTCCAAGGAAGGGCAAGTTAGACACGAAGTTTTTTCTTGCCGCCGGTGGAATACCGTGAACACATACGGCAAACCCGTCATCCCTTAACCTTCTTATCGTCTCTCCATATTTTTCTACGGTAGCATCTATTATTTTCTCAATGCTTATCTTTCCGTCGTTTTTTCTGTACTGTAAGTAAATATGCACCCTGGCATCTATTTCGCCGAAAATCAGAAGTAAAACGTCCCTTTCTCTATTTATTCGGGGCAAGAATGAGCTCAAGTATTTCTTTGATTGAGAAAAGCTGTTGTCCTTAGTAAGATTATATGCCGTTGCCTGTGATATGTGGTGCACTAAGAAAGGGCTTTTAAACACAAAGGGCCTTACGTGGCTGTCACCTATAATATGAATTATGGCGCCATTGAATAGTTTCGCCTTCAACACGAGGCCCGTGTTATAAAAACATAGCCAGGGATATTTGAAAGCAACGTCAGTATAGCTAAAATAAATCGAACCCCTTTTTTGTAATGCTTTTCTTAACGCTGTCTCTATCCTCTCGAAAGTGGTTTTCATAACGGTCTAATAATTATATCGGAAATTTCCCAATGGCGTTGCAGTATGGGATTCTAACACAAGAGAATACACTTACGATTCGGTAGGAACGTATACAGGCTTTGAGTGACTGGAGGTTGTTCTATTTATGTATCTGCAACCCTTTAAGGTTGTCTTGTCATTCTGAGCGAAACGAAGAATCTCCGTAGAACTCTGGGAAGTCTGCCTTTGCACTGGTAAGATTCTTCGGTCGCGGAGTTTACCCTGAGCTATAAGAGATTCTTCGTCGTTTCGCTCCTCAGAATGACAAAAGCGAAGGGCTCCCTCAGAATGACCTTCCCCTCTCCATTAACCTCTCCGCAAATTAAAAATCCCGAGTAACCTCACTCGTCCCCGGCGTTTCCTCAGCCTCCACCGAGCCTCCCTTCTGCCGGGTCTAAGCTTAACTACTCGGGACTTTATTTAGGTTGTTGCAATCCCTTACGTTCCTCTTTCTCTTTCATTCCCGTGTAACCTCACAACGGTTTAGGTGCTTACTTGACAGGGTGTAACCTCAAGAGTATACTAAATACTTAGGAGTGGCCGCCTGTGAAGCTCACCACTCCTAAATGACCGTGGTGGCCCGCTCGTCTATCGGTCAGGACGGAGGTCTTTAAAACCTCATAGTAGGGTTCAATTCCCTAGCGGGCTACTAATATAGGCCGGGGAGTTGCGAGAGTGGTTTATACGAGTCGCCTTACAAACGATTGGCCTGCTTACCCAGGCCCAGGAGTTCGAATCTCCTACTCCCCACACTATATTAATAATAGCATACAACCAAATAACACTGTCAAGTGGTTTAACAGTTACTTGACAGAGAGCAAAAATGCAAGCTAGTAATATTGTAAAAGGAGGTTAAAAATAATGATTACTAGTAATGGTTCATGGGAGGAGCAGACCCGGCGCTTTCTATCTAATGTGTTGTCCAAATTGAATAACGTTGAATCCCAAATTCAAGCCCTAGAAGGTGAAAGAGAAAATCTGAAAGCAGAGGCTAAAGCTTGGGAAATGGCGCTCGACAGCTATTTGAAGCATACGGGCAGGAAGGCCGCAGGAGAACCCGAGTGGATTAAATCCCTAGCCAATCTAACTCATAAACAGAGACTCGTGACAATTGCCCAAAATAGTGGCGGGAAAATAAAAGCTAGCGAAGCAACCGACATTCTATATACCAAAGGCTTTACAAAAGCCAAGAAACGTACAACCGCCTATTCCATGGTTCAACGTTTCCTCATAGAAATGGCAACGGACGGAAAGCTCGAAAAGATAGCGCCAGGGGAATATAGGCTTATTGGTGCTCAACAGGCATTATTGAGATAGAAAGGAGGTGATATTCATGTCAAACTTGACACCGCAACAAAGAGAAGAAATAATTCGGCGTCGTGGATGTCGGTCTGATAAAGATGATGAGGTACACCGTATTAGCAACCTAGAGATACACCATAAAGACCGAAACCGAAATAACAATGACCCAAGCAACCTTCGTGTTCTAACAAAGAAAGAACACGATGAGCTACATATAAGAGCTGGATATTAGTTCGTGAATTGATATGACTGAGCCACTGGGTATCAGGAGTACATCTCTATATTCGCCCATATCGGTAATCTCATGGGCGATAATGGTGGTTCGGTCATTCTGAGCGAAACGAAGAATCTCCGTAGAACTCTGGGAAGTCTGCCTTTGCACTGGTAAGATTCTTCGGTCGCGGAGTTTACCCTGAGCTATAAGAGATTCTTCGTCGTTTCGCTCCTCAGAATGACAAAAGCGAAGGGCTCCCTCAGAATGACCTTCCCCTCTCCATTAACCTCT
>VGNX01000009.1 GCA_016865855.1 Chloroflexota bacterium | reverse complement strand
CTCCCCGGAGAAGCTGATGCAGGTCTACCTGGAGTTTGGCTTCCGAGAGAGGAATGAAGAAACCGAAACTAAGCAGGAAGAGGTGCTCGCCATTGCCTGACATTTACACACCTATTGACAAGACCTCTATGTTAAAGATTCTGAGCAAGTGCTACATGATGTATTCCAAGATGTGTGTCAAAGATTCAATACATTTTTGATGCGATTTGCCAAGCATGGCAAACCAGAGAAGGGCTTATTGATTATAGACCGTGCGCACGAAGACCACTACCGTCGCCTCATCACAGAATTTCAAAAGTCTGGCACTAAGTATGGATATCTTGGCAATATTGTCGACATTCCATATTTCGCAGGGTGTCAAGCTACCCGTATGCTTCAAATCGCTGACCATTGTGCCTATGCCACTTTTAGACGATATGAAAATAACGATTTTACGTATTTCAATATGATAATAGGTTCCTTTGACAAAAGAAGCTCAAATAAACCGGATGGTTTGAAACATCTTACAACCGACAGAAACTGTACATGTGAAGCCTGTCATTGGCGATAACTTCCAATTAGGTAAAAAACAGACACCTAACGACATAAACAAGTTAGCGGCCTCTATTGTTGAGCAAGCTACCGATGAACTGGAAGAACCGCCCAAAGAAAAGAATCCACATGCTGTTGCCTTGTGTAGGCCTGGTGGGCTCGGCAGGGTTCGAAGCCAAACATCCCTGATAGTATATGTGGAATCAGAATGAATAAAAACCAAAGTGTAGGCATAATAGATGAATTAAAAAGTTTCCTTAAGGAACTTAAGTCCTATGATAGGCTATTGAGAAGAAATAAAGCACCATCGGAAAACCAAAAGAGATATATGGAAAGCTTAAGGGGGAGACTTGTACTCAAGTCCGGCACATTTAGAGATTTAGTGACGGGATTGACTGGTAAGCAATACTACACTCAATTTGGCACACCTCACAACTGTTGGTCTGATGGTTTAATGCGTAATGGGTATCCTCCTAACATATTAACTGCTCTAGGTTTCTGTATAGATGCTATTACTGAGGCTATCGGGAAACTGGAGAGCGATATTAAAAATGGCCTAAGAGATAGCCAGGGAAGAAGGGTACCGGACATTCCTTTAGTGGATAGGACTGAGAAACTAGAACATGCTGACAACGAAGCCAATAACATTTTCGACAGGATGAAATTTCACCCAAAAATAATTGAAGCTAGTGAATCTCTTTTCAAAGATGGACATTATGCTCCAGCCATTCTTGAGGCTTTCAAAGCTGTCAATAATTTCGTTAAGCAAAAAACAGATAAGTCACACGATGGCAAAGCTCTGATGTCTGAAGTATTTAGTGAAAAAAACCCTTGTATAAAATTAAATGACCTTAAGACCCAATCTGATGTAGATGAACAGGAAGGTTTTAAGTTTTTATATATGGGTGCTATGGTGGGAATAAGAAACCCCAAAGCTCATGACCTAGTTCAACAAAAAGACCCCTATAATACGTTAGAATATTTGGCTTTTGCGAGCCTGCTAATTAAGAAGATCGATTTTTGGCAAGCAGAATAAATCGAATGGTGGGCTCGGCAGGGTTCGAACCTGCGACCAATCGACGTGGGATGGCCCCAAGTTCCTCCAAACCCCACCTAATCAATAAAGGAGTCGAACTCAGCCATTTCTTTATCACCCACAGGTGCAAGGCCGTGAACCTGCATATCGGCATACCAGTTCTTGAGTGCCGCCTTCTCAAATGCCTCGCTAGTCCCCCACACAGGTTTCATGTACTTAATCCAAAGTTCAACTTCCTTTGTAGTGACATGGTGTTTTTTGGCAAGGAGCGATGCAATATCTACCAAGAGAGATGCTAATTTCTCATCAATAACCTCATGAGGGATAGACCAGTGAGAAGCGCCCAGACAGTCGGTGTAGAAAGCAACCTGCTTGAGTTTGTCGAGGACATAAGGGTGGTCGGAAGAAGGGTCAGTAATCTTGCTGAAATCATTGAGTTTCCTGCCTCCTTTGGCTACCATCTCGGGAAATAACCACATGGCATTCTTGCAGGTATGACTCCGGTACTCACGCCAAGCATCCATCTGTTCATATTCATCGCGCGCCAGAGCAAGCCCTCGCAGAACAGTAACTTTCCCCGATTCCTCAATAGAGAGAATGGCCAAGGAAGCAGCACTTGGATAACTATGCGACTCAAGGAGTATTTTCGCATCATTGGCGAGACGAGCAGCATTATCAATCGCAGCATTCATTCCATCCGCGATCTGGGCTGGAGAAAGAGGCCCTCGATATTGGTCGAGCTTTTGTTTTCGCGACATTGTAGAACCAACTATTGGTGGGCTCGGCAGGGTTCGAACCTGCGACCAACCGGTTATGAGCCGGTCGCTCTGCCGCTGAGCTACGAGCCCGGGAGAGACGGGAACTCTATTTGGAAAGCGCCCTCCACACCCTGCCCTATCTGCAACAATAGTATATCATAGCGCCACAAACAGCTGCATCAACTTGACAGCGACTACGCACCCGTTTATTCTTTCTCGATGAGCAGGAGGTAAAAGACAATGGCGTATTCTACAATCACTTTGGAAAAAGCTGAGGGTATTGCAACGCTCACACTCAACCGTCCGGAAAAGCTTAACGCACTTAACGAGGTAATGGCTACCGAGCTACTCGATGCAGTCACACATGTCGAGGAGGATAAAGACACAAAGGTATTAGTCATCACCGGGGCCGGTCGTGCTTTCTGGGCTGGAGCCGATGTTAAAGAACTCTTCTTGAAAGGCATAGACCCAAGGAAACGCGGCGAAGGAAGCTTTGATATTATTAGCTGGCTTGAAAGGTTATGTCTGCAGCTCAGAAATATGCCCAAGCCGACGATTGCATCGATAAATGGCCACGCCGTCGGCATAGGAGTAACCCTCCCCTTGCAATGTGATATTAGAATTGCTTCGGAAGAGGCGATGTTCTCGCTGCCCTTTGTCCGTCTTGGCCTAATTCCGGAATTTGGTTCAACATATGCCCTAACCAGGCTTGTAGGAATAGCCAAGGCTTGCGAGTTAATCTTTACGGGTAAATTCATTGGAGCTAAAGAAGCCAAGGAGATAGGGCTGGTTAATGAGGTTGTCCCGACAGCCGAGCTAGAGAAAACCACCCATGAGTGGGCAAAAACCATAACTCAAGGGGCCCCCATAGCTATTCAACTGGCTAAAAAGGGACTATACCAAAGTCTGGATGCAAGCATCGAAAGCCAATTGCGCTATGAGAGCTTGGCTTTAAACATCCTTTTGAGATCCGAAGACCACGAGGAAGGTATCAGAGCTTTCCTTGGCAAAAGACAGCCGAATTTCAAGAGTAAGTAATAACGCCTTAGCGACTGACGCGGAAACATTCCTCGGGATTTGACTAAATACTAAAAATTATTATAAAATTAGCAGTCGGGAAATGAGATTGCTAATTTGTTTATCGGCAGCTAGTAATACAGGTTATAATCGCGATTCTCTCCGCTGATTAGGAGGTTGGTTATGCCGATTTATCGGTACCTATGCCCAAAATGCAACTTGAAATTTGAGCTAAAACAGAGCTTTTCTGATGAATCTATAGCCGTTTGCCCCAAATGCCAAAACGGAGCTCGGCGACTTTTCTCCTCGGTACCTATCATCTTCAAAGGCCAAGGTTTCTACGTGACTGACAATAAAAAAAGCGCACCTGAGAATGAAGTCAAAGAAGACAAGAAAGAAGACAAGAAAGAAGATAAAAGCGGGCATGAGGAGACAGGAAAGTAGCTATGAAGTGTCCAGTCTGCCGCAAAAAAGCTAGCACCAGAATTTATTACTGTGCCCGGTGCGCAGCATATGTGCATGTTGCCCGCTGGAAAAAACATGCCGCTGCAGCCCATAAGCGCTAGCCTCATCTTCTGCTGACACTACTTTCATTCCACTATTGCACATCGGAACATACAACGAGAAACCAAAATAGACTGTCGCCTATACTCTTGCCAGCCAACTTTTCCTGTGCTACACTCAATCTGAGTCCCTGTAGCTCAGTGGACAGAGCGGCTGCCTTCTAAGCAGCGGGTCGTGGGTTCGAATCCCTCCAGGGACGCGTTTCATTTAAACCCTCTCGTCTTCTTTTACCTTCTTTCGCCCCTTTGATTTGCGTGTCCTACGTTTTCTGTAGTTTCGCATCCGGCAACGAGTAGAGCAGAATCTCGCTCGTGGGTCTCTAGCATCAAAATACTCACCACAACTATGGCACTGTATAAACCTAGTTCTACCACTAATCTCCAAAAGAAACATCAACCATATCGTGGCCAACAAATTGTCAGGAAACAAATAAATCTCAGAGTTCTGGGAAGGCAGCAGTTTCGGGGTTAACGCGTTAAGTAAGCGTCTGTCCGCTTCAAGGGAAAGATAATATAATGCTGGTCCCTTGGCATCCCCATTGCTCCATCTGTCCAAGAGATTCATATTTGCTCTACTTATAAATGGCACATCGCTGTTACCAAGTCTTATTGTTATACCGTCTCGATGCCATAAGACAGTATTCTTCAGCTCTTTATCGCCTCCCAATACCATATCCCATAATTGCAAGCATTTAGCCAAAACCCTAATCTCTTCCTTCCACCAAAGCAAGGATTCACCCAGTTGAAGCTGCTGACCTGTATTTCGGTTTCTAAATACCAGGTTGTGCACCGGATGACGCTTCAATAAGCCATATTTATTTGCGAATTTTAGTATATCCCTCGCATCTTTCTTTATAAGGCTGGCGAATTGGCGGTGCAATGCACTTCCAGGAGGCTCCAATTCCAGAGCCATCAATTGCTTACCCCTCTTCTTCAGCAGGTCATATCTGCGATGGCGTATGGAATTGGGGACTATCCACAAAGGCCTATCATCAGTTTTGTTCAGGCCAATATTAAATACGGTATTTAGTATTTCACTCTTGAAACTGCCGTCGATAGAAGTGAGCGGCTGACACTCATTGATCCTGGCGAGAACCTCACTGTTGTCGAAGCCTGGTACTGGAGTCTTGCTCAGGAAGTAGCCGTCCTGGCATACGCTCAGCAGGGACGTGCACGCCCCGATTCTTATATCTCTTAAGGAAATCCCATCTTCGTTATGCATTTCGTTACGGAAATTTTCTCTAGTTCCGTAACATTAGTTTATAACATAAACAAATCCAAGTCAAGAAGGTCTAAGAAGAACAGCGATTTCCAGGGCGGTGAACTGTCAGACAGTAAGCCTCACACAGACAACCTAACCTCATATGGGCTACAAAGATGGCCAAGATGCTAAGAGAGAGCCAAAAATATTAGAGCCGAATACTGAGACCCCTCATCAAAGACATGGTCACTTAAGGCATAGCCATCTAACCATTGAAAAGGAACTCAAAAGCTCCGCGGCAATAACCCTTTTCATGCATCATACATTTCCCAATCGTTGGATGAGTATTGAATTTAATTCCTAAATTCTCAAACCAGCATTCAATTCTATAAATTACACCACACTCATAGCCATCTAGAAGTCCCATTCGCTCCATGCCTTTATAAGCAAAACACTCTTTATTTTCCCACTCCCACTGCAAGACATTTTTCGAATTAACAGTTACATGAAATCTGCTGAAAACCGAACCTGGCAAAGTTATTTCCATACCGTTAAGCATTAACTTCTTGACTTCATCTAGGCTTTCTACCGATTGCTCTACGCCTAGAATTCTTATCAGCCTTTCCACTTCAAACACAGACATGGATTTTATCGCTGCCCGATTTAATTCATTGGCTTTGTCAATCCCGAATTCTTTTGCGGTTTGATAGAACCACACTCCATCGTGTGTCAGCCATCCCTTACCCAGTAGATCCCGTATCTCCTCTTTCTTAATGCTCTTCAATGTCCTCATGTCCAGTCTCCATATCGCCCTTTCAACTTCATCTCATTGCCGGGTAACAAAGACACATAATAGCATGAATTCGAGAAATATCCTATAATTCTTAAAACCGCATGGAGCAAAACCAGCTTAGTCAGGATTTAACGAAACTGAAAGAAAGTCTAGGCTCGCTTCCCGAAGCAATGGCTAACCCCGCTTTCGTAGTCGTTAGCGGTTTGCCAGGGACAGGCAAATCATTCTTCTGCCGTAAACTGGCTGAGAGACAGTTCTTCTGTATTCTTGAGAGCGATGCGATGCGTAAAACTTTGTCCCCCTCTCCCGATTACAGCGTTGCCGAAAGTGCTCGGCTCTTCGCCGCCTGTCACAGCCTTATCGAATGGCTTCTAAAAAATGGGGTACCCATTATATTTGATGCTACTAACCTTTCAGAACGACACCGGGAACATCTTTACCGAATTAGCGACAGAACCGGAGCAAGACTGGTTTTGGTACGCGTTGAAGCACCGCCAGCAGTAGCCTATCAGCGCCTTCAAGCACGAAAAAATGCGGCTAATCCAGAGGATAAATCAGACGCTGATTGGGAGGTATATAAGCGGATGGAACCACGAGCGGAAAGATTCCAACGCAACTATTTCGCCGTCGATACCTCACGGGACATCGCCCCTGTGATTGAAAAGATAATGCGCACCATAAATCGTTGAGATTTCAGAGGCGGTGAATCGAAAAGAAGGCATTTAATTACACGGCAGGATGGGATAAAATAGATGGCAACCAGGTCCAGAAAAATATGAGGGGCCAAAAATTAAGTATTGGCTTAACATTTAGGAGGCAGAGTTGGAAGTAAAGGTAATCACCGGCGATATTACAAGCGTTGAAGCTGATGCCATCGTAGTCAACATTTTTGAAGGAGCAGAACGCCCCGGTGGAGCAACAGGCGCTGTGGATAAGGCTCTTGATGGAGCTATCACTAAGCTTATTGAACAGGGCGAGATTAAGGGAAAGCTTAATGAAATCAGCATCATCCATAGCCTGGGCAGGATTCCAGCACGCATTGTGGCTGTTGCCGGACTGGGCAAACAGTCGGAATTTACTCCGGATAAGATTCGTGGTTTAGCCGCAGAATTCTGTCGCTCTCTAAGAAGGCTAAACTGCCAACGAATAGCCACCATCGTCCACGGTGCTGGTGTTGGTGGAATTGAGCCTGAGGCAGCATCTCAAGCCATAACCGAGGGCAGTCTCCTCGGACTGTACAGATTCCAAAAGCATATGACTAAGGAACCTGAAAACCAAGATATCGAAGAACTTCTTATTGTGGAAAGGGATGCGGCCAAGTTACCAGCTCTTGAGCAGGGCTGCAAAAAAGGGAGGGTAATTGCGGAGGCTACCAATTTGGCTCGGGATTTGATAAATGAGCCGGCCAATTACATGACGCCTAGCGATATGGCGAAAATGGCAGCGGAGTTAGCAAAAACTCATGGCCTTGGTCTAACCATCCTGGATCGCGAGCAGATGGAAAAAGAGGGGATGGGCGCGCTTTTGGGCGTAGCTCAGGGAAGCCGCCAGCCGCCAAAGCTGATAGTCCTAAGTTACAAAGGTGGCAAGACGTCCTCTGATACCCTGGGCTTCGTCGGCAAAGGTATAACTTTCGATTCCGGAGGCATATCAATTAAGCCATCCGAGGGCATGACTGAGATGAAAGGTGATATGGCAGGTGCTGCAGCAACCATGGCAGCCTTGGGAGCAATCGCCCAGCTAAAGCCAAAGGTCAATGTTACTGCCGTTGTTCCAGCTACCGAAAATCTACCCGGAGGCAATGCTCTCAAGCCGGGGGATATCCTGAAAGCCGTGAATGGTAAGACCATAGAGGTCGTAAACACTGATGCTGAAGGAAGACTTGTCTTGGCTGATGCTCTAAGTTATGCCGTCAAGCAAGGACTATCACCACTGGTAGATCTGGCTACATTGACCGGCGCCTGCCGTGTAGCTCTCGGAGATATTTACAGTGGTATCTTGGGTAATTCTCAGGAGCTACTAGAAAAAGTAGTCAAGGCTGGGGCTGATGCAGGGGAGCGTCTCTGGCAGATGCCAATGCACGAAGAATATAAAGAGCAGAATAAAAGCGATGTAGCTGATATCAAAAATAGTGGTGGCCGGTGGGCTGGTGCCATCACTGCAGCACAGTTTCTAGCTGAATTTGTTGGAGATACACCTTGGGTGCATATTGATATTGCTGGCACCTCTTTCAGGGACAAGGAGCACGGCTATTTGGTAAAGGGAGCTACGGGGGTCGGCGTGCGAACCTTGATTAACCTCACCTTGGCTTTAGCTAGGCAAGGTTAGCTAAGCAGACTCCAAGTTTGCCCCGTACATAAACTAAATACGAGGAGGTTTGCAATGAAACTGAAATGGCTGGGACATTCTTGCTTTCTGATTACATCTGAGACAGGGCTTAGAATTATAACTGACCCTTACCCCCAAGGCAGCGGTCTTAATTATTCGCCCATCAACGAGGCTGCTGACATCGTCACGGTAAGCCACGACCACTTTGACCACAACAATATCTCAGCAGTGTCGGGCAAACCTGAGGTCATCACAGGGAACGGTGTCAAGAACGTCAAAGGAATTCAATTCAAGGGTATCGCTACCCACCACGACGAATCACAAGGAAAAGAACGAGGAACTAACACGATATTCTGCTTTTCTGTGGATGGGATAAAGCTCTGTCATTTAGGTGACCTCGGACATAGGCTCAGCAAAGAACAAATCGCTGAGATTGGTGCTTTAGACATATTGTTCATCCCGATTGGCGGTGTCTTCACCATTGATGCCAAGATGGCAAGCACAGTGAGTGATGACTTGAAGCCCAAAGTCGTCATACCCATGCATTGCAAGACACATAAATGTGACTGGCCGCTAAACACGATTGAGGATTTTCTGGCTGGCAAGAAGAACGTGAAGAAATTAAATTCCAGCGAGACGGAGTTCAAAGCCGGCAGGCTGCCAGAGGCTACTGAGATTATGGTCTTGCAGCCAGCATGATGAGGCAGTAATCCAACAGCAGCCGAAGGGACTCAGTCGGCCGTAAGCTTCTCCCAGGCTGAGCGGGCAGCTTCCATCTCAGCGGCTCTTTTGCTCTTCCCTGAGCCGGCCCCCAACACCCTGTCTCCAAGCACTACCTCAACAGTAAAGCCTTTATCGTGGTCGGGGCCCGAAGCTTCCACGACTCGATAAGTTGGAAGCTGCTTAAATTTAGCTTGAGTGAACTCCTGTAACAAAGCTTTATAGTTTCGCCCTATTCCCTCGGCATTTACCCTCTCAAGATGACTGTCAAGCTTGCTCAAAACGAAAACCCTAGCAGTATCCAGCCCTTGGTCAAGAAATATAGCACCAACCAAGGATTCAAAGGTGTCGGTGAGGTTGGTTTGCCTTTCTCGCCCACCTGTTGCCTCCTCCCCTTTTCCCAGATGGAGGTAATCACCAAGTTTAAGCGTTAAAGCAAGCTGAGCCAAAGTCTCCTGCCGAATCAACGAAATGCGGATTTCAGTCAGTTCACCCTCACCAAAATGGGGAAACTCGTGATATAGCTTTTCAGCAACTATGAAACTCAACAAGGCATCACCGAGGAACTCAAGGCGCTCGTTGTCAAGAAGGCAAAAGCTCGGGTTCTCATTGATATAAGAGGAATGAATAAAAGCCTGCTGAAGTAAAGACATATCTCGAAAGGTTATCCCGATAGTCTGCTGCAGAGCCTGCCAATCAACCAAAGTCGCTCAATCCTTCTCAGTTGAGTATAACAACCAGACTGCTAAACTAGCAAGTTGGCTTGTCTTAGCAGTAGCCCTTTGCTATAATCCCGGCAAGTTGGGGATTCGTCTAGCGGTAGGACAGCGGACTCTGGATCCGTAAGGCCAGGTTCGAATCCTGGATCCCCAGCCACTGAAGACTCATATCGAACTCTTGGGCCGGGAGGTAATTTATCAGGCCGCCGAGGGTCTTGGATTTTGTCACAGAACATGTTAAATGGTGGGTTAAGCTCGTAGTCCACTATGTGTCCTTCTTGCAAGCAGAGTCGCTTAAAAATGGTTTCAAGTAGCAAGCGTCTCTCATCATGGTTACCCTTTTCATAAAGCCAACCCAGATTACACGCTATATCAAGAGCCAGTTCAAAATCAGCTGCAAACAGAGTCTGGTGTCTGGTAATAAAATCTATGCGTGATCTTAAGGCTGCTTCTTCCCTCTCCAACTCACCACGGAGTTCTTTAAACTCATCCCAGCTAATAATCTCTTCGGCTGCCATGCGGTTAATGTTCTTTCGTTTAGTTGCTAGGAATTCAAGCCTCTGGCGAGCGCGGTTTAGTTCTGAAGTTTCGTGTTGGTCTAAAAGGTAAGAGATGTTTATGGACACGTAATCCTAACAATCCAATTAACTTCTGGAACTATGAGCCACAACACGAATATGACAAAGCACCTATAAAAGGAGATATTAAATAAGATCAAATTCTGCAGAAGAATTTTCTGCGTGGACAATCAGCCAATCTGTTCAATCCTGGATAATTTTAGTCAGTCCACCGCAATCATGACGTTAGATGCCTTGATTACAGCATAAACCTCTTTACCCTTGGTGAGCCCCAGCTTATCCGCCGATTCTTTGGTGATAACAGATACTACCGACATTCCTCCCGCTAACTCAACCGTAACTTCGGTGTTGACTGCAGCCGGTTTGATCTCTTTGACTTTCCCTTTCAGGACATTGCGTGCGCTGATTTTCATCTTGCATCCCCCCTTTACTCTGACCTTCCTACTTCTATCTTGCCTGTATTTCTGCAATGGAGACACTTCTCTTTTAATATGGGATGGTTATCACAGTAGGGGCAGTCGATTTCCACCTTGCCTATCTTATGCTTATCAAATTCCTTAATCTTCGAATCCAGTTCCCTATCGGCTCGAAGTTTTACTCCTCCGACGTTCGTGACTAATTTGCAGCTGATGGAACGGCAAGTCTCTACTTCGGGAATATTTTCGGGACCCGTTCGGGCTCCTCCTTTGGCGAATATGTCGGGTTTGACCAATTCTAGGGTCTTACAGACTGTCTGGTCATCGTCCACGGACGCGATAACCTCATCCACACCTTTAATGCTCTCGAGGATTTCTTTCCTATCCTCGAACGGCCTGAACACAAACCCTTTTTTCCTAAGCAGGAAATCATCGCTGTTCAGGATCACAACTAGCCTGTCACCTAGTTTGGCCGCCTCTCGTATGTACCGAATATGGCCTACGTGCATTGGGTCAAAGGCTCCACTTACTGCAACCGTGATTAATTCCCTCTTCATTTCCACCGCTCTTCCTTTCTCATATAACTATGATAACTCTAAAGGGTAGGCTAGGACAAGGCCTATGCTACAGGATATTATGGAATATGTCAGTTCAGTCAAACAGTCCAAGCAAAAGAAGGCTACCGTGGGTAGTGAAAAAAATTGGCGGGCACTACAGACATAATGTTTGTGGTTCAGAGGTGACAGCGACGGCAGTCGCTGATGGTATATTAGTGTGCTGCGAACAAAACATCGAGCTGTTATGTCCGGGAACAAGAATGGATTTCCTGCTCTTAACTTATTGTGTAACTCTTCGGACAAGTTCTACTTATGTCTGATTAACAACAAGGGACTGACCGTTACTTGTTTCATATGTACTGGACCTTTGATTATGCTGGCCTGGTTTTATGTAGGAATGCCAATAATTCCAGTACATGCAACTCTAACTTAAGAAATAGTACAACTGCTGGGCCATTAGAATTTTAATTGGCAAATAGCTCGTGGTTGGCATCAATACGAGTGCTTTCACCGGGTCCTGCGAACCTTCTTTCGAAGCTGAATCGGGAATTGAAATTGACCTTCTCCAATGTGTTACTTATTAATTAATGTAATGGCACCACGTGATTTAATCCATATGCTCTACCGCTTTCTTAACAGGTTCTTTCCCAAGTAACACCATTGCAAATTGGTCATATTTCTCGCCAGTTCTGGGGTTGATATCATGCCAGCGAGCAAGGAATTCTTCTTCTGTCAACCATGTTCTCCTAAATGACGATGGGTCCTCGAAAATGACAATATGGTCCTGGTATCCGATCACAATAGCATAATGACCATCATCATAATCTGTCTTCCAGTCCTCAAGAGTCATATATCGTTCAGCCCATGCCTGGAGCAATACAATGACCGGGATGCCTTTCTCGATATATTGCTTCACTGTTTCCAAAGAAACCCCTCGTCCTGCAATCACTTCAAAACCATTCTTCTTAGCTACGCCAATCATATTCTCGACAGAGGTTCCGTCGTTGTCGGATTTTAGTTCACTGATCAACTCATCTTCCCGTATTTCTATGCCATAATAGGCCATCACAAGTTGTAATGCCTTTACTCCGCAATCGAAGTCAAACGCCTGTACTCCGGATGGAATGTTAATCATGTGTGTATCTCCTCATCTTGGTATATGTATCTTCTTGCTCATCTGATACAAGGCTTCGGCAAAAGCTCGCCTGAGCGTTTCCAGTGCTCCCACATTCGGAGTCCGATCTGCACACATATAAAGCTTCTGATTAGTTTCCTGTAGAATGGCAGGCACCCTGTTCCCGACTCTGGTCATTGCATTTATGGAATGTTCGCCACATACATGTCCATAGACCCTACCGTATTTGGACTCGTTCACGGTAACATTAATCCCGGGAAGCATTTTTGCCAGTTCGTTTGCATAAGTTTCTATGAATATATCAGGACAAAAGTATGTTGGTGTGCCATCCGGATTGGAAGCCTGGAAGTTCATCAGCTCAATTTGATTGTCCGCTATACCCTGGGATGTCACCGTGGAATGACCATCGAGCATAAATATCTTGCCACGAGCAATCTCTGCACTTATATCTTGGTGAAACATGTGCAGATATTTTCTGGAAAGAGACTGCCGCAGTTTTTGGTCAGGCTCATGGCCATGTTGATATACGGGCTTACCCAGAATGTCCTTGAGTGGTACACTGTCTTCCAGTCTTCCAGGGTGCCTGTTAGCCTCAAGAATCAAGCTACAATAGGGAAATGCCAACTGTGAATTGCCAAGAATGTCACGAAAATCATAGAGCCAATTAGTGTACCAATCGACATTTCTTATCAGCATTGGGGACTCATTCGAAAGGGAATCAAGCGATATCTCGTTAGGGATTATTATTCCACTGTGGGGTATTACAACTAGCAGGCCTCTAAATTGCATGGTGACCGTCGTCCTCTGCGGTGCGCTGATCTATCAAAAACAAACGCTGAATATCAACAATTGGCTGCAAGGGCGGTTAACTTACCCTAGATAATTGTACCACCATTTAGCGTAGAGTATAATAGGTTAAATTTGTCCTTTATTATACCACCCAAAATGCAAGTTTTGTGGGTTTATGCCCATGCCTGATATAATTTCTAAGGTTTGGGCGAAGATGGCTCGGATTTTCGGAGTAAATCACGCAGTCTTGCAGTTAGGTCAGGGCGCAAAAAGTTCGATTTGAGTCCTGAGTGCCCAGCCAAGTTAATAAATCAGGGTTATACGGCGCATTCGTCTAGGGGTTTAGGACGCCGCCCTCTCAAGGCGGAGATCACCGGTTCGAATCCGGTATGCGCTACCAACTGCTTGCAAAAGTTTACAAATCGTAGCTAATTTTGGTATAAATTTGTCCACGCTGTTTGCTGCACCTTATATCGAATCGTTATATCTGGACCCTTTAAGGATCAACACTTGCACTTGACAGCACTTCGTTTCTACAATTAGAGCAGACGACATTCTATATGATGAGGCGGAAGAACAGGACAAAAGTTCTTCTTTCCGTCCATTAAGCCCCACTACTTAGGTAATATCACTACCTTACTTCAGCTTCGATTTTAATGAAGAGGTCGAATTTCTTAATTTTCCACTCGTAACATTAAGATGTTATTCCCAAAACCACACATCTGGTTGGAGCAGGTACTTGACAAATAAGATGAAATTAAATAAAATTAGGAACTAATACTGATAATATGCGTAGAGAAACCAAACAAAGACAAGCAATCCTCAGAGTACTGAGAAATACCAGAGCTCATCCCACAGCTGATGAGATATATGAAGAGGTAAAAAAAGAAATACCCAATATCAGCAAGGGAACCGTTTATCGTAACCTTCAAGTCTTGCAGGAAGATGGATCTATCGCAGTACTTAACCTTAATGGTACCTTGAGCAGATTTGAAGTTAAGCGACATAGTCACTACCACTTCAGATGTGAGAGATGTGGACAGGTTTTTGATTTAGACGAGCCGGTGAATAATGAAATCGATAAAAAAGTGGCTGAAAGGACTGGCTTCAAAATCTCACACCATCAAACTGAATTTCGCGGTTTATGTAAAGAATGTCAACAACCATCAAAATAATAAAAAGGAGGAATAGATACTGAATGAGCAAATCTATCAAAGGTACCCAGACGGAAAAGAATCTTCTAAAGGCATTTGCCGGTGAATCACAAGCAAGGAACCGTTATACATTCTTCGCCAGCGTTGCTCGCAATGAAGGCTACGAGCAAATCGCCAACGTCTTCACTGAAACAGCAGGGAATGAGAAGGAACACGCTGAGGTTTTCTTCAAATACCTCGAAGGCGGTGATCTGGAAATTACAGCTGCGTACCCGGCTGGGATCATCGGAAATACGAAAGCTAACCTGGAAGCCGCGGCGGACGGTGAAAAGATGGAATGGAGCATTATTTACGCCGACTTCGAACAAATCGCCAGGAAAGAAGGTTTCGCCGAGATAGCGACCTCCTTCAAGGAAATCGCTGAGGTGGAGGAGTTCCACGAAGGGCGCTACCGTAAGCTGGCTGCAAACATTGTAAAAGGCGAGGTCTTCAAGAAGAAAGCCCCTGTGAAGTGGCACTGCACAAACTGCGGCTATACCCACGAAGGTCCGGAAGCGCCGAAAGAATGCCCTGCCTGCAAACATGCACAGGCGTATTACGAACTTCTTGCTGAAAATTACTAACGGTAAGCGACACATAATTCTAAATTAATCTATAGAGGAGGAAATAGATGGAAAAGAAAAAGGGAAAGAAACTAACTACTGCCGGCGGCACAACGAACCGAGACTGGTGGCCGAATCAGTTAAAGCTCGATATCCTGCACCAGCATTCTTCCAAGTCCAATCCGATGGGCGAGGATTTCAACTACGCTAAAGAGTTCAAGAGTCTGGACTTGGAGGCCGTGAAGAAGGACCTCCGTGAGCTGATGACCAAGTCACAGGACTGGTGGCCGGCGGACTTCGGCCACTACGGACCTCTGTTTATTCGCATGGCATGGCACAGCGCCGGCACCTACCGCATGGGTGACGGTCGCGGCGGCGCCGGTGCAGGCCAGCAGCGCTTCGCTCCACTCAACAGTTGGCCCGACAACGTCAACCTTGACAAGGCGCGCCGACTGCTCTGGCCGATCAAGCAGAAATACGGCCGGAAGATTTCCTGGGCCGACCTGATGATCCTCACCGGAAATGTCGCCCTGGAATCGATGGGTTTCAAGACCTTCGGTTTTGCTGGCGGTCGTGAGGATGTCTGGGAACCGGAAGACGTCTACTGGGGCTCCGAGGACAAGTGGCTGGGTGACAAGCGCTACTCCGGCGACCGGGATCTGGAAAATCCGCTTGCTGCTGTGCAGATGGGTCTGATTTACGTGAACCCAGAAGGGCCGAACGGCGAACCGAATGCGGTCGCTTCAGGCCGCGACATTCGAGAGACCTTCGCACGCATGGCGATGAACGACGAGGAGACGGTTGCGCTCATCGCGGGCGGCCACACCTTCGGCAAATGCCACGGCGCCGGCCCTGCATCCCATGTGGGACCTGAGCCCGAAGCTGCTGGCATCGAGGAGCAGGGACTCGGCTGGAAGAGCAGCTTCGGCAGCGGAAAAGGCGGTGATACGATTAGCAGCGGCATCGAAGGCGCCTGGAACCCGACCCCGATCCAGTGGGACAACAGCTATCTCGACACCTTGTTCGGCTACGACTGGAATCTGGTGAAAAGCCCCGCCGGCGCGTACCAGTGGGTTCCGACCGATCCGGCCGCAGCGGACACTGTGCCGGATGCCCACGATCCGTCCAAATGGCACGCGCCCATAATGACCACGGCGGATCTCGCTCTGAGGATGGATCCGATCTACGAGCCGATCGCACGGCGCTTCCGTGATAACCCGGACGAGTTGGCGGACGCGTTTGCCTGTGCGTGGTTCAAGCTGACGCACCGCGACATGGGTCCGCGTGCGCGCTATCTCGGCCCGGAGGTTCCTGCCGAAGAGCTCATCTGGCAAAACCCCATCCCCACAGTGAATCACAAGTTAATCGATGAGCAGGACATTGCCTCCCTCAAGGCCAAGATCCTGGCTTCGGGGCTGTCCGTATCCCAACTGGTGTCAACCGCCTGGGCTTCGGCGTCCACCTTCCGTGGCTCCGACAAGCGCGGTGGTGCCAACGGTGCCCGCATTCGTCTGGCACCGCAGAAGAATTGGGAAGTCAACCAGCCCGACCAACTGGCGAAAGTGTTGAAGACCCTCGAGGGTCTCCAGAGCGAGTTTAACAAGGCGCAGTCAGGTGGCAAGAAGGTCTCGCTCGCCGACCTGATCGTTCTGGCCGGTTGTGCAGGCATAGAGCAAGCGGCGAAAACTGCCGGTCACGAGGTGACTGTTCCCTTCACGCCGGGACGCATGGACGCCTCGCGGGAGCAAACCGATGTGGACTCCTTCGCCGTGCTCGAGCCGAAGGCAGACGGCTTCCGCAATTACCAAAAAGCCCGATACTCCGTGTCGGCAGAGGAGTTGTTGGTCGATAAGGCACAATTGTTGACGTTGACGGCACCTGAGATGACGGTCCTCATTGGCGGCATGCGTGTCCTGAACACCAACTTCGGCCAGACCCAACATGGCGTCTTTACCAAGCGGCCCGGAACGCTGACCAACGACTTCTTTGTGAACCTGCTTGACATGAGCATGACATGGAAAGCGGTATCGGAGGCCGGAGACGTGTTTGAAGGGCGCGATCGTGAGACAGGCGAACTCAAGTGGACCGGCACCCGTGTCGACCTCATCTTCGGTTCAAACTCCCAGCTCCGAGCTCTGGCAGAAGTCTATGCAAGTTCGGACGCGCAGATGAAGTTTGTCCATGACTTTATAGAGGCCTGGAACAAGGTAATGAACCTTGACCGCTTCGACCTCGCCTGATCGTAGCATAAACGTCTTCGGGAGCTTCTGAAGCATATTCTGAACTGCAAATCAGATGATCAGGAAGCGATAACCGTCACGGACTGACGGACGTTTTGAACGGTCCTCTTGAGAAAAGACAAGGAGTTGCTGCAAGGCTGGAATAAATTGTTTCTTCTCAAATACGAGTTCGGGAACTGTCCAGTGTCCCCCACCTTAGTGGACTCGAACTCAGACAAAGGCAAAGGTTGCCCTAAAAGTTCTATATATTGAACAACTTGGGCTACCAAATCGCTCTTAAGTGACCTTTAAAAGGGCCACTTCTTATTATTCCGTCCCCCCTTCCAGCACAGGGACAAAATACAAAATAAATGTCTCAGGTTACCACCCGGAGGCAAGACCTGTGTTGGCACTGGAGTGATTTTCTCTAATACTGCCGAGTGAAGACCGCCAGAGGTGTAGCTCACGGTATAAGTTCCAGTAGGTAAGTTGTTAAAGGTCTCAGGTACTGAATATCCGGAATCACATAAGGTCCGACCATAGTATAATTGACCGCTCCTGACCACTCCGAACCAGCGATAACGGCTCTGACTGTTATAGTACCAGCAGCTTGCTTGCTAAAGTTTAAGATGAAGGTTATGGCACCACCGGCAGACAAAGTCTGTGTCGGGGATGGTGTAATACCAACCAATATGGCTGCGACCTTTCAGTGTTGCCCTAGGGTAGCATCCTGGGCGAGGCTAAAGCCTCGTAGCTACATTTGCGGAAATCCTAAATCCTAATTTCTAAATTCTAAACAAATCCAAAAACCCCAAATACAAAGGACCAAAACATCAAGAATCTCATTGCGAGCCCTTCGTTTTTGTCATTCTGAGAGAGCAGAGCGACCGAAGAATCTGCTCAGGCTAAACTCCGCGAAGCAATCTCACACTTACTTACCCGGGGATTGCTTCGTCGCTATTGCTCCTCGCGATGACAAGTGAACTGCTAAAAACCCTTGAATTTGGAGAGTCCGAATTTTGGTATTGTTTGGAACTTGGAACTTGGGATTTATTACTATAGTCCCTCCAGCCTGTGGGATACTCTCTCCTCTGTTATCCCAAGTTTGGCCGCAATCTCTTTCTTATCCAGCCCCTCTTCTTTCAATTTGAATATGTCCTTCGTCTGCTTCCCCTTCTCCCTTTTCCTCTGGGCTATTTCCCTTATGTAAACCAGCCCCCCTACTGCCTCTGTTTCTATAAGCCCTTCTCTTTCAAGACCCGAAAAAACAGCCTCCCCTTCTTCAGTTCTGATGATAACCGTCGACCATCCTTCGGGTGAGCCATCGCTACCGATGGAGACATCAGCCAGTTCGCCAGCGAAATCTTCGCAAACCACGCAGTGCTTAGGGACACAGCTCTTAACCTCGGTTATAGGAAAGGATAATTTCTTCCCACCAGCATATATATTGAACTCCTCCGCAACATTGAACTTGTCTATCTGGTTAATATTGAGCCCTTTCCCCCTGGCTTTCTCCGTTATGCACTGGTAGTCATAATTCTCGCGGCAGAACAAGCCCACGGTGAGTTTAACCGACGAGGCCAATGGCAGCCCTTTGTGCTTAAGGTATCTTGCAGATTGAATATGGCAGGGCGAGCCTACGACGCAGATTTTCCTGAGACCATGGTCGACAACGGCAGACCTCAGCTCCTTCAACACCGGCACCACCCCGTATTTGGTGCCTGCCGATAATATAATCTCGTCTCTGGTTTTGGCGATACAGGCTACCGGCATCCAGGCGTCTTTACCAACTACCAAAGCCCCGTCTATGATGCCCCTGTCCAGCGCATAGATTAACAGCGTAGTTACGATTCCGCCATCCTGGCAAGCTTTTTCAATGTTTTGCTCCATTGTCCTTGCCGCCACGATACGCTTGTATATCCCAACGCTGTCCTTCTTCCCCCAACCCAGAATGCTCCCCTCTATGTCCTTTATCAAGCCGTGCCTGAACATATAGCAAGCTTCGTAGCACGTGCTACAGCCGACACAGTCCATTGTCCTCTTGGGTCTCCTCGGCTTCCCCTCAATATACTTAACATGAGAGGTGGGGCAGGCTAAAAGGCATGCCCCGCAGACTGTACATATACCGGTGTCTATTACTTTAGATTCTAAATCTTCGTAACTCGGCATTTATTTATGCACCTTCCTGAAAGAGATTATGGGATTATTTAATTCACTAATGTAGCTGCGAGGCTTTAGCCTCGCTGAACACACCACTAAAATGTCGTGGCTACCTCGATTTCATGAACGGCGAACCTCAAGTCCAGTCCGAGTGCGGACAGACCTAAAGGTCTGTCCCTACATTTTTGCTAAATATAACCCATGAGGTTGATTACAAATGTAGCGGCGGGGCTTTAGCCCCACCCAAGGCGACCTTAAAGGGTTGCACTACATTAAAAAACTATTCACACACTCCGAAAGACAGCTACTCCGCTTGGGCTTTCATCTTAGCTATCTCCTCCTCCCTTAATTGCCTCTTGAAGATCTTCTCTGTCACGGTGAGAGGCAACTCTTTCCTGAACTCAACGAACTTCGGCACAGAGTAAGGTGGTAGCTTTTCACGGCAATGGCCGATTATATCTTCAGCGGTTACCTTCCCCTCGTACTCCGGTTTCAATCTTATGAAAGCCTTAATCCTATCGCTGCCCGGGCGCTCAGGGTCTGGAATTCCGATGGCTACACCATCAGCAACCGCTGGATGCTCATAAAGCACATCATCAACCAGCCTGGTATAGACTTTAAGTCCGGACACATTTGCCATATCCTTAACGCGGTCCGTAATGTAGAAATAGCCAACATCATCCATTCTCACCACATCACCGGTGGCCAGCCAGCCATCAACCAGCCCTTTGCCCGCTTCAGGCCAGTAACCTTTCATTACCTGCGGCCCGCGAACCCACAGCTCTCCTTCTTTCCCGGGAGCAGCCTCCTCGTTTGTCTCCAGGTCTATTATTTTGACTTCTGTATCTGGCATTGGTAGACCTATAGAACCAAGCTTTTCGGCAGCTATAAAACCAGTGATTTTTGAAAAAGACGAGAGGTTAATATGGGTGCCGCCACCTGTCTCCGTCAAACCGTAAGCCTCCGTTATCGGCATGCCCGTTTGCTGCTTGAACTTCTGAGCGATTTCTGGTGCCAAGGCAGCGGCACCGGACATGAACATGGTGTTTATCCTTCCCAGCCCTTTCGAAACCAGCCTCGAGTATTGAGTCGGCACACAGGCGCACATAAAAGGACGATATTTTGTCAACATCTGAAAAAGCGTATCAATGTCTCTTGGGTCGGGAAGCAAATATATCTTGAGCCCCCAATAAACAGCGAAGTGCATCATGAGATGCCCATACTGGTGAAAAAGCGGAATCGGCATCATTATGGAAGTCTTTCCTTTAACCCCCACCTTCAATGGCTCGATGTACCAGATAATATGGGTTATAGCCACCAGCCGATTGTGATGGGTTAACATTACACCTTTCGGCAGTCCGGTAGCTCCACCGGTGAAGACAAGAACGGCTAAATCATCCACTGGGTCGATTTCAACCTCCGGAGGCTTTGGCTCATGACTGGCTATCAAATCACGAATTTGATACGTGCCCGGTATTTGTTTTGCCTCCGGCTTCTCCAGCGAATAGTCCATAAGTGAGGTGAGGATTATTCTCTTGATTTTGGTTTTATCTTTTATGGAATTAACCAGCTCCAGAGACATCTCAGAGCAAATTACCGTCTCAGCTCCAGAGTCACCGATCTCATATATCAAATCAGCCGCCCTATGCAACACGCTGCACGGAACATGCACCGCTCCAGCTTCCAGTATCCCGAAATCGCCAATGAGGTACTGTGGGCAATTTGGCAGGATTGTGGCTACTTTGTCACCTTTCTTAATACCCAAAGCGGCAAGAGCAGCTGCCAACCTATCCGCCTCCAGCTTCAAGTCTTTATAACTCATTTCGTTTCCCAGATAGAAACACGCCGGATTATCAGGATACTCAGCCGCCGTAGCCTCCAGAAGGCTATTAACAGTCATCCTGGGGTAGGGTTGTTTTGTCTGCGGAAGCTTATATGGCCCTAACTTATAACTCCTGAGCCAGGGTTTATCAGCCAAAGAAACCATCTTCTCACCCCCTATATTTTGAGATTTTTTACCAAGATGTAGCAGTGAGGCTTTAGCCTTGTCATATTTTTTCATGTAGCCATGAGGCTTTAGCCTCGTGAGCTCGACCCTAAAGGGTCGAGGCTACATATGTGGTATATTAAATTTTGCCGATTACGTAATCCAGACCCAGCTCCTTGAGCTTTTCCGGGGTCGGCTTGCCGGTCTTTTTATCCCAGCCGCGGAATCCGTAATAGGCATCTAACATCTGCCCCAGCTTCTCCACTTTATGTCCTTGGGCAGCACCTTCAGGGAGTGGGTCTTCTAGTAGGCGCTTGGGAAGACTATCATCAGCTCTTGTCAACCCTTCTCTTACACTGAAAGCTCTTGCCAGATTATAAATCCTCTCCCCAAGCTTTCTGAAATCGCTGACATCGAATTTCCAGCCGACGCAATTGGCTATCATATCAACCCAGTCTTCCGTAGCCAGAGCCATGCCCATAAACTTGCACGTCCCCATGGCATCAAAAACAGTAAGGGCGTCCTCTAAATCCTTTAGAACTTTGGCCTCGGCTGGGTTTTCTACAAGCGGATCTTCAATTTTGCTATCCTCGACACAGAGGAAGGGGATGTCCATGAAGGTTGGGCCTTCAACATAAGCTGTAATATGGTCGCCACCACGATTCGCCGTAGCAAATCCCAATCCACACATTTTGGCTGCCCTAGGGTCATAAGCCGGCATCTCCAGACCTTTGACATGCATAGCGAATCTTTCCGTTCCTTTGCCCAGCTTCTCTGCCATCCTTTTCGTCCCTTCAGCTAACAAATCTCCGATGCCTTCCCTCTTGGCTATCTTATGTACAAGCTGAATAATAACATCAGGATTTCCGAATTCTAACTCTAATCCGTCAGTTTGGGACTTTGTTAATACTCCCTTCTCGTAACATTCCATAGCGAAAGCTACTGAACTGCCAGCAGAAATTACATCTAGGCCGTAGTCATCACACAAATTATGTGCCAGGGTGATGGCTTCTAAGCTTTCAACTGCGCACATGCCGCCAAAAGCCCCGATTGTTTCATATTCCGGTCCCTCTCCCTTGCAAGCATAGGGACCGGTCTTAACTACACTTACTCTTCCACAGCTAATTGGGCAGGCATAGCAGTGTTTTCTGTCTACCAGAAGTTCAGAAGTTCCAAATGTAATTCCGCTTATTTTCTCTATGTCTGGAAAAACCCCGGTTTGCCAGTTCCTGGTAGGAAATCCACCTCTGACATTCACCAAATCAGTGGCCATAGACGTTCCAAACGTTTCAAGGGTAATCTTCAACATACTTTCATTAACCAGGTCATAATTTGTCTTTGAGACTTTGGTGAAGACTTCTTTGTTTGCTACCTCGATTGGCTTTGCCCCTCTGACAGCGATGGCCTTTAAGCGCTTCGAGCCCATTACAGTCCCCATGCCGCATCTTCCAGGTGCCCGGTGAAGGTCGTTAATAACGCAAGCATATCTGACTAGATTCTCACCAGCTATGCCAATACAAGCAACTTGGAACTCTTCACCCAGTTCTTCTTTGATTAATCTGTTGGTTTCAGCAACACCTTTGCCCCAGATATTCTTTGCATCTCTAAGCTTGGCGTTCCCCTCGTCAATTACAAGGTAGACTGGCTCTGGCGAGATACCTTTGAAAACAATCCCGTCAAAGCCTGAACCTTTGAGATGCACCCCCCAATTGCCACCCGAGTTTGCCTCTCCCCAAAAACCAGTCAGCGGCGACTTGGAGACTACGCAATATCTTCCAGCACTTGGAGACTCTGTCCCGGTCAAAGGCCCGGTCATAAATATGAGGGCATTTTCTGGGCCTAGCGGGTCGGCACCTTTTGGCACTTCATCGAAAAGGTATTTGGTTGCCAGTCCACTCCCGCCCAGGAACATTTTGCGCGCATCCTCTGGAGGGACTTCCTCTGAGATATTAGACTTTGACAAATCAACCTTCAGAATCTTTCCCATGTAGCCAAACATTTTTTGCACCTCCTTTCGTTCTTTTCGCCATTATTTCTGAAATTGCCCAATAATTCTAATAGATTCGCCCTGCCCTTTGCTTTTCTGGCAATTATAGCCGCTGCTGGACCAGCCGGACTTTCAAATTGGCATCATACACATGACCATCCTACCCTGTGCCTCCCAGCAACGGCTATAACCTCAGTTACTACACATGGCCGCTTCCAATAGACTAAAAATCTATGGATTTGCCGTCGTAAGCATAGCGGAAAAACTTTTCTGTCTCTTCGCTGTTAGGTGGCCGAGCAGTGGTAACAAGTTGAAAATCCATCATGGCATTATCTACTAGCTTTTCTATGCAGTTATTAAAGCTATCCGACGGGATACCTGTCTCCTTAATGCTTAATGGTTCCTTAACACTGCGGGCTAGCTCACGTATTGCCTGGGCTAGAATTGGTGCTGCCTTTTTCCCTTTGGGTACCTCCAATTTGATAGAGTAAGCTATCTCGGCCCAGAGCTCCTCACGAGCGTCTCCGATAAACTCGATGGTATAAGGCAGGAATAGCCCCACTGCCCTGCCATGGGGTGTATGGAATACGCCTCCTAGGGCATGGCCGGTAGCGTGTGCCAGCGCACACATCGAGTTGATAAATCCCATCCCGGCAATACAGGCAGCATTATGCAGCTTTTCCCTGGCTTCCATGTCGTGCCCATCTTTGTAGGCTCTGGGCAGATATTGGAAGACAAGCTGGATAGCTCTAAGCAAAAGGCCATCGCTGAAATCGTTCTTCCAGGTACTGGTAAATCCCTCCACAGCATGGGTCAGCGTGTCCAGACCTGTCTGTGCGGTAAGATCAGGAGGCATCGCCAGCGCAAACGCCGGGTCTACAATGGCAATATCAGGAGTACACTCACGGCAACCAAAACTCCCCTTCCTCTGCTCGGCGGTGACGGTGAGCACCATCCCCCAGGTTGCCTCGGCACCCGTACCTGAAGTTGTGGGAATACCAATAAGCTTAGCCTTCTTCCGGGGCCCTAAAGGGGTAAAGGGATTTATCTCCTCTACCTTTACATCCGGCCTTTCATATCCTGCCGACATTCCCTTGGCCGCATCCATAACCGAGCCTCCCCCCAGCGCCACTATCCAGTCCGGTCCATACCGGCTTATTTCGGATGCCCCCTTGTTCACTGTCTCGATTGAAGGGTCAGGCTCAACTCCATCAAAGACAGTGCTCTTTATCCCTGCTTTCGAGAGTTGTTCCTTGACCTTGTCGACGAAGCCCAGTTTTACCATATTGGCATCAGTAACGATGAAAGCAGACTTTCCCTCCAATTGAGCCAAACGAGTCACTGCATCTCGCCCATAAACTACCTCCGGACTCACAAAATACCACATAACTACCTCCTCTCCAAAATTTGAAGTTAGCTCAAAATGTTTTACGTATATTTATTTCAGCTCAAGGCCATGCTGGCTACTCACGCAATTCAGTTTCGATAAGAACCGTGCAATTCACCAAGGGAATTCGGTTTCGAACTGGAGCATGCAGTTCACCAGCTCTACGGCAGCCTTAGGCATCTTCATAATTTGTGCCATGTCCCCCTTAAGGTTGAGCTTGCCGGTCATCATGGCTTGAACAGGGTCCAGCTTCTTTTCCAATATTTGACGCCATATCCCTAGTGGAGCCCAGAAGCGGTAGGCAGGGGTCTTGGCGCTTTCGTCAGCGACCACAGAAGCAGCGCGACATTCGCCATGCCAAAGGTCAAAGTACATAATGATTTTCTCCTTCAGCCCCCCTTCTGGCTCGACGATAAAATACATGTCTCCTTCCCAGTTCTTCGCCGCCTCCTTGTACGCTTGGCTCTTATTAGTTGCCTCACACGCAGCCTTTACCCATTCCTCCGATGCATACCTGATTGCCATTTTTTTACCTCCTTCTTTTGAATTTTGCCTCCAAAGTTGCATATCTTAGCTATCCGCTTGCTACCCTATAACCATTCTCACCTCCCTCGTTTAAATTCTACCACAGATTCTTGAAAAATCAATAGTCAATAAAGTTAATCAAAAAGTTCACCAATATTCACCGGTGCGGAAGGCGTAGTTATCAACTACAATTTTTTCACAGATCGAAGAATAGGCCTTGAAATTCTTGATGTTAAAATGTTTGGCTGCCAGCGCCTCCATGAAGCTGACAATCCTTTCATCAAAGACTAAAACACCTATTTCTCTTTGAGAACACCTATCCAGAAACTCCCCATCTACCTGATACGGGAAAAGGAGATATCCCCTGTTGAAACAGCCCTTTAATCTCTCCAAGACATCTAATGCACCCAAAGGGTCTTCAGGGCCGCAACACATCATCACACATTCCTCAGCTGGTAGTCGATAACCATAAATCTTCCAGAAGACCTTGCCTTCCAGTTCAGTTTTACTTTTAACCCAACCATCCTCCTCACTATCCCGCAACACAGCAATAACAAAATCTTCGTCAAACCCAGTCTTTTCCACTATGGACTCCGTAGATATCCACTCATCCTCACTCAATAAATACATGAAGCCTGTTGGTGCTCCACCCTTGTTTTTTAGGCGGAGTTTAACCTCCTCTAACTTAGGCTTTATCCCTATGACATCGGGCTTAAGGTCTGTATCCGGTATCTCCGGCAAGATCTCCACGTAGTAACCCATACCAGACAAATACGCTCCAGCTACAAGCCGAAGTTGCTTTGCCTTAATCACGGCGTCTCCTGCTTTCTGCATCCTCCATATACTACTCGTAAACTCCTTTTATCTTGCAAAGCTCACTATGGCTGCTAAGATTTATCCCCCTTAAAGTTCAATCTCTGGGAAATACTTTTGTACCATCCCTGAGAGTGCCACAAAAGACGATGTCTGCGTGCTGAACCCTCGCTGCCGGCACCTGGGGTTCAGGCATCTGCAAGGTAAGAGCTCCTTTAGGGCAAGCCTCGATGCACTTCCCACAGCCATTGCAATTCACCATACCAGAAAAAATTATTTTGTGCGGTATATCCTCCAGTCTTTGGGGAGCATTTTCTCCCACCGGGGGAGGCTCACTGTTCATGAATCCAATAACATTTGGGCCCGCCTCTAAGCACGCCTTGACACACTTCAGGCACAATATGGCGTTTCCACATGCCTCTTCATCTACAGTAATAAGCGGCCTTGGTGTAATATGTGTGTATTCCATTTTATCTCTCCTTTCGCCCAAATTCACTTCCTGCGTCACCAGGTATCCACCAGAGAAGGGAACGATAATCGGTCCACCAGCTTTATTGCTCCATGTGGACAAGCTGCTCGGCATAAACCACAACCAAAACATGCTTGAGGGTCAATGTACAATATGCGGTCTGCAGGAGAATACCTCATTGCCCCGAACTGGCAGCGCTGCATGCACACCGGATAGTCCTTACATCCCTCTCTGCACTTCACCGGGTCAACCATAGATACATATTCTCCCTTGCGCTGACCGTTCATCACTCCGTAGGACAATCTGAACTTTGTTGGTATGCAATCAGTAGCCGTACAATGACATATAACTATGGGAGGGATTCCATCAAAATTAACACCGGCGTGCCAAATTGAATGCAAAAATCCCTTTTTTTCAAATTCTCTCTCGAGCTCTTTTGCTTCTTTCTTGGAGATAACCCTTGAATCTTTCTCCCAGGGTCTCTCCTTTAGCGCGGTTTCGACTGTTGGCCAGAAATACATGCAGCGAATGACATCCTTTCGGCCAAAATACCTGCGACAGGCGCAGTGCGCCAGCAGAAAAGGTCCGTGACAAAGGTCTATTATCTTGAGAGCGTCCTCTAAAGGAACGATTTGCCCACCATGAGCAGTTACTTGCTCCAAAGCCATGCTCAGGTTGCCTGAGTAGTATAAGTCAGGCGCCATAAAATCAACATTTGACATAGCACCCGCCTCGAAGGTATTCTTCAGTACACCCCCAAGCATCCTCGTAGTAGGTTCATGAACTTCAGCAGTGTAAAGTTCATCACGGTAATTATCGGGATTAAGATACCACTTGGTACCCCCTCCATATTCCACACAGTACCTACACATTCTTGACCTCCTTTATAAAACTTCAAATACTCAAACCCCGCGACCTTTGGACAAACGCACACATTCTTAACTTACTTGATAAATGGACTCTCTTTCGCTTGTAGTTGTCACCTCCTTCCATCCCCAATAATCTTAGAAGTTCTAGCTACTGCCAAACTGTAACTATTACTTGACCAGACTACACATGAAGTCCGAACAATACCTGTCTCCTCAACTACCTTGCTTTCTCTCGAAGAATGCGGCTAGCGCCTCGCCCCCAATTTGGTCATAGAGCTCGGGGCAGCTGCTGTAAATCTTTTCAGTCTCTTTTCGTAGCACAATCTTACTCGAGCCAGTAGTACAGGTGGTCACACATAGTCCGCACCCAATGCACCTGTCAGCATCCACCCCCACTTTTTCGTCGACAACAAACCTTGCGTCGGTAGGACATCGTGCGATACAGGTCTTACAGCTTTTGCATTTCTCTGAATCAAAGCTCACCACATAGCGTGAAGGTGCGCTGAGATTTGTCTGCCCCCGCATGACACCCCTTAAAAGGATGCAGCTGCAAGAGCAGCAATTGCACAGACTTAGAATTTGTCCCTCACAATTATCGACGCAATGGACGAGCCCATGGGCTTCACAGTCTTTCAGTATCTCTATCGCTTCAGCGTAGTCAATTTTGCGTGCGAACCCGTACTCAATCAGGCTTTCAGCTAGTTTATTGAAAACAAAACAGGTCTCTCGAGGATGGCCACAGTCATCAGCCACTAACTTTTTCGTCTTTCTGCAAAAGCACTCCGCAACCCCAATCAGAGTGCCATCTTTCCTGACCATTTCTGTGATGATATCAATGGGTAAAATGCTACGTGGGTCCGGAACCACAATGTTGATATCGATTGTGCGCAGAGCGGAGGATTTTGTGATAGCCGGCTCTGCTGGCAAAACGCGATAGAAGGGCGTTTTGGTGGGCACTGTAAATCCTCCTTCACCCTCAATCAGTGTGTTAAAAAATCTGGCGAAAAATGTGCGTTGTGGTCCCTCTTCCCCTTTCCTGACCTGCTGTTCTGTCATAAATATGATATGTTCCCGCTCATAGGCATGGTCTTTTTCAGTCTTGTAGGCGATGATTAATCCCTTGGAGGCAAGCCGTTTGAGTCTCTCGTGAAGCTTGTCGGGAGGGAGCTTCGCTTGCGTTCTCAGTTCTGTTAGTGTTATATTCCCGGCTAACGGCAACAGAAAAAATACCTCAAGGTCTTCAGTGATAACTGTTTTTTGCAGTGCCTCCTTCAATTCATTTCGGTTTGGAATTTCACCGACTAGTACTTCGTAATAGTCACAAAGCTCTTCGTAGTAGTCTCTCTCAGTCATATGTATCTTCCTTCAGTTTTTGCTCTCCATCAATTGCCGTAGTCAACCTCGCGTTCTCATAATCATATTCTATTGTGCCAAAATCTTACCGAGCACGGAGCAGAAACTAGCCGGATCTTCAACCATGGCGCAGTGCTTGACATTCTCAATCGCATACACCCATGGTTCTGAGCCAAAGTGGTCATTGACCATTCGAGCTACACCTTCATCAGTTGTCCCAAAAATGTAATAGTGAGGTATCTCTAGGTTCTTGAAGACCTCAACAGCCTGTTGTTTCTCCAAAAAAAGACCTATTCCTTTTAACGAACGAAGAAAGGAATAAGATGTAGATTGCTTCATTACACGGGCGGACATCTCAAGTGTCTCTGGGCTAGGAGCCTGAAAAAAGTCCGCAGTCGTTTCTTTGGCGCGCATTTTCAGGCCCTGAAATAGGACACCGAACTGTGCCTCTTCCATGCCAGAGATTTGTTGGAACACAGGTGCCATATAGCTTGGGTCCAGAGTGGTATCCAGCAGCACCAGTTTCTCCACAAGGTCTGGCTGTAGTTGGAGCAGTGCCATTCCCACAGAGCCTCCCATAGAGTGCCCGACATAAATGACTTTGTCGACTTTTTTCAAAGCCAGAAATTCTCGAATTGTCTCGGCTTGCTTTTCCATCGAATAATCGAAGTCTTCCGGTTTGTCTGAGCCTCCAAATCCGAGCAGGTCAATAGCCAAACACCGATACTTCTGCATCTCAGTGCAGGCCATGGCTTGTACCCAGTATTCACTTGACCCACCTAGGCCGTGCACAAACAAGATAACAGGAGCATCTTTGGGACCCTGATCTATGTGGTACATCTTCCAACCGGAAGCAAGAGTAAGTTCTGGCCCTTCGGGTGAAGGCTGCGGCCTTGCGCATCCAACACTTCCCAAGCCGCCAACAACTACCACTACCAACAGAGCTGCTACCAACCACCTACTTAAGTTTCGCATGAATCCTCCTTTCTAACTATCGACTAATAGCATTTGTAAGCTTAAGTTAATGATTCTTGTCTGACCTGAAAATGGTCTTTGTCAATTTCTTGGATTCTTTTCAATAGTTTTTTGACCGACAAGCAAGCGGGGGAATCTTCCGGTAAATCCCATAGTGATTTCCCTTTCAGATTATAATCCTTGACGTTAACATCGTAGTCTATCTTCCCCAGAAACTGTTCGCCTGAATTTCGGAGATATTCTTCTCCCTCTGCATTAAACTCATGGTTTCCCACCAAATACAAGTAATCGTAGGTTATCTTTACCGCATCGATAATGCGCTTCATCCTTTCTATATGCTTTGCGGATTTTAACGAAGGGTCTGATAACACAAACAGGTCGTTTATATGCGATACTACTCTCCGATTCAGATGCTCTAATCCAGCTGGCGAATCTATCACCACACTTTTATATTCCGTGATGAGCCTAGGAATTATGCCTTTAAGTGAACTATCTTCAGGGCAATAGCACCCCTCAGCCCATTTTGTTCCTAAAGTAACCAGGTCAAATTTTTGACTTCGATATATGCAATTTGTGTAAAGCGAAGCTTCGAGTTCATCAAAGTATAACCGAGAACCCAACTTCCTCGTCCCTTGGATATCGGAGACCACACTTGAAACGGTATTCACCCCTTCCTTTTCTAAATCTACTCCCAGCATGTCACCTAAACTCTGATCAGGGTCAACATCAATTAGCAATAAAGGAGAAGCTAAGTATTTGCTAATAATAGCGGAAAAAGTTGACTTCCCAGTTCCCCCTCTTCCGGTAGAAACAATCACCTCCGACATTTCTCGTCTTTCTTGTTCCTTGTTCTATCCTTTTAGTACCATTAGTGGTGAAATCTTCATTAGTACTAAAAGATTGCCTCTAGCTTTCACTTTGCCGGTGAGTAAAGCCATTGTGGGGCTAATTTGGCCGGAACTAACATATGCCATGTTCTCAAATCCGGCTTCCTGATATGCGCTTGGCTTATTTATGGCATCATTTTGTATCTCTATCTCACCCTGCCTGAAATTGAGTGTGACTGCTACACCGGAGGTGCTCTCTCTTATGACTACACTAGCTTTCAACTTCTCGACGCGCTTGTAAATCTTGGGGTCCCGGAGGTTCGTGTCTATTGTCTCCTTCAGCATCCTCCCCAGGCCATTAAGCTCCTCCCCTTTCTTTACCTTGACTTCTGCCATCTTTAATTACCTCCCTTCAAACTCTTTTTCTTCTCTGATTTAATTGTCATTCGCCAGAATACTTTATGTCAACTTAATCACAGAGTTTCAATATCATACCAATACCTGGCAACCTCGATGAGGTCCAATTGTCTGCCCCCCATCCAAAGCTGTGACATTTTTACGTCTCTCCAGTGCTTTTCGAGGTCATACTCCCGGCAATAACCATAGCTGCCCATGAGTTCCATGGCTCTCCCTGTGGCATGGACGCCCGCGTCAGTCACAAACAAAGAAGCCGCCCTGCTTCTACATACCATCGCCTCATCCCATGGCATTATTCCATATATATCGGGGTTGTCTAGTTGCCTCGCCAATGTGTAGAGCCATATTGATGATGCCTCAATATCTACAATAATCTCGGCTAGGACTGCGGCATTGATGCTATGCTCTTTCAAAGGTTTCCCAAAAACAACTCTCTCGGAAGTCCACTTTTTAATGATTTCATAGGTATTTTTCATCGGTCCTAGTGCTAGACAAGCACCAGCTACGTTGCCAAAAGCTAGGATCTCTCTAAAGTATTTGGCATCATCACCAGGACCATGGGCTCGATATCTCTTTGGCACCTTTACATTATCAAACCAGATGTCGGAGTTGTAATCTGCCGCCATGCCAGCTTTGTGGTATGGTGCCCCCACTGTAACTCCCGGGGTATTGACCGGGACATAAATGATGGCGATGTCCTCCTCGTTTGATGAGCCTGGGTTAGTGGAACAAAGCACGCCGTGCAAATCCGCATCTGCGTTTGAGGGCCATAGTTTTTGACCGTTAATTACCCAGTCACCGCCTTGCAGCCTGGCTGAGGTTTTTATTGTTTTTCCATGCACACGTCCTACGTTTTCTATATCTGAACCCCCAGCTGGCTCAGTCATATCCATGCAGCAGGTATACAATTCGTCGCCGCAGAACCTTGGGCCAAACTCACGGCACAACTCCATGTTTCGATGTGGTTTCCGCGTAACTGGAAGCAGCGGCCACCCGCAGCTGACCGCTACTGCCAAAGCAAACGCAGAATCGAACCTCGAAAGCTCGTCAGCAACAACACAGAAAAAGGTTGCTTGATTGGGAACATCCATGCCACCTACCTCTGCTGGCCAACCGCCCTTAGCCAATCCTAGGTCCACAAGCAATTCTTTCATTAAAGGTTTGACCAGCTTATGCTCCCTCCAATCCTCATCAATTTGCCGCCGGATAGGTATATATTTGTCCTCTCCCCACTGCCTTATGACCTTGCCCATGTCTAATACTATGTCTGGAATCCATTCTTTAGGTCGAAGAAAATCATCTATTGTCGGCATCCTATAACCTCCTCTTGCACAAACTTGCTTTTGACTATATACCGGCCATCATTTTCGTATAAGCATCACCTCTATATTGTAACCACCACTACCTTTCTGGTTCGATTTCCCCACCTCCCCTGTGTAATTACTATAACCTTGAGGACATTAGAAGGCTGAAGATGCGGCTCACTCCTCACAGGGCTTCCTACTCAATTATATACATTAGCACTAAATTGAGCTCAGATTATAGGCACAGAAATGCCAGATTCTTGAGCATTTATGCCATGGGCAATTTTGACATGCTATTAGAATTGAAGTAAAATGAAAGATAGAGAGCCTGCATAGTTCATCGAACGGGGCGAGGGTGTAGATGTGACTGCGGTAATAAGTGTTGTGGTCGGCGAACCGATACCACTGATGAGAGAGGGTATTTGTAAGATAATTGCTGGTGCGCCAGACTTGGAGCTTGCAGGCGATACGGGTAATCGTGACCACTTTCTACAGCTGGTAGCCAATCGTGAACCTAAAGTCGTTCTCGCAGACCTTAGATGCCCCACCCCTGCTAAGTGCGGCTTGATCAAACGCCTAAAACGGATGGCTCCCACCACTAGAATCGTGGTACTAGGCGACGGCGCGTCCGAGTCTTGTGTGATGGCCTGTGTTGAGGCAGGGGCCGCAGGCTATATCATAGAAGATGCATCAGCGGACCAACTGCTCCAGACGATTCGCGGTGTTTATGCCGGCGAAGCTGTAGTTGACCTAAGTGCTATGCTTAAGGCGGCAAAGAAGTCACACATTCAAATATCTGGCTCCATTAATCTCAAAGGCATTAATCTCCGAGAATTAGGAGCGCTTCAGCTCGCGGCTAGAGGGTTAAGCAATAAGGCCATTGCACAAAAGATGTTTGTATCTGAGCGTACCATTCACAGCTATTTCCGGTCTATGTTTAGGAAGATGGGGGTAGCATCACGAACAGAGGCTATCTACCAAGCCTTGGCGAATGACTGGTTCACTTTAGACTGATAAGCCAAAGGAGCTCCCTTTTCAGAGGCCGTTTGAAGGCTAGCAGGTTCGTTCACCTTTTGAGGCTTAAATCTTTAATTTGTCGCGAAAGAGTAGGCTAGGTTGTTTATTCATCTCTTTGTATCTAAAAGACACATTACGCTATGTTGTGACATTAACGTTTATCGCCCTGTCAGTAAGAACCACAGCGCTCGCAGTGGTTTCAGTTTGATGAATGGAGGAGGTAACTCTAGCTGAATTTTCTCGGCTACAGGAAACATGTTTATCCTGTCCACCTCTGGTTTCAAGTGGTCTATTTCCTCAATATTGTTCTTTGACAGCAGGTCATCAATGCGGCGTGCCATTTCCCAGGCGGCTCTCAGGCGCTGCTCGCTTATTTTTGCCATCTGCTTAGGGATAACTCCGTGTTTTAATTTCGTTTGATTAAGGCGCAAGATGGCTTCGTAGGCGGTGTCCACAATCTGCTGGCGGGTCAGCCAGTCCGTCTCATAATTGAGGGAATATTTCCAGCTTGGTGATACCAGCGCCTGGCGATGTTCTTCCAGCCTCCGGAACAGGATGTGGTAGCCGTAGCGCTCTGGGTGCTCAAAGCCCAGACTGCCCGGGTCAAAGAATGGCGCCAGCGGGGAGATGAACAGAGACAGTCGCTTATCCCCCTTGAATTTGTCTAACAGGTGGTCGCAGTAGTCGATGGTGTCCATTACCGACTGTGGGGTTTGCCTCGGTAGCCCGATCATGAAGAACACGTCCAGCCGCCCGCAGCCGACATCCAGCGCATCGCTCAGAGTTTGCTCCAGTTCCTGGCTGGAATAGGGTCTGCCGATAATCCTTCTTATTTCGGGGTCATGGGATTCGGGAGAGATCTCTAAGCTGAAGTCAGGGCAGGCCAGGCTCATCTGACGCAGGAAGTCTCTTGAGGCAGGGTAGAACAGCTCGAGGATGAATTGATTCTTCACCTTGTTCTGCCGAAGCAGGCTCAGAATTTGGTTGGCGTAGTTCTCTCCCGCCTGGCGCAGGTCACCCAGTATGAAGATTGGGCCATTGCTGAAGCGCGAGATCTGTCTTATATCTCGAGCCACGGCTTCCGGGGAGCGAAAAACTGGCTTTTCTCTGTTGTAGCAATGTCGGAAGGTTGTAGCAGAACCGCCGCAGATAACACAGTTCTGGGTGCAGCCGCGGCAGGTAAGCACTGCCGTAATGGGATAGCGAAGCCAGTCCTTAACCGGTGTGTAGCTGATAAGGTCGCGGTACCTAATCACAGACCGAACCACATTACCGTAATGGTTGACCATGACATCGCTTAGGTCAGCCGGAACGTGGCAGAACGGGTTTTCGTGTATCGTCCCATGGCTGTCTCGCCAGGCAAGGTTGGGTATTTTTTCGAGCTCTCCATTGTTCTTTATACAATCCATCAGTTGCCGGAAAGGTTCCTCCGTGGAGTCTCCTCTGAGCACATAGTCCACCTCTGGATATTCGAGTAGTTCTTTATAGAAATAAGAGGATGAAAAGCCGCCAAATATTACCGTTGCCTCAGGGTGCCATTTTTTCACTATTCTTGCCATCTCGATGGCGCCGTGACAATGCACCATCCAGTGTAAATCGATGCCGAACACCGGTGCCTTAAGGCGTCTTACAAATGCCTCGGCGTTAAATTTCTTGACCCTCAGCATGCGCACGGCAAGATTTACAATGTGCACTCGATAGCCGGCGCGTTCCAGATATTCAGCGATGCTGGTAAGCCCGATGGGGTACATCTCGAAGACCGGGGAAGGTGGGATGAGGTCACTGACCGGTCCGTAAAGGATGGTTTTCTTGCGGAAATCATACACGCTGGGCGCGTGTAGCAAAATCAGGTCAGTTGACATAGTTATCTCCTTGGCGGCGTCCGGAGCAGCCAAGATGTAGGGACAGGGCTTTAGACCTGTCCGAAGCGGACAGACCTTCAGGTCTATCCCTACAACTTAGAGCAATCAAAGTCATGAGCTGAAGTGTTTAGCAACAATATACTATTTTTACTGTAGTAGCGACCTTAGGGTCGCCTTTCTGTTGCGAGGCTAAAGCCTCGCAACTACATGAAGAAATAAAAGGAGAATAAGGTGATCTGGCATATATTAAAGGGCTCTATTTGCGAGGATAAATAAACTTATCCAGATTATGCCAGCTATACTCCAATAGATTCCTTTCTGTTTACCTGTTTTGGCTCCAAAACCAGCAGAACTAAACAGACATCCTAAAATGAATAAACCTATAAGAAGCCACATCATTTTGAGGAAATCATATCATGAATGAACAGTCCACGATTTTAGCTCAAAAAACTCTTGCCAGAATATAGCCAATGCCCAGGAGCAACTGGGTCACCAGGATAACCAGGACGTTGTTTGCCATAGCTGGCATTAGCTTGCTTTCGTCTTGATATTTCAGGGCACCTTGAATAGCCCTGATGGCGAAGGGGAGCGTTAGCAAGGCTATTAAGGAGAAAATTGGCATTAGCCCCGCCGCTACCCAAACAACTATCCACAAATAGACTATGCCGGTTAGCGTTGAATAGACTATGCTTGCCCCCCTCTTTCCCATAGTCATGGGCAGGGTTTTTCTGCCGGCTTCCTTATCAGCTTCAGTGTCAGGAAATTCGTTCAGCAAGAGCAGGTTGTGCACCAATATACCAGAAGGTATAGATGCCACAACGGCGGGAAGAGTGTATTCGCCTGTCTGAACGAAGTAAGCTCCCAGAACCGGTAAAGCCCCCATGCCAGCCCCCGGAGACCACTCAGGCCATCCCAGCCTGGTCAGGAGCGGCGTATATAGGAGAATGCATATTGCGCCTACTACAAGTAGTGGCAAGAGGAGCCAGCTACTAACCAGCACGAAGTAAATGCCTATGGGCACTGCCAGCAAGAAGCAGGCCAGACCGAACCATAAGACGTGCTCTGGCTTGAGGGAAGCGGCAGGAAGGAAGCCGCTGCCGCCGCTAAATGGGGTCCTTCGAGTCTTCAGGTCAATTCCGCTTTTGTAGTCGTAGTAATCGTTGAGCACATTGACACTGATGTGGCATAAGAGCAGCCCGACGAAAGCCAACAGAGCACGGCTGAGTTGAAAGGTACCATCATACCAGGCCATGCAGGTGCCCAGAAAAGCCAACACCACGGAAAGAAGCAAAAACTGTGGCCTGGTCTCGAGGAACCATATCTTCAGCTTCATTGAAGCCTTGAGTATAGCAGACACGCCAAGGCTGTGTCTACAATGGTGGCGGGTGTGTATCTGTCATTGCGAGTAGCAATAGCGACGAAGCAATCTTGGTTGGTGGTGGAGCTGAGATTGCCTCGCTATGCTCGCAGTGACACGGAAAGTAGGGACAGGCCTTCAGAGCTTGCCCTGAGCGGAACGAAGGGTCTGTCTACTTCGGACAGGGCTAAAGCCCTGTCCCTACATCTTAGGTTCGGGCGCTGATTTCTTCCGGCTGAATCCGAAGATATATATTATCTCCAGGATTGCCAGGGTATTAAGCAACAACAGAGCCACAAACCACCATAAGTGTTTGTTGCCGGCAGCCCTCCATAGGGCTACACCCTTCCATGGCAAGGTCCAGAGGACGAGCAAAAGTATAACCCATATCATCCAAAGTGGTGTTGGGCATGAACTTACTAATTCCATTTTTACCCCTCCTTTGTCTTTTGATTGTTAATTCGGCTAAAACCTTCTTTCCTTCGTTAATCCTCCCCAGTGCAATAACCTTTTTTATCAGACTCTCCGGGTAAGAACGATAGTTGTCATATATCTTTGAAATATCGGTATAGTTGACCTCCATGTGACTACCTAGAATCGAGTTTCACATATTACTGCTTACTCGAGTGTGCTAAAGCCCGCAACTATGAGTTCCTTACACTGTGAGGGTGACGGCTGGCTTTTATAGGTTGATATTAGAATATTTTCTCCACGGCCTGGCCACGGTCTTATTTTCCAAAATATCCATGGCTCTATTTATCATTTTTCTGGTATCGCTAGGCATTATGATATCATCAATATAGCCTCGCTCCGCTCCTTGGTAGGGGTTCTCGTAAAGCTCTCGATACTCGTTTATCCGCCTGGCTCTGACTTCTTGTGCGTTTTCTGCCTCTTTTATCTCCTTGGCGAAGATGACGCTGGCTGCAGTCTCAGCGCCGACAATGGTAACCTGGGCTGTTGGCCAAGCGAAGACGAGGTCAGCGCCGATGGATTTGTCTAACATCCCGTAGTGGGCACCAGCGTAAGACTTCCTCACTATGATTGAAATCAGGGGCACGGTAGCATCGGCCCAGGCGTAAAGCAGCTTGGCGCCATGACGCAGAATACCTTTCCAATCCTGCTCAGAACCTATCATATACCCGGGACAGTCGTGAAAGCTGATTAGCGGGATGTTAAACAGGTCGCAAAATCTTATAAATCTGGCCATTTTGTCCGCGGCATCTGTGTCGATGACTCCGCCAATCTGCGTCGGCTGGTTGGCTACGATGCCGGCTGAACGCCCATTGAATCGAGCGAAGCCAATTATGCAGTTTCGGGCGTAATCCTTCAATAACTCAAAGAAGTGACCATCATCGACTACCGATGTAATTACTCTAAGCATGTCAAAGGGCTGGGCTGAGTGGTCGGGAAGCATGGTGTCTAGCTCTGGGACTGTTCTCTCCGGGTCGTCCTTCGTCTCGATGCGGGGTGGCTTTTCCTTGTTATTCGAGGGGAGAAAGGATAAAAGCTGTTTGCACATGTCTAGAGCGTCTTTATCGGTTTCGGCTATGAGATGTGTTTGTCCTGATTTGACGGCATGAGCTTTCCAGCCGGAAAGTTCCTCGAGGGTGATTTCCTCTCCGATTTGAGTTTTTACGAAGGCAGGACCGGCGATGCCCATAAAGCCAGTATGACGGCATTGGATGAGGAAATCTTGCATTACTGGATGATAAGCCTGTCCGCCTAAGCATGGTCCCATGAGCAAAGATATTTGAGGCACTATTCCAGAAGCCAGAATTTGGGCTCTAAATAGCCAACCATAAGCCTCAAGTGTATCCATCCCTTCCTGAAGTCGGGCTCCTCCTGAGTCGTTCATGCTTATGCAAGGCCAGCCCATGTCCTTAGCCAAATCAAGGGCTCGGGCAAATTTCTTGCCGTGATATTCGCCAAAAGTCCCTGCCATGGCAGTATAGTCCTCCGCGATAACAATAACAGGCCTGCCATTTACCTTACCATAGCCAGTTATTACCCCTTCAGCTGGCACCTCCCTTTTGTCCATGCCGAAATGTGTGGTCCTGTGCTTAACGAAAAGTCCTATTTCGGTGAAAGTACTTGCGTCAAAGAAATAGTCAATCCTCTCTCTGACTGACCATTGCCCAGCTTTATGGCGTTGCTCAATAGCTTTTGGGTCTCCCATTTGCTTTATTTTTTCTCGTTTTACCTTGTATGCTTCGATTATCTCTCTGGTGCTTGCCATCCTTTACCCCCTTTCACAGTCAGGTTTTTAAGTTAGGAATGTTTCTCCGAGTGTCAGTGGATAGGCGCAATACGATTTATTGTTGTTTTAGCGGATGCCGATTTCTCGGGAGATAACGAGCTGCTGAATTTCTGAAGTTCCTTCGGTGATGGTTGACATTCGAGAGTCGCGGAAGTAGCGCTGGACCACGGACTCTTCCGTCAGACCATAGCCGCCGTGGATCTGCATAGCTTCGATAGTCACGTGTGTTGCTACCTCGCTGGCGAAAAGCTTGGCCATAGCCGCTTCTTTCACATGTGGCTTGTTTTGGTCATAGAGCCAGGCAGCATAGTATATCAGCCAGCGGGCTGCCTCTATCTCCATAGCCATCCGTGCCAGTTTGAATGCATTGGCTTGGAATTTGGCGATAGGTTGGCCGAATTGTACCCTTTCTTGAGCGTATTTGAGGGAGGCATCGTAAGCTGCCCGGGACAAGCCTAAACTTCGGGAGGCATGGGAGATCCTGCCGCCGGTTAGCGATTCCATCAAGTAGGGAAAGCCTTTGCCTTCTTCACCGATGAGGTTTTCTTCGGGTACAGCACAATCTTCGAAGCTTAGCTCTCCTGTTTCACCAGAACGAGCACAAAACTTATGGAGCTTGGAGCGATTGAACCCTTGAATGCCTTTGTCGACGATAAACAAGCTGACTCCACCTCGAGACCCTTTGCTTTTGTCAGTATAAGCGGCAGCCAGAACAAAGTCGCAAATATTTCCATTGGTGATAAAGATCTTTGTGCCATTGAGAATATACTTGCCGTTCTTTTTAGTGGCGGTTGTTTCTATAGCCGCAGCGTCAGAGCCGGCGTTAGGCTCAGTAAGCCCGAAAGCGGCTATTTTCTCTCCTTTAATAGCTGGTACTAAGTATTTCTGCTTTTGGTCTTCACTCCCTCGTGTGTAGACAGCAGAGGTAGCAATTCCTCCCTGTACCATGATACCGGCAGATATGCCGACGCTGTGGTAAGCTACTGCCTCAACTGAAATACAGTCACCCATCTTGCCTATCCCGGCACCGCCATACTTAGCGGGATACCTGACGCAAAGATAACCTAACTTGCCCATCTTGGGAAATAACTGGATGGGGAAGGTTGCTGTTTTCTCGGCTTCTTCAACGAGCGGGGCGATTTCTTTTTCCGCGAAGTTACGTATGGCTTCTTGGAACATTTTATGCTCTTCAGAAAGTTCGAAGTCCATTTTGATTTATGTCTCCTTTGTTTGAAAGTAATGGGGCAAACCTTTAATATTATATAGTAAATTCTTGGAAGTTAAAATAAGCGTATAACAGGTTTGGCATGGAAATTATCCCGGCCGTTGATATCAAAGATGGCAAATGTGTTCGGCTGTATCAGGGTGATTACCGCCAGGAGACGGTCTTCTCCGAAGACCCGGTGGCTGTGGCTCTTAACTGGCAGGCTCAAGGGGCTGGTCGGCTGCATCTGGTTGACCTGGACGGAGCTGCCAGCAGTGAGCCGCGTAATATTGCTGTTGTCGGGGCTATAGTAAAGCAGGTGAGCTTACCCGTGCAACTAGGCGGTGGCATAAGGGATGAAGCTACAGTGGCCAGGCTCTTAGCCATCGGGATAAACCGGGTGATTCTGGGGACGGTGGCGGTGGAGAATTCGGAACTTGTGGAAAGATTATGCCAAAAATATGGTGGGGCTATAGTGGTCGGAATAGATGCTCGTGATGGGCGTGTCGCTACTCATGGCTGGAAGAAGGACACTGAAGTTGCGGCTTTAGCATTAGGTCAAAGGATGGCGGCTACTGGGGTAAGGCGTCTTATTTATACCGATATAAAACGCGATGGCACGTTGACTGAGCCCGGTTTTGAAGCGATAGCCGAGATGGTCAAAGGTGTGAATCTGCCCATAATTGCTGCCGGTGGTATTTCGGCATTGAGCCACCTGAAGAAGCTCAAGGAACTGGGGGTAGAAGGGGCTATTGTGGGCAAGGCGCTTTATACCGGCGATATAAAATTGAATGAGGCTCTGGCGTTGGGGCTGTGAGAAAGTGGGCAGACCTTTAGGTCTGTCCCTACTTGTCATTGCGAGCGAAGCGTGGCAATCTAATGGTTACTCCCCTCCTCGCCGGGATTGCTTCGGGGCTTCACCCCTCGCAATGATAAAAGTGTAAAGGTGGTAGCTGTAGGGACAGGTTTTTGGACATGTCCGATGAATGAGGTGATGATATGTTGAAATTCGATGACAAAGGTTTGATTCCGGTCATAATTCAGGACGCCGATAGCGGTGAGGTGCTGATGTTGGGTTATGCTGATAAGGAAGCTCTGCGACGGACGTTGGATAGCGGTGAGGTCTGGTTCTACAGTCGCAGCCGACAGGAATTATGGCATAAAGGGGCTACCTCCGGCAGCATTCTGAAGGTGCAGTCTATGGCTAAAGACTGTGATGGCGATGCTATACTAATCCGGGCTAAGCCAGCCGGCCCGGTATGCCATACGGGCAATCGAAGCTGTTTCTTCCAGAAACTTAACAAGAAAGATATCGGCTAAGCTTGATTGTTAGAGATTAATGTCTCGCTACTATCGGCTTCGATGACCTTCTTCAATGCTGATAAGGCTGTTTCCAGTTGACTGTCGTTCGGTTCTCCTGTGGTCAAGGCCTGTAATAGAAGACCCGGGGCGAGGAGGCCACGTACAAACAAGTTCCGGCCATGTGCAGCCCCGAAGCGGATAAATTCATAGCCGATGGCAGCGATGACAGGGATTAAAACGATGCGGGACAGGATGCTCAGCCACAGCGGTGGACGGCCGAGCAGGGCGAAGACAATTATAGCGATAACCAAGACTGCCAGTAGGAAGCTGGTGCCGCAGCGAGCATGGGAAGTAGAATAGTTTTTGACATAGTCTAGTTCCAGGGGCATTCCAGCTTCGTAGGCATTGACCACCTTATGTTCGGCACCATGATAGGCGAAGACCCTCTTTATATCGGGCATCAGGCTTATCACCTTCAGATAGGCGATGAAGATGACGATGCGTAAGATACCCTCGATAAGGTTGCTGACCAGGGCTGAGGTGATGTATGGGTAGACGAGATAGCGGGTGAGCAGCAAGGGGGCGATAAAGAATAGGCCTACGGCGAAGGCAACAGCGATAGCCACGCTTCCCCAAAGCAGCGTCGGGGATATGCTTTTTTCGTCTTCCTCGGCTGCGGCAATCTGGGCAGAATGAAGCATGGCTTGAATGCCGAGGGCTAGAGTCTCGATGAGGATGATTATGCCTCTGATGAAGGGCCAGTTTCTCAAGCGGCCTTTGTATAAATTGGCAAGTGGCTGGCCGGTTACACTGATCTCACCATCGGGGCGGCGGACAGCGACAGCCACATTTTCCTGTCCCCGCATCATTACGCCTTCGATTACCGCTTGCCCACCGTAATAAAAAGGTTTTGAGTTTGCCATTATCAACAGCGGACAGGACATGTCTTTAGATCTGTCCGTAGCACACTCGTGCCTCGTCATTGCGAGCCCTTCGCTTTCTGTCATCCTGAGCGAAGCGAAGTATCTCATCTAACTTCCATACCACCGAGATTGCCATGTCGCTGGCGCTCCTCGCAATGACAGAAAAGAAAAACGCAGATTGCCACGGCTGTTCCCTCGTTCCACTCGGGACGCCTCGCAATGACAAAAAGAAGTAAAGGCTGCAATGACGGAAGAGCTTTAGTCGCTAAGCTTGTAGCGGCGTTTGAAGCGTTCCACCCTGCCGGCGGTGTCAACTATCTTCTGCTCGCCGGTGAAGAATGGATGGCACTTGCTGCATAGCTCCACTTTAAGCACCTTCCTGGTGGAGCCGGTGGTGAAGGTATTGCCGCAGGAGCAGGTTACCTTAGCATCGGTATAGTATTCAGGATGTATTTTAGCCTTCATTTCGCTTGCTCTGCATAAACGCTAACTTTTTTTCGGTCCTTGGTTGCCAGTTCGTATTTGACGGTGCCGTCAATCAGGGCGAACAGGGTATGGTCTCTGCCTATGCCGACGTTGCTGCCCGGATAAATGCGAGTTCCGCGCTGCCTGACAAGGATGGTGCCGGCATGAACCTGCTGACCGGCGTACCTTTTCACACCCAGCCGCTTAGCCTGGCTATCACGTCCGTAGCGTGTGCTGCCTCCGCCCTTCTTGTGTGCCATTAGCTCTTACCTCCAACTGCTACCTTTTTCTTTCGAGTTTTCTTCGGCGCTGCCTCCTCGCCGGGCTTTACGATTTTCTTGATTTCCAGTCTAGCATAAAGCTGCCGGTGCCCTGTTTTCCGGCGATAACGCACCTTGGGTTTATACTTAAAAACGATAATTTTGTTGCCTTTGTGTTCACCGAGGCAGGTGGCGATTACTTTGGCGCCATCGATGGTCGGGCTGCCGATGATGGTATCTTCACCATCGGCGATAAGCAGTACTCGGGAAAGCTCGACATCTTCGCCCTCGGCAACTGCCAGGCGGTCAACATCGATCTTTTGGCCCGGAGCTACTTTGTATTGCTTGCCACCGGTTTCGACTATAGCGTAAGTTTGTGCCATTTTCAAAAACGGAAGTTAATTTACCAGATTGGGCAGTCCAATGTCAAATTTTTGGGTTTGTTTCCACGGTGGGGGAAAGGGGAAAAACAATGTAGTTGCGGGGCTTTAGCCCCGCCGTCACCCCGGGCGACCCTAAAAGGTCGCAGCTACATTGGTTTTTTGATGGCGACCCTGGAAGGTTGCGGCTACATTGGTGGAGCCTCTTCGTAGCGGGCTAGGGTGAAGACCAGGTCGGCCAGGCGGTTGAGGTATTTGAGCACCTCGTCATTTTTAACCAGGCCGGCCTCCTTGAGGGCGACTACCCTTCTCTCCGCCCGTCTGATTATTGTCCGGGCCACATCCAGAGCGGCTGAGCCGGCGGAAGCACCGCCGGGGATAACGAAGGCATCGGGCATCTTGGCCTTAGCTTCAAACTCGTCTATGAGTTTCTCCAGCCTCTGCACCATCTCCGGAGTGACTGTTTTGCGTTTCTTTACCAGCTTTGCATAATGCTCAGCCGGGGTTGCCAGCTCAGCTCCGACGGTGAATAACTCCTGTTGTAAACTGAGAACGGTGTCTTTGATTTCGGGCCGACAGAAGCAACGGGCCAGCCCTAAAGCCGAGACTGCCTCATCGATGGTGCCGTAGGCTTCGCACCTGGGGTCGGATTTAGCCACCCTGTCGCCGAAAAGCAGGCTGGTTTCGCCGGTGTCTCCTCGTTTATTGAAAGTTTTCATCGGTTGTTGTTCCCCCCACATTGTAGTCTGAAGTGTCCCTACTACTGCCACTTCGTTTTGAGTCATTCTGAGCGCAGCGAAGAATCTCGAAGCTGTGTTAGATTCTTCGGTCGCTCCGCTCCCTCAGAATGACAGTAGTGAAAAGCTCCCTCAGAATGACAACAGTTAAAGGCTCCCTCGAAATGACAATAACATTCTACATGTGCTGCAATATTATGCCCTTTTCTGCTAGCTGGCTGGTCTCTGCCTCGGAGTATCCCAGCTCTTTGAGGATTTCATTGGTATGCTCTCCGAGCATAGGAGCCTGGAGTCTGATTTCAGGAGCCGCCTCCGAAAGGCTGATGGGCATGCGGGTGATTTTTATCTTTCCTTTTTCAGGATGGTCGACGTCTATAAGCATTCCCCGAGCTATGACCTGCGGGTTATCTATCACCTCGTCCACATTGAGAAGTGGCCCGCAGGGTATGTCAACGGCTACCAGTTTAGCTTCCAGCTCCTCACTGGTATATTGCTTCAACGTTGATGATAGCGTCTTCACCAGCTCCTCCCGGTTGAGCATCCTATTGACGTTGGTATCAAAGCGAGGGTCCTGAATCAGGTCGTTTAAGCCTAGCACCTGGCAAAAGCTCTGCCATGCCTTCTCGGTGGCAACACCGATGAAGATGAGTCCGTCCTTGGTCTCGAAGACCTGGTTGGGGGCGAAGCCGACGTTGGCTGAGCCGAGGCGAGCCGGCAGCTGACTGGTTAGGATGTAGTTGGTGGTAAGATGGGCGGTGTAGAAGACCGCAGTATCCAGCAGGGCGGCGTCTATCATCTGCCCCTGGTCGGTTTTTTGCCGCTGCAGCAATGCCAGGGCAATGGCATAAGCGCCAAACATTCCGGTGCCGTAGTCAATCGTGGAAACCGACGTTCTGACGGGCGGTCTGTCAGGTTCTCCGGTCGTGACCATCATGCCTGACATGGCTTGTGCCAGCGGGTCATAGCCCGGGCGTTCACGGTAAGGTCCGGTCTGCCCGAAACCGGAAATCGAGCAGTATATTATCCTCGGGTTTATCTGGCTGATGGCATTGTAACCCAGGCCGAGCCTGTCCACGGTGCCCGGTGTGAAGCTTTCCACGAGGACATCAGCCCTTTCGGCTAGTTTCAGAGCTATCTGGCGGCCTTCCTCGGTGCGCAGGTCTAAAGCCATATCCCGCTTATTGCGATTGATGTTGACGAACATTGAGCCAGCGCCGGCGTAACGGAAAAGTTCACCATTAACAGGCTCGATTTTGACCACATCGGCGCCCATGTCCGCCAGCAGCATGGTGCAGCAAGGCCCAGCAGCAGCATGGCTCAAATCCAGCACCTTCACTCCATCTAGAGGTAACATGTTATCCTCTGTAGTCTATTGTACACGCCACAAGTTGCCAATCAGAACATGGCCTGGCCGCCGTTGACACTGAGGGATTGTCCGGTGATGTAGCTGGCCTCGTCTGAAGCGAAGAAGCAAACTGCAGCGGCGGCATCCTCAGGAGTGGCCAGCCGACGGAACGGTACGGCCTTTATCATTTTCTCTTTCATTTCGGGGGCAAAAGCCACGAGGTCGGCGGTCATCTGGGTGTCTACCAGCCCGGGGCAGACGCAATTTATGTTTATGTTATAGCGTGCCATCTCCCGTGCCAGTGTCTTGGTAAGCCCCATTACCCCAGCTTTGGCGGCGGAGTACGACCCCATGGTGGTGACACCTATTCTGGCGGCATCGGAGCTGATATTGACGATTTTTCCGTAGCTCTTCTTCACCATCTCCTTGAGGACAGCCTGGGAGCAGAGCAGTGTGCTTTTCAGGTTTAGGGTGAGCAGCCTGTCCCACTCCTCCTTGGTGTCCAGGAAAGGCTCAAAGGTGAACAGGCCAACGTTGTTGACCAGTATATCTATTTTCCCGAACTGCTCCATCGTGGCCTGAACCATGCGGTGGACATCTTCGGCTTTGGTCATGTCTGCCGCTATGGCTGTCGCCTGAGCGCCGTCTTTCTTTATGCCCTCCACGGTATCTTTTGGCGTGTCAGGGTTCTTGTCCACGACCATAACCTTGGCTCCCTCTTTAGCCAGCCTGACGGCGATGGCTTTACCTATCCCCCTTGCCTCACCGGTCACTATGGCTACTTTATCACTGAATCTCATCTGTCACCTCCGTTGTCTATATTTCGAGCGAGCTGCTAAAGCAGCTCTTTTATTCCAGCCGATACTCAATCCCACAGAGCCTTAGCCACGTCATCTAAGCCTAGCTCAAGCAGCTTCTTTTTGCTGGGCTTGCTGCTGTTTACGTCCCAGTCCCTGGCGACGAGATAATCGTTACGCAATGTGGTGAAGTCCACGCTTCTCCCGGCAGTAGGCCCAGCTTCCAGTGGAGGATTGCCGGAGACCCTGCCCGGGACTTTGAAGTCAACCATGCCCATACCTTCACGGGCATTAAACGCCTGCCGCATGTTGGCAATCCTGTCTCCTATTTTCAACAGGCCGTCGATGTCACAGTGCCATCCTGTGGTCAGGTTTATGAAGTCAGTGAGGGCGCTTACATCCATGAAACCCAGGCCGAACATGCACACGCCGGCACAACTTATGACATGCATCAAGTCGCTGCCCATCTTGTTCGCCAGGCCGCGACCGGCAGCAGACTTGCGGTCGTAAGCGGGAAATTCTAGGCCGCTGGCTGGCCTGGTGCTGTAGTTCCCCTGGGTATGGCGGGCTGGTGTGGCATCAAGATAAGAAGTGGCATAGTTCATATAGCGCTTTGGGTCGTGCATCGGCACCTCCTGACCCTGGATGTGGATGGCCAATTCTTCGGCTCCTTTGCCTATCTGCTGTGCTGCTCGTTTGACGCCGTCGGCGAGCACTCGGCCAAAGCCCTCCCTCTTCGCCAGCTTCTCGGTCATTTCTACTATGGCCTTGTGGTTGCCCCATTTAAGCTCGATGCCATCAGTGTCCTTGCTGTCGATAAGACCTTTTTCGTAGCATTCTATAGCGAAGGCCATTGTGGAACCGGCAGAAATCGTATCCAGCCCGTAGCGGTTGCAGATATCATTGACCTTGATTATGGACTCGAGGTTGTAGTTCAAGCACATGGAGCCGAAGGATGCCAGGGTTTCGTACTCCGGCTTATGCACGCCTTCTGGATAGCTATATTGCCCTGTGCTTGCCTTCATGTGGCCGCCGCAGGCAACGGGGCACTGCCAGCAGCCATATTTACGCTCTTGCAGGTTGATTACGCTCTGGTCGCTGATGGCAATGGCATTGGTGAAGTCTAATGCTGTCCCATTCCAGTTCTTGACCGGGGCATCACCGATTTGGACGAATTGGTTCATGCCGCCACAGGTTCCGAACTGGCGGTACACCTCCACGGTGCCTCCCATTTGCCCGAGGTGTTTCGTCCTTGCCTCTTTTAATGCTGACTCATTGGCTACAGGTACCTTGCGATTTCCCCTCACAACTATAGCCTTGAGCTTCTTCGACCCCATCACTGCCCCCAGGCCAGAGCGGCCTGCGGCCCTGCCCTTATTGTTGATGATGCAGGAAATGAAGGACAGGCTCTCTCCTGCCGGGCCAATGCAGGCGACTCGAGCCTCTTTGCCAAGCTCAGCCTGGAGGAGCAACTCCGTTTCCCAGGTATCCTTGCCCCATAATTTGTCTGCCGTTCTCAGCTCGGCTTTGCCGCCGTCAATGAAGAGGTAAACAGGGGCAGGTGATATTCCTGTGAAGAAAATGGCGTCATAGCCGGCGAATTTCAGGTACGGACCAAAATCTCCACCGGAGTTGGCATCCCCCCATGTCCCGGTCAGCGGCGATTTGCCCACTGCCATATACCTCGAGCCGAAAAGAGCCGGTGTGCCGGTGAGAACGCCGGTAACGAATCCCAGCATGGCACCCGGCCCCAGCGGGTCAACTTTAGCTTTCTGCCGACTGAATATTATCCTGGCGCCGATGCCATAGCCGCCAAGAAAATCGCGATACAGGCTCTCTTCAGGAGCTTCCTCCCATATTTTGGCGTTTGTCAGGTCAACGAACAGAATTTTTCTCATGTAGCCGCCAGCCATTTATTCACCTCCTGAATTTGGATATGTTGCAACAACGTCAACTGTGCAATCTTGAATAACGGAACAACCAGCTTATTATACCCTTAAGTCTCAGGATGTCAATTACTCGAATTGCCTCATAATTATTGTTACCGAAAGTGGTATCGTTGCCTCAAAAATAGTGTTACCCAGAGGAGGCAAACATGACACGAGGCAGCATACAAGAATATACCGAGGCAGTGCGAGAACGCTAT
>VGNX01000008.1 GCA_016865855.1 Chloroflexota bacterium | reverse complement strand
TGACATGGTCAATTCTTGTCCCTTATGGTATCCTTTCTCCATCGGTATATCCTCCTTTGTTTTTATTTGGCTTTCCTATAGGGTAGGATATGCCGATTCCTTTTTCCACCACATTCGGGACACTAGCACTTTATAAGCTGCTTCTTCTCAAACAAAAGTTCGGGAACTGTCCGCATTGGCCCACCAGTTAGGTAATATCATTACCGCAAATTAGCTTCGATTTATGCCAAGAAGTTTTAATGTCCCTGTTTTTCCTTCGTAAAAGTGATGATGTTATTACTATGAACAATGTGGATTAAAATAAATTAGCATCTGATAACTTGTTCTTCTAGACTTGGTAAGATAATATTTGTTTAGGGGATTATTGGGCATGGATGGAATCAGGTCTTGTGAGCAATGCAAATATGGCCCTAATTTTATTTCCTGCCAAATGGGCAAGACCGGTAAACCAAAGCCTTCAGACTCTTCAAATTTTGAGTTTGATCCGTTCAAAGTATCACCCACTAGATATTACCTTCATAATCCAAATCAGATGCCTTGCTTCCAACCTTGTAGTGAAATGCATAATGCTGTTACCTCAATGGTTTCTAAACAGCAGTCAATTGAAATTAAACTTTGCGCTGCTTGTAAATATGGGCCGAGCATTTGGGAGTGTCAATTGGGGCAGGGAGGTAAAGAAGCGCGTTATGAAGCTTTCTGGAGTGATATGTATCACATGCCTTGCTTTGAACCTCAAGGTAATTCCAGTTGTGAGAAACGCGGTGGGATTATTGACAGTATTCTAACCTCACGGGAGGAACGAGCTAATTATAAGAAAGAACTGATAGCAGTTGCCTTATTTCTCTTGGTGGGTGCTGTTATTATATATGTCGTGTTGTGGTTAATTTCTCAATAAAATTATACCGTTTTGACTTACCCCAATAATGTCTGACATACTCGATACAAGTATAAATTTGTAATCGAGATCTTTCGACACTCTTGTGGCCGCGTGATAAAATACTAGGCGATTATCCCTTAGAGACAAGGAATGGAAGGATTATTTTTCTTCGTTCTCCCTTTTTTCATGGTCTCGCTTCCTAACCGAGATGGTTCTACTTGGTATTTATCGAACTCCCTAATATTTCTATCCGTAACGCCAATTTGGTATTCAATTCCTCCTCTGTGCTGATGGCTAACATACGGATTATTTCTAACTTCATCGGCAGACAATGCCCAATAGATTATTTGATTAGTCCATACGCCAATAAAGATAAAGGCATCACACAAATCAGGCTTTAATTGTTGGAAATTCATCCAAAAGCGAGCTGGTGAATCATGAGGAATAGCCTTCTCTCCCATGCTTCCTGATTTATTCTTGTCATATGCCCTACAAGCCTTAACCTCAACTTTCACACTATCTATCCGCAAGTCATAATCTCCGCTAAATGCTGGGTCTGAGTCCCTTTTTGCTTTTACGAAGCGGTTATCTAGTTCTATCACGTGATTTTCTGCCCACGTTCCTCCAAATACACGTGGTGCAATATCAAAAAGGTCACGATACTTGTTGGCGGAGACATATTTATCTCTTAGTTTCTCATAATCATTAAACCCAATGGTTTTCTTATTCAACAGAAACATAAGGATATACTCATACTCATTAAATGGGAATCGTGATATCAATTCACTCATACGTGCCATCAATCGTTCTTTATCTTCCGTCGCCAGCGTTTTAATGAGCGTATCTAGATATGTCTTGAGTTGGTCTATGTTCATGCGTTTATTTCTGTCAACACACCCAATTCTGGGAAAGGATTATTCCATTGCCAACCAGTCTTACCAGTTCTCCTATAATGTTCCAATCTCCGTATTGTAATTTCTGCAAATATAGGGTCTATATCGAATGTATATACCTTCCTGTTTAACTTTTCTCCGGCAATAAGTGTGGTTCCAGCGTGTGAAAAGAAATCTGCTACAAGTTCACCTTCCGTGCTACCAGCTAAAATCAATCTTTCAATGGCTTTTAGAGGTTTTTGTGCATAGCATCCAGGTACATTTTCTTCCATTCTATAGAAAACCTGTTGTATATCCACCCACACATTACCAGCTCTGATGTATTCAGACTTACTCCTTTCTAAATTCTCAGTTAGTTGCCCGTTAACTGTCTTATAATAACCACGCAAAATCTTAGGAATGTCCGTATATTCTGCTTCAACATTGAATACTGGATTACCCTTTGTGTAATGTAAAAGCTCTTGTCTAACCCACATCCAATTTTTTTGTGTACCGTACCCCCGCTGATTTCTAACAGTAATTAGGTTTTTAGGCTTAAGTTGCTTAAATTGTCTTAGTAGAATTATGAGGTCGGCAAGCGGCTGAAAATCATTCCTATAATCTGCACCTATCCATATATAAAAAGTAGCATCACTATCAGTCATGGCAATTGCATTACAAATCCATTCCCTTGAAAATTCGAGATACTTATGTAGTTCTATCTTGGATAAATTGTTTGTATTGGCATTTCCAACTACAATGTTGTATGGTGGGTCATTTATGACTAGCTTCACCCCACTATCAACTATTTTTTTTACGTCATCTAATTTTGTAGCATCTAAGACACCAATCCTATGACCCTTTTCCTTGTCTTCCCACACTTCGCCATATTTTAACCTGCAAAACGGTAGGATTTTTCCTCTTAGTTCGCTATCAAGGTCAAGACGGCAAATCTCCTCTTTATGATTACTACTAGCATTAGGTTCTTTTTTTAATAAAAGTTCATCATCAAATAGTTTTAAGAGCACTGTTATTTACTCCTTATCAGACGCTTTCCAGAACAACCATCCATCAACAAAACTACACGTTGCAGCATAAGCTACACCTGACATACTTTCATAGACATTGACCTGCCCCCGGTTATTGTACCACTTTCTATGTTACAGCTGCCATCAAAATGCAAGAAAAACTTCGGCGAAAAGCCGGCGCAAGACGAAAGCTAGCAGCTAATATCTGTTAAGCCTTCACTCGCTGGCGCAGGCGCTCCAGAATCCACATGCGGGCCAGGGTGGTGGGGCCAACTCCAAGCTCCTCCGCCTCTCTCCTGATTTCTTCCCACTTGTCCGCCGAGAGACGCACCGGAATAACCTTGTCCAGTGGTTTCTTAACTTCTACCTGAACAACCTCATCGCTCTCGTCCCAGGCGTTGCCCTGCTCAATTTCCTTTATTGCTTTACCTAAATCAGTCATTTTATTTGCCTCCAGTTGTCTTCCTATAAAGCTGTCTCTCACTATCGGTCATCTCCCTGGCAGTGACAACCTTCCAACTGCCATTTCCAAGTTTTATCAGCACAACCAGTATATATCTCCCTGCATCAGTTTGGCTGAAGAGTTTGTATAGTCCTTCTTTGCTTTTCCTGACATGTCTCTTATCCGATAGACAGGCCTCCTCCACTTTGCTAAAGATGATGCTGTGCTTGCTCTCAATCTTGTCCAGTATGTGGTCATCGATCTCTAGAGATTCGATGTAGAGCAACAGCTATCTCCTTTTCTTATCCTATAGTGTATACATATTGTATACACTTGTCAAGGGCGAAAGCGCCAAACGATAAATACAAGTGGTATACCATTTCCAGTAAGCAGGAATCAGGTGCTTCTTCTCAAACAAAAGTCCGGTATCCTTCCAATGTGCGCTACCATGCTGGACTTGGACGTTTCTGTAGTAAGGTATCTAAACTTGGTGGGTAAGTTCAGAAAGTGCTGATACACAGGTTCGGAAAGAGGGGATTTCCAGGGAAAGCCAAAAACCATTTTTGCTTATAACGCTAGGCGGGGGTGTTGGTGGACTTAGTCTTCTATGCCGTAGTCGTGAAGGCAGTCAATGAGGTCCTGAACGGTAACGATTTTATCGGTATCTTCGTCTGATATTTCCAGCCTGCGTCTTGGCGTGCTGAATTCCTGTTCTATTGCCGTGATAAGCTCTGCCAAATCGGGGGGGGCAATATTGAGGTCGTCAACAAAGGATGCCGAAGGCTCTATTGATTCTTCGTCAACACCGAGTTGCTCCGCAATCACCTTCTTAAGCTTTTCCGAAATTAGTGCCATCATTTTCCTCTGGGCATTCAGGTTTGTTCAGTTTCTTTAATCGCTTCCTGTCGTTTCTTTTGCTGCATACCTGCATTGACTACAGAGCCCAAAACCCCGTTGACAAATTTCTGGGAAGTATCACCACCAAAGCTCTTAGCTAACTCAACAGCTTCATTAATAGCTGCTTTAACTGGAACTCTATTATCGAATAAAACCTCAAAAATGGCAAGGCGAAGAATGTTTCTATCTATGGTGGCTATTTGCTCGACAGGGAAAGCGGGAGCGAACCTTCGAATTACATCATCGATGTCCTTCTTATTCTGAAGAACTCCTTTGACTAAGCTCTGAGCAAAATCGGCTGCTTCATCAGGCAGGGCTCTCTCCTTCAGCAAGCGAGCCAGAATCTCCTTCGGCTTGTGAGCGGAACAGTCAAGCTCGTAAAGCGTCTGTAGAGCAATAGTTCTGGCCTTCCGTCTAAATCCAGTCATCCTGATATTCATTCCTCAACAAATGAATGTTTCCCAGCCGCACCCGGCATAAGCCGGCCTCTTTAGCTGCTGTTAAGCACCGCTCAGCATGTTGAAGCGATGTAGTTGGCAAGTCTGTCATCAGGAAATCAGGATGGAAGGCGAGAAGTGCGTAAGGTATATTCTGGTCTAAAGAGGCGATAAATCTGGCGATGTTGGAGACTTCCTGCTCATCTATATAACCGGGAACGAGCAAGGTGCTGGCTATAAGGAAAGGTGGCACAGGTCTTCTCTTTGCATAGTCGGCGAGAAGGCTGAAATTCTCCAGGGTTCTTTTGTTGCTAATGCCACAGAGGGCGATATGCAGCTTCTCGTTCCAGGCTTTGAGGTCAAACTTGATGCAGCCGCCGGAGTCAAGCGACAGCTTAGCCGCTTGCTTGAGTGAAGCTGGGTGCATCGAGCCGTTGGTTTCCCAGCAAATGCGGAGGATACGCCCTTTATTTTTATCTAAGGCGAGACGTGAGGCACGCAAGGCGTGGGGTAATTGAGGTGTTGGGTCGCCACCGAAGTAGCAGATGCAAGAGGTGCGGTCGTCAACAGCATCGACTAGTTCCATAGGGCTAACCCAGTTTTGCTTTGTTGCTGCCAGTCGGTAGTGCCAATTCTGGCAGAAGAGGCAATCGAAAGAGCAAGCTTGATAGAAAACGGCGAGGTTCTTATAACCGCGCTCAGGCCCTGGGCAATAAGTAAAATCAGGATAGCCTGAGCCTATACCGCCGGCACAAATCCAGTCGGCAACGCAGTTTGTAGGTAGCGGGTCGTAGTACCAGCTTAAATTACCTTTTTCTGCCGTGGCACCGGTGAGCTTGCTTGCTGTGGCTAGGCGCATGCCGCAGTAGCTCCTTTGCCCTTCCGAAAGTTGACATTCATTAAGACATAGATGGCAAGCAACGCCATTATTTGTCTTCGGCGGTTGCAGCGGTAGGTTGAAGGACTGCCTTGATTTCTGATGTGCTTCCTGGATTGTGGGCTTGACCTTTTGGAAGTCATGGAGGATACAATCAGTACATAGGCCGAGGGACTTGGAGATGAGGGTGGATTTCTTGCCGCAGTGGTTACAGATGGCAGCAGTTTTGGGGGGCAAGCTACGCTTTAGCATTTTGGCTCTAACCCGAGATTTAACCAGTCTGATTAAGCGCAGCCGCTACGTCTATGGTCTGGCGTGTGAGTGATTAGCCTCTGCGCCATCTTGCTATTTCACTGATGGTTTGAGCGCTGCTGATGTTAAAGGTCTGTGCTCCGGGGCTGATTCGCTTAATCAACTTGGTCAGTGCCTCACCAGGCCCCATCTCAAAGAAGGTGGTTACTCCTCGGGCGATCATAGTTTCAACAGATTGCTGCCATTGAACCGGGCGGACAATCTGGCTAACCAGCTCCTCCTTTATCGCTTCCAGGTCGGTAAGCGGTTGGGCAGTAACATTAGCTACAACTGAGACTGATGGTTTATTAAAGGTAAACTCCGAGATGGTATTTCTTAGTCTTTCTATGGCCGGCTCCATTAATATAGAATTGAAAGGTCCACTTACCCTCAGTGGGATAATGCGACGAGCCCCCTTTATCTGTGCTAGCCTCTTGGCTTTGGTCAGGCTTTCCTGGTTGCCGCTGACGGCGACCTGGTCTGGAGCGTCAATATAGGCAATCTCAACACCTGTGGAGAAGCAGATGTTCTTGAAGACTTCTATGTCCAGGCCGGTCATAGATACCATGCCGCCGGCTGTTCTTTGCCCGGCTTCGTTCATTAATCGTCCTCTCTCACGAATCAAACGCACGGCATCAGACAAGCTGAGAGCGCCGGCAGCTACCAGAGCTGTGTAGGTGCCCACGTCATGTCCAGCGACGAAGGTGGGCTCTGGTATGCCGTTGTTGCTAACCTCCTGAGCTGCTCTCAGGCAGGCAACGCTTGTGGCCAATACTGCTGGCTGGACATTGACGGTCTGCTTGAGGTCGTCTTGAGGGCCTTCAAAGCATAAACGCGACAGAGAGAAACCCAGGGTTTTGTCAACTTCATCGAAAACTTCCCGGGCTGAAGAGTAGTGGACGTAAAGGTCTAATCCCATGCCTACAGAATGAGATTCCTGTCCGGGGAAAATATAAGCGACTTTTATTGCTTCTACCATATCTCCTCCTTGTAATTCAAGTTCACTGAGGGGGCAATCATTTTCTTAGTCTCACTTGTCCAACGGTTTTCCGCGATGATTATGTCTCCAAGGCTAGTCATCACTTGCCGGGTGTTTTCTTCGGGGTCTTAATCTCAACCACTTCCCTTCCTGCATAGGTACCACAGGTGGGACAGACATGATGAGGTAATTTGGGAGTATGGCATTGAGGGCAATCAATCAATTTAGGGATGCTCAGAGCTAGGTGACTGCGCCTTTTCCCTTGCCGTGATTTGGCATATTTTCTCTTTGGTAACGCCATTTAGGTTTTATTCTCCTTCCCCAAGCGGACTAGTTTTGACCAGCGTCGGTCATAGGTATGAGACGGACATTGGCAGGGACCTTGATTAAGGTCATGCCCGCAAGATGGGCAGATTCCAGCACAATCTGGACGGCAAAGCGGCTTGGCAGGTATGGTTAATAAGGTGTATTGGCGTATCGTTTCGCTTAAGTCCAGCATGTGGCTCTCGTCAATAGTAATATTATCAGTCTGGTCAGGTAAAGATAAAGCTTCGGATGTGCTTACGCTAGGAAGACATTCCTCTTCAAAGTCATAGTTCACTTTATAATCAATCAGTTTGAGACACCGACTGCAAATTACTGTCACGCCGGCTGTCATTTCACCTTTAACCATAATGCCGCGATTGGTGCGAATTAGGGTTACCTCACCCTTAACAGAATTTATGTCGTCCGTACCAAGGCTCTCGTCTATTTGGTATCTACGGCTTGAGCCTACTGGCTCTTTGAGTAGCTGGGCAACATTAATGTACATTTTGTCTATTAACATTTACGAACTTGGCTCATTATAAGTTGCGATATTTTTAAAGTCAAGCTAATGTAATTATCGGCAGAGAATGACTTGTATCTGATTGAACGTAGGTAGAATGTGCCTGGCTCTTGGAGTATAATGGCTACTTGCGGGGGCAAGTCCAGGAGTGGCGAATAAGACTTTGACAAAGGCGGAACTGAAGGCCGAGGTAAGCAGGCAGGTAGAGCAACAGTGCCAGGAACTCATTGAATTAAGCCTCAAGATTCATGCCAACCCTGAGCTGGGTTTCAAAGAGGAGAAGGCATCAGACTGGCTTACTGGTTACCTGGCAAGAAACGGCTTTCAGGTAGAAAACGGGATTGGGGGTTTAACTACCGCTTTTAAGGCAGCTTATGGCATCAGTAAACCGGTAATTGCTCTGCTTGGCGAATATGATGCCTTGCCTGAGATTGGACATGCCTGTGGACACAATATAATAGCTGCCTCGGCGGTGGGAGCTGGTGTGGCCAGTAAATGTGTTGTTGACAATTGTGGTGGGACGGTTGTCGTTTTCGGTACACCTGCAGAGGAGCTTTTTGGTGGCAAGGTGTTCATGTTGAGAGAAGGTGTTTTTGATGGAGTGGATACAGCTATGATAATTCACCCCGGGGTGCGTAATGCAGCGACTACTGAAGCGCTGGCCTGTATTGGCCTGGAGATTGAATTCTTTGGTAAAGCAGTTCATGCTGCCGCCTATCCTGAGCAGGGGGTAAATGCTCTCGAAGCCATGATTTTGGCGTTTAATGCTGTCAATTCACTGCGCCAGCATATCAAAGATAGGGCTAGGATTCATGGCATAATTACCCATGGTGGTGAGGCGGCTAATGTAGTACCAGCATATTCAGCAGCTACATTCCTTGTTCGTGCTACGGATAATGCTTACCTTGATGAGTTGAAGCAGAAGGTTCTAAATTGCTTCGAAGGGGCGGCTCTAGCTACAGGTGCCAGATTGGACTATAGGTGGAGTGAGATAATCTATGCTCCAATGAAAAATAACTTAGTCTTGGCGCAGCTATTTGCCCAGAACCTGGAATCTTTGGGCCGAAGGGTGGAACCTTTTGAACCTCACTTCGATTTCGGTAGCACTGACATGGGTAATGTTAGCCAGGTTATACCTGCCATTCATCCCTCGGTTGCTATTGTTTCCCCCGACGTGCTACTGCATTCGGCAGATTTTGCCGTAGCTGCCGCCTCTGAGTCAGGTCATAAGGGGCTGTTAGATGCGGCTAAAGCTCTAGCTATGACGGTTGTTGACCTTCTAAGTGAACCTCAAGCTCTAGCCAGGGTTAAGGATGAGTTCTCTGGTCAGACGTCATAGAGCAAATATTTTCAGAGTTTTGCTCTGCAGTCGGTAAGAATTGGCCCTGTGGCAAAATCTTTTTGGAGTCGGGTGCTCAAACAGCTTTATCGGGTATAGAAATCAAAGCCCAGAAATTATAAAATAGAGCCACGGAAACGCCCCTGGGAGTAAAATTCTGGCTGGATACCAGTTGTTAAGCTGACTGGTATCAAAGGGAGTTTAAGAATGAAGGTTATTTTTCTCAAGGATGCACCTAAGGGGAAGAGAGGGGAGATAAAAGAGGTTGCTGACGGCTATGCCAGGAACTTCCTTTTACCTAAAGGCCTGGCTTTGCCGGCAACACCTTCGGCAATAAAGGCAGCTAAAGTCCTGTCTGATGAGAAGGCAGAGAGTCAGGCTCGCCAGCGTGAGGAACTAGGCAGGATAGCTCAGGAGCTGGAGGGGAAAGAGCTACATTTCAAGGCTAAAGCAGGCGCCAAAGGTCGTCTTCATGGTGCTATTACCACCGCTAGTATAGCTGATGAACTCTCTCGGCTCACAGGCTTTGAGTTCGATAAGAAAAAAGTCGAGCTAGAGGGGCCTTTGCATCATGTCGGCAGCTATGACGTAATGATTAACTTGGGTACAGGTACTGAGGCTAAAATCAAAGTAGTCATTGAGGAAGAGACGACTCAAGATGATTAGCGAAAACTTGCCACCACATGATGTGGAAGCTGAAAAAGCGGTGCTTGGCTCTCTGCTTATTGATAGTGAGGGCATATTCAAGGTTGCTACTTTCCTTAGGCCGGAGGACTTCTTTACGCCGGAAAATCAGTGGGTTTACGATGCCTGTTTCAGCCTTTACCAGCGTAATGAGGGCATAAATCAGATAACTGTAGCTCATGAATTAGCTCAGAAAGGCAGGCTGGAAGAGGCTGGTGGGGCTGCTTATTTAAGTCATCTGGTGTCTATGGTACCTACATCTCTACATGTTGAGCATTTTGCGAAGATTGTGTCGAGTTCGGCTGTAATGCGGCGACTTATCAGCGCCGGTAGCCAGATTACTGCTCTTGGCTATGAAGCTGATACCGAGGTTGATGCTACGCTTAGTAGGGCAGAAGACGTTTTGTTTAAGGTAAGGCAGCGGCAGAGCCGTCAGGATTTTGTGCCTATTCGTCAGGTTCTCAGTCAGTATTTTGAAGAGGCAGGGCCAGCCCAACCTAGTGGAGAAGAGATTCCACACGTTCTCACCTACTTCACCGCTTTGGATAACTTCTTGGGTGGGCTGCAACGCTCCGATTTAATTGTTCTGGCTGCCCGGCCAAGTGCGGGCAAAACCAGTTTGGCTCTTAATATTGCCAGAAATACGGCTGTCAACCAGAAAGCCTGTGTGGCTCTATTCAGCCTGGAGATGTCCCGGCAAGCGGTCGTCCAACGCCTTCTAGCTAATGAAGCCAACGTGGATTCTAGAAGTGTCCGTTCGGGGTCTTATAAGGAAAAGGAAAAAGAAGAGAGAAGAATTATGGAAGCCAGCGGCATCCTTTCAGAAGCGCTCGTATATATTGATGATTCACCACAATTGCGGGTGGTGGAGATGCGAAGCAAGGCACGACGGCTTTATTTCGAACGTAACGTTGACCTGATTGTCGTTGATTATCTCCAGCTGATACAGGGGGAGTCTAGGAGCGACAGTCGAGTGCAGGAGGTTAGCGAAATAACACGCTCGCTGAAAGCGCTGGCTCGTGAGATAAATGCACCGGTGCTGGCTATTTCGCAACTTAGCCGGGCTGTAGAATTTCGATCATCTCATAGACCTCAGCTCTCCGACCTTAGAGAGAGTGGTAGTATTGAACAAGATGCTGATGTAGTTATTTTTATTTATCGAGATGAATTATATATCAGTGAAGATGAATGGAAGAAAGCTCATGATATTGAGACTGAGCCGTACCCCAGGGGAATTGCCGATATCATTATAGCCAAGCATCGTAATGGTCCCATAGGTGAAGTCAAGTTACGTTTTGTCCCTTGGACAGCTAAATTCGTGGATTTAGAGACTGAGTTGAGCGCAGCTTGATGAGGAAACATGAATAAGAAACCATTCTCGGGATTTCCAGCAAGAGCTGAGGTTACTCCAATACCTAACTTATTCTTCACCGCGGTGATGCCGAAGATCGATGGCGTTGCCGAGCTCAAAACTATATTGCACGTTTTCTGGCTGCTCAGCCGTCGTCGTGGTTATCCCCAGTTTGTAACGTATAACGAGCTCTTGTCTGACCCCATCCTTATGAGCGGCATAGGGGGAGGAGCCAAGCCCAAAGACGAAGTACTTCGTCTGGCGCTAGAACAGGCTGTGCAGCATGGTACTATGCTCCACCTGAGGCTTGACAGAGATGGGCAGCCTGAAGATGCTTATTTCATTAGCAGCGAAACTGCGAAGGAGGCGATTAATAAAATTCAGCAAGGCGAGTTTCCACAGCTGGTTTTGGCACCCAGGAAAGGTGAGGGAGTGGAACCTGTGCCGCCGTCGGACATTTTCAGCCTTTATGAACAAAACATAGGCATGCTTACGCCTATGATTGCCGAGGAACTCCAGGAGGCGGAGAAACTTTACCCGGTGGAGTGGATTGAGAGTGCTTTTAAGGAGGCTGTCGCCTTAAATAAGCGTAGCTGGAAATATATTACGCGTATATTAGAACGATGGGCTGTCGAAGGCAAAGATGATGGAAAGTCTGGAAGAGATTTTAAAAAAGCGGATGACCGGGACAAATACACCAGGCAGATATACGGGCACATGGTCAAACGCTGAATCAGTGGAAGAAAGCTCGCCTGGCTCAGCTTGCCCAATATGTAAAGGAGCTGGTTTCATACATCCTTTATCGGCTTTGGGAAATCCTGATTTCAGTCGAGTTGTGCCATGCCAATGCAGCCGTCAGGGGTTGAAAAAGGAGAAGCTGGCTCAGCTTCAACAGTACAGTAATCTTGGTGCCTTGTCTCGGCTAACCTTCGATAACCTTCTGCCCACCGGTAGATACGATGAAGACGCATTACAGCAGAATTTCACACGGGCCTATGAAGCTGCCAAAGCTTTTGCCAGCGAGCCGAGGGGATGGTTAATCTTAGTCGGCCCGAGCGGCTGTGGTAAAACCCATCTGGCCTGCGCCATCGCCAATTATCGGCTGAGCTTGGGTCAGTCGGTCCTTTACATAGGCGCTGCTGACCTGCTGGACCATCTTCGGAGTGCCTTCAGTCCCAGCAGTGAAATTGCTCATGATGAGCTGTTTGAGCGCGTGAAAAACGCACCTCTCTTAATCTTGGAAGATTTAGCTATGACGGCTACCACTCCCTGGGCTAAAGGAAAATTGGAGCAGTTGCTTGATCACCGTTTCAATCTCCGCTTACCTACGGTTATCACTACCGATGTGCCGATTGAGGAGTTTGACGATGGTTTACGAGGCCATCTGACTGACCCTGAGCTATGCAATATATGTGTAATTCAGGGGAAATCCGCGCTAACCTTGGAGCATCTTGGCAGCATAGAGTTAGAGGCATTGCGCGAAAAGGCCTTCAACAATTTTGATTACAAATCGCTAAATCTCTCGCAAGAAGAGCGCCAAAGCTTGGAGCAAGCCTACCGCAATGCCGTCAATTTTGCTAAATCTCCTGAAGGCTGGCTGGTTTTGCAGGGGGTTAATGGATGTGGCAAGACTCACCTGGCAGCCGCCATTGCCAATCATCTGCGCCGAGAAGGTAAACCAGTCTTGTTCATCGTGGTCACTGACCTTCTCGATTATTTGCGCTCTACTTTTAATCCAGAGAGCAGAGTTTCCTACGATGAGCTCTTTGAGAAAATCAAGAAGGCTCCGGTGCTTATTCTTGATGATTTCGGTGAGCAATCAGCCACGCCTTGGGCTCAAGAAAAGCTCTATCAGCTGATCAACTATCGCTATAATGCCAGGTTAGCTACAGTGATAACAACCTGCCTTTCTCTAGATGAGGTCGAAAGACGCATCAGCTCCCGGATGGTTGATCCTAGCCTCAGTCTATTCTTAAATATCAATGCTCCAGATTATCGGGGTGATATTAAAGCCCCGCGGGCTCGTGAAGCTAAATCCCAGCAGCGATATACGCGGCGAGGTCGCTTGTCTTAGGCTGTTGTAGGCCGAAGATTTTCTTGCTAAAATAACTCAAATTGGCTAGGAAAGAGCCGTGGTAAACTCACCAGTCCTAGTACTGAATCAGAATTACGAACCGCTCAATATCTGCAGAGTACGCAGAGCTATAATTTTGTTGTTTCGCGGCAAGGCTGAGGTTTTAGAGAATGGGCGGGGTAATCTTCATTCTGTTGATGGTGTCTTCGACATCCCATCGGTGATTCGCCTTGTTTATTTTATCAGGCGACCGCGGCAGCAGCGGAAGTTGACCAAGCTTGAGGTTTTCAATCGTGACCAGTATGTCTGTCAATATTGCGGCCGAGAAAGTAAAGAACTCACTCTAGACCATGTTACACCGAGGCGGCGTGGTGGGGAGCATAGCTGGGAAAATATGGTAAGTGCCTGCATACCTTGTAATCGTCGGAAGGCTGGAAGGACCCCAATTGAGGCCGGAATGCCACTCCTTCGTCAACCCAGACTGCCACACAACGATGGCTTCTATGTGCCCTTCCAGTACCTCCGTGTGCATACTGAGTGGCAAAAATACCTTCCTCAATAAATCTAAGTTTTTGTCTGCTGCTTATCGTCTGCTGGTTTTTCGCGCCAGCCTATCTGGCTGAGCGGTAATTCTACAGTAACACCTGTTTCTAATTCTACTGTTACGGTCTCTTTAAGTGGATTACAACTGACTACTTTAGCATTTCCCAAAGCTGTGGACACTTCCTGACGCAATGGTGGCATTTTTTCTTTCATAGCCCGATATTGCTCATATTCATAGCCCAAGCAACAAAGGAGTCGGCCGCAGATACCAGATGTTTTCATCGGGTTGAGTGCGATATCTTGTTCCTTGGCCATCTTAATGGAAACTGGCTCAAACTCGCTGAGGAAGGTGGTACAGCATAAGGGGAAACCACATTTACCTAAGCCACCAATTAACTTTGCCTCGTCTCTAGCTCCAACTTGCCTTAATTCAACGTGGGTCTTCAGGTTACGGCTTAACTCTCGAACAAGCTCACGAAAATCAACCCTTTTTTCGGCGCTGAAGAAGATGGTGAGATGGCTTCCATCTAAATTATACTGAGCTGAGATCGGTTTCATTGGCAGGTTGAATTTTTCTACTAGCTCTCGGCATTTGGCTATGGCATTTGTTGCCTTTTCTTGTTGCTGTTGAGCTTTTTCTATGTCTTCAGCCTGTGCCTTGCGGATTATTGGTTTCAGTGGTTCGGTTATTTCACTAAAAATAACTTGTTTTGGGGAGATAACCACTTTGCCCAATTCTTGGCCACGGCTGGTCTCAACCACCACATCGTTATTTACTTCCAAGGGGATACCTGCAGCGTCAAAATAGTAGACCTTACCGGCTTGATGAAAACGAACTCCAGCTATTTCTGGCATTATAAGCTTACGGGCGTGGGTAATGTTGTATTACCCAGTGCCCCCTCCTTCTTAGGCATGTTAAGCATTAATATCTCGAACACCAAGCGCAGGTTGGCATTTACGGCGATCTGGTTTAACGATTGTCGCAAGCTATCGATGAAATTCCTGATCTCCAATAAACTTAGTACCTGTGCCCATTTCTCAAGCTTTGAGATGTAGTCAACATTGGTGGTGGTGTGTTTGCAGCCGCATTTAGTCAGCATCACATCTCTCCACCAGACAAGCCAAAGTTTTATTGTCTCTTCGGCTGACTTACGCTCATTCCCGAGTTTAGCAGCGTAGCTGAAACGTTCTTCCCAGCCAGCACCTAGCAAAGAAAACATTTCGGTCAACCTTTGAGTGCGCTGTGCGAGGTAACTGTCGTCAACTGAAACTCTTAGTGCCCAACCGAGGCAACCCTGAGACAATCGGGCTAAGAGTCTTGCCCTATCACTATCAACGCCATGGGACTCGATAAGTATCTTTTCTGTTTCCTCGCTTGAAATTGGCTTTAATTCTATCCGCTGGCAGCGAGAGACTACAGTGGGCAAGAGCCGTAGCTCTTCGGCAGTCAATAGAAGTATCATTATGTGAGGTGGCGGCTCTTCTATAGTCTTGAGCAAGCAGTTGGCCGCTTCGGTAGATAGATATTCAGCACCATCGATAATGAAGACCTTGCACTTCCCCTCATACGGCGGCAAGCTGGCACTGTGTTGAAGTTCTCTAATATCATCAATGCTAATTTCAACACGCGTCCTTACCTCTACCGAATCTTTGGCTGAGTTCAGACCTATGATTGCAATATCAGCGTGCTTACCGTTGGCGATTCTGCGACAGGACTGGCACTCACCACAGGGTGGCTCGTTCCCTTGGCAGTTCACTGCTTGGGCCAAATCGAATGCTAAGGTCATTTTACCTATGTGTGGTGCTCCTACAAGAAGGTAGGCATGAGCCAATTCGTCGGTTTGAAGGCCATGTTCAAGTAAGGCTAAAGCTTTGGGTTGACCAATTGTTTGCCACATATCTTTTCTAAATTCGGTCTAGCTTTATCAAGTCCTTATAGCTTTCGCGCCTTCGGATCAGGCGGGCTTTGCCGTCTTTAACCATCACAATTGCTGGTCTGGGAACCATATTATAATTGCTTGACATGGGGATAGAATAAGCGCCGCTGACTGGTATAGCTATAATATCTCCTACTGAGACGGGAGCCAAGCTCACGTCTCTGGCCAGAATGTCACCTGACTCACAATATTTGCCAGCAATAGTAACATTGGTTGATTCGTCATCGCTAACCTTGTTTGCTACTAAAACTTCATACCGTGCTTCGTAAAGAGCCGGGCGGATATTATCCCCCATACCGCCGTCTACACATATATATTTTCGCACTCCGGGAATCTCTTTTATCGAACCAACAGTATATAAAGCCACACCTGCCTGTGCCACGATAGCTCTTCCAGGTTCAATAATTAGCTTTGGACATGTCAAGTCAAGTTCAGTGGCTAGACTTGTAACCTTGGTAGTTATAGCTTCAGCATAATCAGCTATGCTTGGTGTCTGAGAACCTACTGTGTATTTGACAGCTAAGCCACCACCGGGGCTGAATTCAGCAAAGTGAAAATCATGCTTAGTTTTCATCTCCCTGGCAAAATTAAGGACAAGGCTTATGGCTATCTGATAAGAAGAGGTGTCGGGGATGGGTGAGCCAAGGTGAAAGTGAAGGCCCACAAGATTGAGGTTGGGAGCTGACATAGCTTTGGCCACTGCCGTCTCAGCCTGCCCGGTGGCTAGCGGAAAGCCAAATTTGCTATCCAGTATACCGGTGGTGGTATGGCGATGGGTATGTGGATCCACTCCAGGAGTAAGACGAAGTAAAATGCTCTGTCTAACTCCCATCTCACGAGCTAATGAATTGAGTAGTTCCATCTCATCGAAGTTATCAACTACAATTCGCCCGATTTCCCAATCTAAAGCCTGCTTTAGCTCATCGGCAGTCTTGTTATTGCCGTGGAAATATACGTTTTCAGGGGGGAAATCTACTGATTGTGCCACGCTCAACTCTCCGCCGGAGACAACATCCAGGCCGAGACCTTCCTCTTTGAAAATAATAGCTAGAGCCCGGTTCAGGAAAGCCTTAGATGCATATATAATCAGTGTATTTGAATAGCGCTTGGTGAACTCAGTCTGAAATTCTTGGCACTTGGAACGAAGGGTAACCTCGTCGAAAACATAGAGGGGAGTGCCGAATTTTTTAGCTAGCTCGATGCAGTCGCAGCCACCAATATAAAGGTGACCGCGACTGTCAGCCTCATTTGTTAACGGAAACAGGGAAAGCTTCGATAAATCGCTTTGGTGCATCGGAGCAATATCATAGATATCAACAGATGGAGTTATTATACTATTTATATTATCCTCATCGCTAGCCTGTTATTCTGGCATAAAGGAAGCAGGTTCATATCTCAATCATTTGAAGTTGGTGAAATTGTGGCCAAATGCCCTCGTAATCTACCTTACACGCAAGGTGATAGTTTAGTGGAATGGCCTAGGTTGGCTCCTGCAGCTCCGGGGGATAGACGGCTTCAAAACCACTTCATCGGAAGGGGTGAACTGTATATAACACCTTAAGCCCGATTTTCTGGAACATGTAGCACAGTAGGAAGTGCTTTGGAGTACATGAACCTCTGTTAAGCTTAAGCATGTCTTTATATCTTGTATGTTTTGGTGCTTTCAGAAATGTTCTAGGATGCTGATTTTTCTTGCATCGTCGGAGACTGTAAGTTAGTTGACCGCTCGAGGTAGCACTTCCATCGGGCATTTAACCAGTCCTGCAATTGATTGATCTGCTCTTCGGTAACGTTTTTAAACCTTCCTTGTTCAGTTAAGTATTCTCTTACTGGCTTAAGTTTACCCTTCCGGGCGAGTGACTCGCTGGCAGAAGTGAGGCGAAAAATGCCATCTTCAACCTCGTAGAGCACAACCAGTCCGGTTTCTGCTGCTAGCTGGCCGATTTTGATGGTGTCGCTGTAGGGGAATTGCCATCCGGGAGCGCAGGGTGTGAATACATGAATGAACCTGGTGCCCTTTATCTCCTTTGCTTTTCTGACTTTTTCGTACAGGTCTAAGGGGTAAGAGGCATTGGCAGTGGCGATATACGGCAGGCAGTGGGCTTCCATTATGGCAGCTATGTCCTTTGGGTTCTGGCGTTTGCCCAGGACAGGTGTGGTGCCTGTGACAGCACCCAGAGGTGTGGAGCCTGAGCGTTGATTGCCGGTGTTCATATAGCCTTCGTTGTCATAGCAGATGTAGATGAAATCCTCCTGCCTTTCCGCAGCCCCGCTCAATGACTGAATTCCTATATCGTGTGTGCCTCCATCGCCGGCCATTGCCAATACGGTCAATCCCTTTCTGCCCGTAGCTCTGAGTCCGGCAACCAGTCCAGTTGCTGATGCCCCGGTGGAGGCAAATGGTGTATTCACGCAAGGGACATTAACCGATGTTATTGGATACATGCCGTGCAATACGGTGAGACAACTGGCTGGCACCGTTACAATGACTTGTCCATCTAATGCCTTTAGAATGTGACGATAGGCAAGAGATAAGGCACAACCTGGGCATGTCCTATTGCCTGGCAGTGCATATTCTGTTTCAGTTAGGTTGACTGCATTAACTTTCAAAATGAAATACCTTTCAAATGTAACATATCCATTCAGGATATTCGATGTTCAAGGGGCCCGTTTCCATTGAAGGTAGCGATTTTCTTACTGCATCTGCTAGTTCTCTGGCTTTGACATCTCGTCCGCCCAGTCCGACGATAAAGTTTCGTATTACTGCATTTGCCTTAGTTCCGCAGAGGGCTGACTTGACTTCTGAGCAGGTGGCTCCTTCAGAGCCATAGCTGATGTTCTTATCAAAAACCACGATCAGGCGAGCTTTCTCCAGTGCTTTCGCCAAGCCGGCTTTAGGAAATGGTCTGAACACTCTCAAGCCCAGGACACCAACCTTATGGCCTTCTTCTCGAAGCATGTCCGCAGCCACCCTTGCTTCCATGGCCAGGCTACCCATGGCCACAATAACTATCTCGGTATCATCCATGTTATCTTCCCAGAATATTTTGGCGTAGTTCCTGCCAAACAATTCGCCGAATTCCTGTCCCACCTTGACTATCGTTTCTGCTGAGTTTTCCAAGGCTTCTTGGAGGAGATATCTCAGTTCCATATATCCATGGCAGAGCATGCCCTCGGCGTTGACTCTGGGATCAGCAAGGGTTACAAGGTTGTAATTCTTGGGATTGGCTGGGTCCAGTATGGTATGCGGTTTATATGGAGGCAAAAATCTATCCACATCCTCTTGTGACGGCACTTCAACAGGCATTTCAGTGTGCGATAGGACATAACCATCGAAACAAACCATAACGGGCACGTACACTGTTTCCGCGATCTTATAAGCTTGGATAATCGAATCCAGAATTTCTTGGTTGTTTCGAGCATATATCTGTATCCAACCGGTATCACGCTGGGATATGGAGTCCTGTTGGTCGTTGAGTATATTCCAGGGTGCTCCGATGGCGCGGTTAACACAGGCGAGCACTACCGGGAGGCGTGCCCCAGCCGCCCAATGCAGCATCTCATGCATGTAGGCTAAACCATGGGCGCTTGTCGCGGTGAAGGTTCTGGCTCCCACCATAGAGGCTGAAGTACATACGGCCATCGCACTGTGTTCACTCTCGACGGCGACGTATTCAGCCTTGAGGTCGCCTCTCTCTACAAATTCAGAAAGTGCTTCGGTAACTGGTGTCTGTGGAGTGATTGGGTAGGCAGCAATGACCTGGACACGGCTGAGTTTGGCTCCCTCGGCTGCAGCTTGATTGCCATCCAGCAATCGGATATTGGCTTTGTTATTTCTCTTCGTCACAACCTGCTAACTCCGTAGACTGTTTAACAACGCTTTTTGTCATTCTGAGCCCTATGGGCGAAGAATCTCGTAGACTCTTCGCTTCACTCAGAGTGACAGATTAATAAGCACTTTCCACTCTGTTTATTTGGCACGGAACCCCTTTGTTCGTTACACCATGGTTATAGCTTTTGCCGGGCATACCTGCATGCATATTCCGCATCCTTTACAGTATTCCAGGTTTATCTTGATGGGTATGGTTTTCCTGATGACGGCATCGGGGCAATACAGCCAGCACAGAAAACATGATGGCTTTTTTTGCTTAGCTGGGATACACTTGTTATGATGTATCACTGGCATCAGGCTGCGCCACTCACCTGTCTTGCCAGCTTCGCCAATAGCTGGTGATGACTCATCGCAGATATGCTTGCAATCTCTGGTTCCCATGGTCTTGTGTTATCTTATTCTCTCTAGTTTGGTTATCTCGTAAGTCTTCTCAATGGCGGCGAGGTTAATGTCTATAGCGTTATTGGAAAATCTTTCCCTTATTACTTTTTCTATACTACTTATATCCACTATTTGGGTAGCACGGGCAAAAGCGCCTAACATAGCAGTGTTCACCATTGGAAGTCCGCCGACCATCAGCCCCAGTTCTCGGCAGACTTTAGTGGCATCGGCAGTGGCGATGTTAAAACCGCCTTTGACGTTAAGCTCTTTAGGATGGAGCCATGAGTTAACCACCAGCCATCCCCCGCTGCTTAAGCCGCTGATTACCTCTTGATATTTAAGCAGCGACTGATCTAGAACCACAACAGCATTTGGTTTTTCTACTTGCGACACTACAGCTATCGCTTCTGTGGAGATCCTGGTCAGTGCACTTACCGGAACGCCCCTTCTTTCAGCGCCGAACGATGGTGCTGCAGTTACCCCTTGGTATCCTTTAAAGTAGGCTGCCTGGGCTATTATCTTGGCGGCTGTTACGGCTCCCTGCCCACCCCGCCCGTGCCATCTAATCTCATACAGCTTTGTGCTCAAAAGAGGATTTCTTTGACCTTTCCTATTTAATCCTCGATATTTTAAGTGAACAAGCATATATGGTAGCTCTCATGAGTTGGGTATGTCAAATACAGGACCGGAGGGATTGTTTACTAATGTAGGGCGAGGCCCTGTCCTGAGCAATAGCGAAGGATCAGCCTCGCTACAAAAAAGCGACCCTAAAGGGTCGCAACTACATTGAAAATCGACTGTTAATAAGAACTCTCTCCTAACCTACCTCTTGCATAGCTCCTAATGCGGTGCTTAGTGGCGCGAGAAAGAGAAGGCAGATATTAGACGGCTACATTTATCTTTCTAAATTGAGGGGCCTTCTCAACCGGGATTTCTTGCCCATCGCTACGAAGGGCGAGGCTGTAGTTCTCTATTGCCTCTGTAACGTTTTCTAGAGTCTCTTCCAGAGTTTCACCCTGAGAGTAGCATCCAGGGAGAGCCGGAACCTTAGCCCAGTATCCTCCTTCTTCGGCCTCATAAATAAAAACAGTATATTCCATTGAGCCCCCACTGTAATGGGTCTAGCGCATCATGTTTTAAGCTCTTCAAGAAGGCTCTCGTAGTAGTCCAGGCATTGGGGATTGCCCAAAGCGTCTCTGTTTAAGACTGGTCTACCATGTATTATATTGGTGACGGCGCTTTCAACTTTTTTCATGTTCAGGGTGTAAGGGATATCAGACACCTGGAGGATTTTAGCTGGTATATGCCGAGGGGAAGCGTTTTCGCGCAGCGTCTTTCTAATCTTGTTTTTCAAATCCTCTGTCAAGCTGTGTCCTTCGGCAAGTTTAACAAATAGAATAATACGCTGGTCTCCTTCCCAGTTCTGGCCTATGGCCAGACTATCAGCAACCTCTTCCAGTTTTTCAACCTGATTATATATCTCCGCTGTACCGATGCGGACTCCGGAAGGCTTTAGCACCGAATCAGAACGCCCGTAGAAGGTGAACCCGCCGGTATTGCTATCACGCATGACATAATCGCCATGACGCCATATGCCGGGATAAACTTCAAAATAAGCCTCCCGGTATTTCTTACCATCGGGGTCGTTCCAGAAGTAAAGGGGCATGGAGGGGGCAGGGGCTTCACAGACAAGTTCTCCCTCGCGGTCAAGCACCGGCTTACCTGTTTCACCGTAGACGTTTACTTTCATGGCTAAAGCGGCCCCCTGTAGCTGGCCGGCATATACCGGGCTGATGGGATTTCCGGCGCAGAAGCACCCATTGATGTCCGTGCCGCCGGAAATGGAGTTGAACCACAAATCTTTCTTGACCCACTGATAAACATACTCGAAACCGTCGGCTGAAAGGGCTGAGCCGGTTTGAGATATCTCCTGTAATGATGACAAGTCATAGTCCTTTCCAGGTTTAACCCCTTCACTTCTGAGGTAATTAATATAACTGGCGCTACAACCGAATACGGTTACTTTTTCATCCTGAATTAGCTTCCACATGGCGCCTGGATCAGGGTAATTGGGGTTGCCATCGAATAAAACCAGGGTATTCCCCGCTGCCAAAGAGCTTATCATCCAGTTCCACATCATCCAGCTACAGGTCGTAATGTAAAAGAGAATGTCTTCTCGTTTCAGGTCGGTATGCAGTATAAGCTCCTTTAAATGATTGATGAGAATCCCACCAGCGCCCTGAACCATGCACTTCGGCTTACCGGTGGTTCCGGAGGAGAACATAATATATACGGGATGGTCGAAAGGTAGCTGTTCAAATTGGATTTCAAGTCCTTTTTCCTTGGCTAGAAAGTCGACATAATGTATCGCGTTAGGGACATCACTGATGTCAGATTTCTGCCCGGTATAGGAAACTACTATAACCTTTTCAATTGAAGGTATTCCTTTTACAATCTCAGCGGCGTTGGGAAGGGAATTAAATGACTTGCCTTTGTAAAAATAGCCATCGACGGTGAACAGAACTTTTGGTTCAATTTGACCGAGGCGGTCTTTAGCTGCTTCTGGGCCGATGTCAGTGGCACAAGAAGCCCATGTAGCCCCAACGCTGGTAGCGGCGAGCATGGCAATTGCCGTCTCCATCATGTTTGGCATATATCCTGCCACCCGGTCACCGGGGCGAACTCCCATCTGTCGAAGGGATTTTGCCAGACGCGCTACTGTGTCATAAAGCTCCGCATAGCTCATTTTGGCCGTTTTTTGAGTTTCCCCTCTAAAGACGAAGGCTGTGTGGTCATCCTTATATCTCAGTAGATTTTCGGCAAAGTTCATTTTTGCTCCAGGGAACCATTTGGTGCCGGGCATTTTGTTAGGGTCATCAATTACAGTGTCATAGCGCCTGGAGGCTTTAATGCCAGCAAAGTCCCATACTGCCGCCCAGAAATCGGGGATATCGGTTATTGACCAGTCATATAGTTCGCTATAGTTGCTGATTTTTCGGTTATACTGCTTGTTGACATAATCTATGAATTTGGTTATATTGCTTTTCTTTTTCCGCGCCTCTGATGGTTTCCAAAGCAGCTTTGCCATTATGTCCTCCTTTTTTAGTAATTACACCTGTGGCTTAAATCAATACATTATCTTTCTTGACAGAGGAGAAATCAAGGGGCAGACGTCAGCTTATTGATATCATTGAGCCGTCGGCTGTCTTGGTAACATTAATGAGCACAGGAAACTTGTCCTTCAGCTCTTCGAGGTGGGTAATAACAATTATTTTGTCGAAATCATCCTGGATGGAGCTTATGGCTTCCACTAGTCTTTCTCTTCCCGAGCTATCCTGTGTACCGAAGCCTTCGTCGATAATCAGTATGGGCAAGGAGGCTCCAGCTCGCCTGACCAGTAACTTGGAAAGAGCTATACGCAAGGCGAGGTCGATACGGAAAGCTTCTCCGCCGCTGTACATCTCATAATTACGAGTACCCAGCTCATCGGCGATTTTAATATCTAGAGTCTCAATAGTGTCGCCTTTCTTGGTTTCTCGCTGGGTCTCCAGTCTAAGCGACATTCGATTGTCGGTCATCTTGGCGAGCAGTCGATTGGCTTCTAGTCCAATCTCGGGGAGCGCTTGCTCGATAAGTAGTGCCTGAATACCTTTTTTGCTGAAAGCCTCGGCTAATTCTTTGTAGATGTTCTCCTCATTTAAAACATGGTGTAAAAGCCTCGTTTTCTCTTGCTTAGTCACTTCTAATTCAGCTAAGTGCCGCAGCCGCTCTTGGAGAGCAGCCAATTTGTCGCGTACTTGCCGCTCATTGTCAAGCGAGGTCTGGTAAGCTTCCTCAGCTTTGGCTAGCTTATCAGCTATGTCGGGTAGCGCCAGAAGTTCAGCCCTCAGACTGTCTCGCCTCTTCAAGTCTGCTTCTATTATTGTGCCTAGATTAGAGACGGTTTCCTCAGCCTCAGCCAAGGCAGCCTTTTCCTTGTCAATAGTCTTAGTGGCTTCATCTAGCTCCTGCTTTAGACTTTCATACCTTTGAAGCCCTGCCAGTTGCTGCTGTACTTGCTCGTGTCTTTCTTTACTGTATCCAAGCTTCCTTTCCTCATCTTCCAATTGCGCAACTGCTTGTTGCTCGTAAACAGCGTAATCTCTCTTTGCTAGATGTTGCTCAAGTTCTTCTAGCTTGGACCTCTCTTGAGCCAGCTCATTACCGGCTTGTCTGGTTTCAGCCAGCTCTTTTTCGGTAATGCTTAGCTGGCTCTGCCTGGCAGTTCGCTCTTTGTTTAGAGCTGGTTCTCTTTCAGCCAAGTCGTTCTCCAGAGCCTGAAGTTCTGCCTTGTTTTTGCTGAGCTCATTGCTGTTATTCTGAAGGGTTTTGATTTTCTCCTCGGCTTCAGAGGTGAGCTTTACCTCTATTAGTTGTCTTCTATCTACTCCAAGTTCGGTCTCACACAAAGGGCAACGGACATCGCCTCGGGCTAGCAACTTGAGCTTTTCATTCAAATCTGCAATCTCTTCGTCCAGCCGTGCGCCAGTGGACTCTAGATAACTGATTCGAGACGCAATCCGTTGAGCTTGTTTTCTCTTTTTGACTACTGTTTCTTCCTGCTCTGTCAACTCAAGCAAACGCTTACGCGCTTGCGTCAGTGTTTCTTCAAGCTGGTGTGCTCTGGCAAACTTGGCTTCTTTATCCGCAAGCTTAGCTTGGATTAGCTTGTGCTCGATGGTAAGTGCTTCAGCAGCTTGCCTGATGACTTTGTCTAGTTTGCCTATGCGTTCCCTCAAAACCAGTAACTGAGTTAACTTCTGGTTAATCTGGTCATTGAGACTCCTTATTTCCATGAAATCAGAGTAACCTTTTTCTATTGCTGCTCTTTCTGCTAAAACCCGTTCATATTCTGCCATTCTAGCTTGCTGTTCTTTGTTTTTTGCCTGCCGGCGTTCCAGTTCCCTTTTAGTTTCACTGAGGTGAACCTCGGTGTTTGACAATTGTTCCCTCTTAACTTCTAGAGACTCTTTCTGCCTACGCAAGCTGGAGATAGTCGCCTCTTCAGTTTTCCTTCTTTCTTCAAGTTGGCTGATTTCGTTCTGTATCTTTCTAATCTCATCTTCATACTTAGGTTTGGTTGCAAGCTGAAGTTCGATTTCATTAATAGCATTCTCAAATTTATCCGCTTCGGTTCTTCTATCGCCAGCTAGCTCTTTGGCTCTTCTCTCAAGCTCATCGTAGTGAGATAAGCCAAGAATGTTAGCCAGTATTTCTTTGCGCTCCCCAGGACGCTTGATGCTGAACTCGTCAGCATGTCCTTGGCGAAGGAAGGCGCTATTCTTGAATGTCTCGTAATCCAGATTTAAGAGCTCAATTACCTTTTGTTGGGTTTCCAGCAACGAATTACCGGAAATAGGCCTAAAAACTCCATTGCTAGCTATTTGAAGTTCCAGGATAGTCTGCCCGGCACGTGCCTTGCTGGGTTTTTTAGCGTGTTTCCGAAGTACACGGTATCGCTGCTCCCCAGAAATGAACTCTAGCTCTATCTCCATTTCGGATTGTCCTAAGTGAATCAAGTCATCATCGTTCTTAGCCCGGGATTTTCCCCACAGTGCCCAGGTTATGGCATCGAAAATTGCTGATTTACCATTACCGTTATCACCGCAAAGACAGGCTACATGTATGCCATCGAAAGACAACGGTGGCACGTTATCCCGATAACACATGAAATTCTTGAGTGAAAGTTTGCCCGGTATCATTTCAAGTCAAGACACTTCCTTAATTAAGAACCTGCCCTTGAAACTAAAGAGCTATCTTGCTACTTCATCCGCGGCGGCAGCTTTACCTGCCTTAAACTGGATATTTTCTTCCCTCTTCAGGAATCCTTACTTCTGTCCCTTTTGGAATAATCTCTGCAAAGAGTTCAGGGTGTTTTGTGTGAATCGGATAAACTACTTTTGGACTGATATCTTCTATTAACTGCTTAATTTCGGGTCCAGACGCATGCCCAGAAGCATGGACATAAATAGGCTCATTTGTTGGCTTATTAATTTTAAAATGTTGCAGCCAGTGCTTTATTCTCTCTTCATCTAGTTCCATCTCTAAATTAAACGGCTCACTAAAAGCACGTATATAAATGCTGTCTTCGGGAGGACTTAAATCAATTAACTCATTAAAATCGTAGAAATCCAGGTGCACAAGATATTTAGATGGCTGTCTTTTAATTTCATAGGCTCTAACGCCATTATTAAAGTGCTCCAGGTCAATCGTTGATGGGTAATTCTTATCTCAAATCACACTATAGCCAGCATCATACTTAGATTTAACATAATCAGCTTTACTATATAACATGCTGCCTTTCCTCTTAAGATAAACCTTCACATTATCTTCTGCCGAAACATCCTTTAAGCCTAAATCAGCAAATCCTTTCAACTTACTGATAATGTATGCAAGTTTTGGAGATATCACCAATATTCGCCCTGTTTCCTTGGCAACTTCTTTCATAGTCTGATATCTAGTTATATCTTTCCAAGCGAACCCCACCATAGCAAGACCCTTCGCATCAGATATTAATTTAACGCAGTCTTGTTTAACATCAGCTTCGCTATCAAGTGTATCCTCGTCTATTCTAGTACCCTCAGTAATTAGAGCATCTGGCTTTGAACCTTTAAGAGAATCTTGGAATTTCCTTGTCAAGTCGCCCCTAGTCCCATGAAATCGCATATCGCCTGTATAAACTATAGTCTTTGCATCAGAAGTCCTTATCAAAAACGCTACAGCGCCTGGAACAGAGTGGTCTACAGGAAATGTTCGAACCTCAATATTCCTTATCTTCTGATATTGCTGAAGTATCCTATATTCCCTGATCACATCTTCAGTATCAATTTTATATGCACCTGGGAAAAATGCCGTAGCTCCCAGCTTACCTATTTTCCTTTTCCCTGCTGATAAGAATTCGCTTTCAAAACCACCTTTACCTATATCTTCGGTTGCCTCGATTATAGCTTTAGAGATACTTGAGCAATAAACAGGTATTCTTTCATCTAAAAGTGAAATAAATTGAAAATGGTCTAGGTGCCCATGAGAAATGAGTATTCCTTGAACAAAGGGATTGCCACCTCGTTTATCCGCCTCATCATAGCTCTTAACATCACTCATCCAAAGAGAACTATCGCTGCCAGCGATCTCATTGATAACATCCTCGATTCCGCCGATTTCTAGGAAGTCCTCTCTATAAATGCCATCAAGTTTTGGCACTATTCCCAACTCCATTAAATCTTTGAGCCCATTATTTGTCCTGGGTTGCAAAAATTCTTCGTAGAAATCTCCTTTTCTGTCAAAACCCATACCAAAGTCCAGAAAAATTCTAGTATCATTATCTTGCACCAGAATTTTGTTGCCTCCAATCTCACCCACTCCACCATAGAAAGTCAAAGATGCCATGGTTCTTCTTCTCCAACATACTTGTAAATATGCATCACAATCTAGAAATCCAGTTCATCTTCATTAATGGTCAATTTGACAGCCTCTTCCTTCCTCGGACAAATTTCAAGGAAATCGCAGGTTCCACAGTAATTATTTGGGGTAGCTGGATACTCTCTTTCCATGCATATTCTATTGACTAGGTCAATTACATAGGAAGCAGCTCGCTCTAAATCTGCAGCAGTTGGTTCAAGGGTTCGGAATTCACCTGCTTCCAAAAAAAGATAAGAGGCCTTCCTAACCGGCAAGTTTTGTTTTTTAGAAAGGATAAGGGCATAAATATGGAGCTGAGTTTGGTTTATTTCTTCTGGCACTTTACCAGTCTTATAATCGATGATATGCAGACTGCCATCGGCTTCCTTATCCACCCGGTCTATTCTGCCTTTTAATAATATGGTATCTGTAAGTTCAACGCTGTGATAATCCTCTACCAGAAATGGGGTACCTGATATGTCCTGATTCTGAGCAAACCGGCGTAGCTGGTTGAGAGCTTTTCCACCCCATCTTTTCTCATCCTCTCTGTCATTGAACCCTTTACGATAACGCCGCCATTTCTCTCGCAGCAAATTCTCAAGTTTCGATAGATTTCGCTCATCAACCGGGACTACGGAGAGGAAATCTTTGAGTGTGGCATGGACATGGTTACCCATGGTGAAGTAAGGCCGTGGTTTTCTGTAAATATCTTTGAGACCATCAATATACTGAAACTTATACTGTCTCGGGCACTGCTGAAACATATTCAGGCTAAATGGTGAAGCTCTAAACATGCTTAAAATGTCTCCAAGTGGGTCTTCATCATTTTTATATTCTTGTTTACATTTTACCACAATTGACTGTAAAGGTAGTCCCAAGTAGAATACTACTGTCTAGGGAAGCCTATGTTTGAGATTCTCACTGAAAAATTGAGCCAAGTACTGCGCAGCCTTGGTAGTAAAGAGAAGCTCGGTGAAAAAGATATTGATGAGGCTTTGCGGCAGATACGCTTAGCTCTGCTGGAAGCCGATGTTAATTTTAGGGTGGTGAAGAGTTTTCTGGCCAGCGTAAAAGAGCGGGCTTTAACTGCCAAAGTGTTGGAAAGCCTTACTCCGGCTCAGCAAATCATAAAAATTGTCAACGAAGAGCTCGTAAACATTTTAGGTAAGGAGCGCAATCACCTTATAGTAGCTAGTCGACCACCTTCAATTGCCATGCTTGTCGGTTTACAGGGCTCGGGAAAGACTACTACAGCAGCTAAGCTGGCTCTACATCTCAAAAGCACTGGACAACGTCCTTTGCTAGTGGCTGCTGATACTCGCCGACCGGCTGCCATTGACCAGTTGGTGATGCTGGGCAAACAGTTGGACATACCGGTCTCAAGTGAGGATGCTAAGGAGGCACCGTTAGCCATCTGCCGCCAATCTCTAAAGCGGGCCCAAGAGATGGCGGCTACTTGGGTGATTATTGATACTCAAGGACGTCTTCATATTGATGAGGCAATGATGAAAGAACTGGCTCAATTGAAAGCTGAAATTCGCCCTTCGGAGGTGTTACTGGTAATTGATGCTATGACTGGCCAAGATGCGGTGAACACGGCTGAGGAGTTTAACAAGAATGTTGGGTTGACGGGGCTTATTTTGGCTAAAATGGATGGAGATGCTCGTGGGGGCGCCGCTCTTTCAATCAAGTTTGTCACTGGAGTGTCGGTAAAGTTCATCGGCACGGGCGAAAAGGTTAATGCTCTTGAGCCTTTTTACCCGGATCGCTTGGCATCTCGGATTTTAGGTATGGGGGATGTGCTTACTCTTATTGAGAAGGCAGAAAAGGCTTTTGATGAGCAGCATGCCAAGCAGCTAGAGAAAAAGATGCACACCGCGGAGTTCAATTTCGAAGGCTTTTTATGGCAGTTGCGTCAGCTTAAGAAAATGGGGTCGCTAACTCAATTAGTTGAATTGCTACCTGGTTTTTCGAAACTTGCTTCCAGTATTCCTCAAGGGGGTGAGGAAAGCCAGATGCGAAAAATTGAGGCTATTATCCTATCCATGACTCCAGAAGAGAGACGTAACCCAGCTATTGTTAATGGGAGCCGAAGGCGGCGTATTGCGCAGGGTAGTGGAACAACAACCAGGGACATCAATCAATTGCTCAATCAATTCTACCAGATGCAAAAACTAGCTAAAATGGCGGCACAAGGAAGACTGCCTAAAAACTTGATGGGCACGCTAGGGCGGTGAGGAATTTTTTACTTCGCAGTTTTGGTAGTTCCAGTAACAGTCAGCTGGTGATTTTTGATTTCAACACCGGTTATATCCAGAGACACGTCAGGTAATTGCAGGTTTACCATGATATTCAGCAGTTGTTCAACTCTTCTGTTTACAGATTTGGGCAAGGGTAGTTTGCCCAAATTAAACTCATCTATTACTACTTTGGGTTCACCTTCTATAATCTCCACTCGTCCCATTGAGCCCGTTTTAGCATCGATTCCGGGAGTATCCACCACAGCATAGGTTAAGAAATAGCCGTCACCGAAGTTAATCAATACACGTTTCAATGATGGCAGTTCGCCCTCGGCCAGCATTTGAACCAACTTGGAATTGATTTCCTTTTCGGTGATTACCAAGCTTACTTGTTTCTTTTCCCCAGCGTCAACCGCGGCTTTGATTTGGCCTTTGAGCGCATCTAGCTTCTGGTCAAAACTTTGAGATGCATCGGCACTTACTGCCACCGGTATTACCTTCGCTTGGATTGGAGGCGAAAGCGAGTAAAGGTAGTAGCCTATAATCAGGGCAATGATGACCATAACCCCGATTACGCCAATGGCCATAATTAATCCTTTAATCAGTCTCATCTAGTTCCTCCTAGCAGCCAGGATGTTATGCTGGCTTATTCCAGATAGTCTTTAAGCTTTCGGCTTCGGCTGGGATGACGTAGTTTGCGGAGTGCTTTAGCCTCGATTTGGCGGATTCGCTCTCGGGTTACATTAAACTCCTTGCCTACCTCCTCTAAGGTTCGGGCTCGTCCGTCCTCCAAACCGAATCTGAGTAGTATGACCCTTCTCTCTCTGTCAGTGAGTTCAGAGAGTATTTTGTTTAATTGTGCCTTAAGCAATTCTTGCGAAGCGACATCGGCTGGTGGCAAGGTAGCGCGGTCTTCAATGAAATCGCCGAGGTGACTGTCTTCCTCTTCGCCTATGGGCATCTCTAAAGATATCGGCATCTGAGATAACTTCAGGATTTCTCTTACTCTGTCTGAAGATATTTCCATGCCCTTGCCAATTTCCTCGTAACTTGGTTCACGCCCATATTCTTGAGATAAGCGGCGGTTGACTTTTAGCAGTCTGTTGATAGTTTCTACCATATGCACCGGGATACGAATGGTACGGGCTTGGTCAGCTATAGCCCGGGTAATAGCTTGTCTAATCCACCAAGTAGCATAAGTGCTGAATTTATACCCTTTTCTATATTCAAATTTCTCCACAGCGCGGACTAGCCCGATATTCCCTTCCTGGATAAGGTCAAGGAGTGGCATCCCGTGGCCTACATATTTCTTGGCGACGCTGACCACTAGGCGTAGATTTGCTTCAGTAAGGTGCCTTTCCGATTTCCTTGCTGCCTTTTTCACTTTAGTGAGATGGGCTTTAAATTGCTGAGTATGTGCGTGAAGCTGAGAGAGGAATTCGGGATTGACGGGCTCGGCAACCAGAGATTCTAACTGTCTCCAGGTAGTTTTTTCTCCTATGAGCATGAGTAATTCTGCAGGTAGGAGTCGACTGTCTGTAGAAAGGTCTACAAAATTTTGTTCAACTTCAGGAGCGCTTTTATCAGTGCCCTTAGCAATAGCTTCCACTAGTTCTTGGTTAATCGTGCGATCAATGGCCGACCGCAGCTTTGGATCGCGAATTTTCTTGATGAAGCTGTCTGTAGTAGCGAGCTTAAGTCGTTTGGTAAGAATGGGGATCAAGGGCTGTGATGCAAGCAAATGACGGAGCAAATAGATTACTGTATCAACTGTTGACGGATATTCACCGTGGCGCTGAAAGTAAAGCTCTTCAATCTTTTCCAGATATTTAGCCTCCTCAATTTTGCTAGCCAACGCCTTCTCATCGTTCGCAGTGAGCAGTGAGACTTTGCCAATCTCGTGGAGATACATACGAACTGGGTCATCAATTACTTCGTGCTCAACATGCTCTAGTTCAAGGCCAAGCGGGGACTTATCCTCTTTCTCTTCCTTACCTGCCAATTCGTCTTCGAGTTCAGCAGCCTCTTCGCTTTCCCATGGGAGAGCGATATGACCGGTATCTTCCTCCGCCTCGTATTTGTCGAAACTATCCCAATTATTATCCGGGTGTATGAGTGATTCATCATCAATGCCAAGAATATCCTCGGAGTCCAATCGGCTTTTGCCTTTCCTAGGGAAATAGGACAGAAGCTTTTCATCTCTATTTGAAGTCATTGCCCGTCCCTCCTTGCTAGTCGGCGGCGGTGGTCTAGCTTGGTGAAGACCTCTTTAAGTTGCTTACTGACTTCTATGCCTTGCTCTTCTAGCTTAGCCAAATGTGCTGCTGTCCCACCCATCTGAGCTTCTATAAAGAGTTCTTGTTTTTTGACTTCTAGGTTTTTAAGCATATTCTTCTGTAATAGATTGACACAGTCATTAAACGTCTCACGCCGTGTTGTCTCATTCTCCTTGATAACAGTAAGTAATGCCTTAGCCAGAAGACTTTCCAAATACTCTTGAAGAGCGCTATCGAGGCTGTTCTTAAGCGATGCAAGGTCATCACTTTGTTGCCATTTTACAAACAGCTCTCGGTTTTCGGTATGCTCAAAATGGTCGGGCGATAGTCCTGTGCTTTCTGCCTTAAGCTCCGGATACTGAAGCAATAAAGCTAAGCAATATTGCTCAAGGGGATTGGATGAAGTCAAGGAAGGTGCTACAGGAGTGAAAGCCGGAAGGCTTTTGTTAGCTTTTCGTTTTCGTTCGACGGCTCTAAACCTTCTCAATGCGTCGCCTAGAACGTGCTCATCAATCTTCAATAACCGGGCAAGCCTTTCCACGTAATGAGCTTGCCGCAGCGGGTCCTTCATCTCGAAAAGTAGCGGCAGAAGTTTCTCTGCAGCCAAAGACTTATCCCTGGCACTTGCTATATCAACTTTAGCAATTACCGTTTCGAGAATGAAGTCAATCATAGGTTTAGCATCTATTATCAGCTTTTGCCACTGTGAATCATCTTCTTTGATTACGTCGTCCGGGTCTTTGTCTCGAGGTAAGACTAGAATCTTTACCTCTGCATTGTGAGCATCCTCATATTTTACCCACCCATAAAACGATGGTGGTACTGGTAGCATCTTATCGACAATCTCGCCGCTTCTTGAGATGGCCTCTTCTCCTGCAGTGTCAGCATCAAGAGCCAGTATTAAATTCCTGGTCAAGTTTTTAAGAATAGCCAGCTGTTTGTCAGTCATAGATGTACCCATGGAGGCAACGACGTTATCGTACCCATGCTGGTGGGCTGTGATAACGTCCATGTATCCTTCAACAATTACCGCCTGGTCTTTCTGACGGATAGCTGTCTTAGCCCGGTCAATCCCATAAAGGTTGCTGCTCTTATCGAACACTAGTGTCTGGGGAGAGTTAAGATATTTAGGTAAAGAATCGTCTAATGCCCTGCCACCAAAGCCTGGAGCCTTTCCTTGAATGTTCCGAATAGGAAATATTAGCCGATTGCGAAATCGGTCGTAGCTGTTTTTGTCATCCCGCTCTACCAGCAGACCAGCAGCTAGCAGCTCTGCTTCCCCGTATCCCTTGCCCTTCAAATACTGCTTTAGGGTATCCCACCCTTCTGGACTGAAACCTAATTGGAAGTTATTGATTGTCTCGGGCGATAGCCCTCGCCGAGCTACATAATTCCTTGCTGTCTCGCCCACTGAACTGTTCAACAACAGGTGGTGGTAATATTCAGCGGCCGCTTCATTGATCTCAAATAATCTTTCCCTCTCTTTATTTTGAGTCTGCTTTTCTGGGGTTGTCAGAGCAACCAAGGAAACACCTGCCTTATTAGCTAAAATATGCAGCGCTTGTGCGAAATCAACTCCTTCTTTCTTCATGATGAAGGAGAAGATATCTCCACCAGTGCCGCAAGCTCCGAAACAGTGCCAGCTCTGCCGCTCGGGGAATACAAAAAACGAAGGGTTCTTTTCAGAATGAAACGGACATAAAGCTTTGTAATTTCGCCCTGATTTTTGTAGTTTGGCATATTCAGAGACCACTTGCACAATATCCAGCCTCTGTTTTACATCATCGATCACACTCATTTCAAAAACTCAATCACCTGTTTCAAACTCCTGACTAAAGGCAACTTTCCCTTTCAGCGTGAGATTTCTTTGGCCATCCTTAGCGCATACTGGTCTGTCATGCCAGCGATATAGTCAGTAATCTTCTGTTCTACAGTGTCATCGCGCAGAGCATATTCTCTTGGCAACGTTTCCTCGTGTTTCAGGAAATATGAATACAGCAGACGTATTACTTTTCGTGCCTTTGCTGTATCTTTATTAGCTAAGCTGGGATTATACACCTTGTCAAAGAGAAACTCACGCAAGCTCTTGGTCGCTTCTAGGATTTCTGTATTCATTCCAATGATCGGCTTTGTCAGATTGGCATTGCCCATAGATGCTAAAGAATAGCTGACGATGTCGGAGACCAGCGTGTTAATCCGCTGAGAAGAAGTGTGACCGAGAAGCTTGACTGCGGAGACAGGTAGCTCGTTTTCAGCTATAACGCTGGCTCTTATAGCATCGGCAGTATCGTGGTTGACATAAGCAACAATGTCAGCCATCTTTACTACCTGGCCCTCGATAGTACCAACATCTGTCCACCCTTCCCCAAGTATCTCAATCCCGCTCTTGGAATGATTCAAGATGCCATCCCTCACTTCCCAGGTTAGGTTCAGTCCATGTCCATCTTTTTCCAGTAAATCGACTACCCTTAAACTCTGCTCGTTATGCTTGAATCCACCGGGGCAAAGCTCATTTAGAACTTGCTCACCGACATGGCCAAATGGGGTGTGACCTAAGTCATGTCCCAAAGCAATAGCCTCTGTTAAATCCTCGTTAAGGTTCAGCGCTCTGGATATAGTTCGGGCAATCTGGGAAACCTCTAAAGTATGCGTCAGCCGTGTTACATAATGGTCACCCAAAGGGGCAATAAAGACCTGGGTCTTGTGCTTGAGACGGCGGAAAGCCTTGGAGTGAATGATGCGGTCGCGGTCCCGCTGAAAATCTGTTCGTATTGGGCAAGGTTCCTCCCATTTGAGTTTGCCTCGGCTAAACCTGCTTTTTGCTGCGTATGGGGAAAGGCTGTTTTCAGATTCCTCTATCCGCTGCCGAATATTCAGATTGACCATCAAAACTTAAGCTTTACTTCCCTGCTTCGCTACAATCCTATGACTGGCTAAGTTTCGCTTCAGCAGCAGCAATAATACGCCTTGTTTCGTCAATCATGTCAGGACTTACTGAAACTGAGGTGATCCCCCATTTCACCAGATTCTCGGTAAGTTCTGGGTAGACTGAAGGTGCTTGTCCGCAGATGGAAGAGGTGATGCCCTTGCTGACCGAAACCTTAATGACTTTTTCTATAGCCATGAGCACTGCCTCGTTTCTCTCATCAAATTGTGGGGCTAGCTTGGGGTTGTCTCTGTCTATCCCTAAAATCAATTGGGTTAAGTCGTTAGAACCGATAGAGACACCATCAATGCCAACGTCTATAAATTTGTCTATGAGAAAGACGTTTGATGGCACTTCAACCATCATCCACAATTTGAAATTGGGGAACTGATATAGTCCCTCAGCTACGAGGAACCTCTTTATCCTGGCCATTTCATCTACGAAACGGACGAAGGGAATCATGACATAGAGATTGTTATAGTACTGGCATACCTTTTTGATAGCCTCTATCTCGAGTCTGAAAACCTCGGTTTCCCGCATGTATCTGGAGCAGCCGCGGTACCCAATCATGGGGTTCTCCTCAAATTCCTCGTATTTGTCCCCACCACGCAGGTTTCTGTACTCGTTGGTTTTGAAATCGGTAGTACGGAAAACAACCGGGCGAGGGTGGAAAGCTTTGGTAAAGGTAGTAATGCCCCGGGCTAGCATTTCCATGAATTGCTCTCCCTTCCCCTCGTGCAGCATGTATCGTGGGTGTCCACCAATCTGTGCAATCATAAACTCAGCTCTAAGCAGACCAACTCCATCCACATTTCTCTTCGCCACGACCTCAGCTAATTCTGGCTCAGCTAGATTTACATAGACTCTGGTTCTTGTCTTAATTCGTTTCTGAGTAACAACTACGGGAGCTGTTCTTGTTGGCTCTGCTACTCTACCAGCGTAGACTTCTCCCCGGGAGCCATCCACAGTGATTTCTTGGCCATCACTTAGAACTTTAGTTGCCACCTCTGTGCCCACAATGCAAGGGACACCTAGCTCGCGGCTGACGATGGCAGCGTGAGCAGTTCTACCGCCACGGTCAGTGACTATAGCCACAGCCCGCTTCATCGCTGGCACAAAATCTGGAGTTGTCATTTCGGCTACCAGAACATCACCATTTTGCACTTTATCTATCTGTGAGGATTCAGGCACAATTTTAACTGTGCCAACGGCTATCCCCGGGCTAGCTGCAACGCCGGTTAAAATTGCTTGAGCTTCTATTTTAGGAAGTGTCTTAATCTTTTCTTTCGGTTTCAAAGTGGTCACAGGCCGGGTTTGAAGGATAAATAGCTGTGTTCCTTGTTTTGCCCACTCGATATCCTGTGGACTTTTGTATAAATCCTCAATCGTCTTGCTCAGTTTAGCTAAAGCAATTATGTCTTTGTCGGTTATCTTTTGCAGAGTTTGCTTTGATGGTGGGACATGGATCTTAACGTTAGGGTCTAGTTCGCCTACCGGTGCTTTCGTGTTCTTCACCAGTTGCCATTCCTGTTTGTGAATTTTCTTGTCAAGAATCCTAATTTTCCCCTTATCCAGCAAATACTGGTCAGGAGTGACTTCGCCGGAAACAATGGCTTCGCCTAATCCAAAAATTGCTTCGATGAGAATCTTCGTTGTATCGTTGCTCAGAGGTTCTACAGTAAAGAGAACACCTGCCGCCTCCGATTGCACCATTATTTGCACTGGTACGGCAATACCCACCTTGAAGTGGTCAAAACCGTGCTGCTGTCTGTAGAATATAGCCCTGGATTCAAACAAGGAACTCCAGCAGCCTTGTACTGCTGCCACTACCGCATCTTCTCCTTGAATGTTGAGAAAGGTGCGTTGTTGCCCGGCGAAAGAAGCCTCGGGCAAGTCTTCGGCTGTGGCTGAGGAACGGACTGCTACCAGTCCTTGGCCTAGTTTGCGATAAGCGTCTTTAATCTCCTTAACTATGTCAGGCGGCATAGGTACGCTGGAAATTCTATCCTTAATGAGGTTGGATACCTCTTGAAGTTTTCTGCTATCGTTAACATTCAAATCTTCAAGGTATCGGCGGATTTCGTCTGTAAGCTTGCTGGTTTTCAGGAATTTGAAATAGGTGTCTGCGGTGACGATGAAACCTGGTGGCACCGGTATCCGAGCATGAACCATCTCACCTAAGTTTGCCCCCTTACCACCTACTAGAGGAATGTCATCCTTGGTTACTTCGTCAAACCAAACAATAACCTTTGTCCCTTGTTTCATATCTCTCCTTGTTGTTCGAATTGCCCTCTGTGGGAGTATTATACCATCTAAAATAAGGATGTTGAAGGCAGTGACACCACTTATAGCTCTCTTTGAGTGACATAGTTTTGAGTGAGGGCGATTTCCTCTAAATGTTAAACAGGAAGGTTATTATATCGCCGTCTTGCACGATGTAGTTTTTGCCTTCGAGTCTGAGCAGGCCATGTTTTCGGGCTTCAGCCAGACTGCCGCATCTATCTAAATCATGAAAACCCACAACTTCCGCCCGTATAAATCCCTTTTCGATGTCGGAATGGATTTTGCCAGCGGCTTTTAAGGCGGCTGTTCCTTTGGTGATTGTCCAGGCTTTTAATTCCTCGGAGACGGTGGTGAAGAAAGAGATCAGCCCCAGGAGTTGATAGGAAATTCTGATGATGCGGTCAACTGCCGGCTCAGCGAGGCCCAGAGCATTGCGAAATTCTACAGCTTCATCATCGCTGAGTTGGGTTAATTCCATTTCTAACTTACCACATAAGGCAACTACTTCGAATTGAGAGTGGGAATAGGCTGAGCGTATCTCAGCTTCGAGGGAAGAAGCCTGTGTTAACTGGTTCTCTCCAATGTTGATGACCAATAGCATAGGTTTGGCAGTGAGAAACTGATAGTTGGCCAGGCTTCTAAATTCCTCAGCAGTTAAACCTTGCTGCCAGATCGGTACATCCTTTTCTAATTCTGATTTAATCTTTTGAAGTAGAGCTTGCTCTTTCAGGAGCAGGTCGCGTTCGGATGGCTTAGCGCCCTTCAAAGAATCTTCAAGTCGCTTCAGTCTTCTATCAATTATAGTCAAATCGGAGAAGACAAGCTCCAAGTCCATGGTAGTTATATCGCGTTTTGGGTCGATACTACTGTCTACGTGTGGCACGTTTTCATCCTCAAAGGCTCGGACTACTTGGAGCAATGCATCAGCGTTACTTAGATAGTTCAGGAACTGGCCACCTATTCCCTCTCCTTTGCCTAAGCCTTTGGCTGCACCGGCAATATCAGCATACTTGACCTCGGCCGGCATTATCTTCTTCGGATGAAATATTCTATCCAGAACTTGTAATCTAGGTTCTGGTACCTTAGAAACTCCAAAGTTAGGAGTCACGGCAGTTGTGACGTAAGTTCTAGTGTCAGCCTTTCCCTTGGTCAAGGCATTGAAAATCGTTGTCTTGCCGCTCTTGGGCAGCCCGATAATGCAGATTTCCAAGAATGTCCCCTTGTTTAACAGAAATATAAGCCAGAAGCGAATAAAATGCAAGGGACGGCTAGCTTTGTTCGTAGGCTTGTTGCTATTTTCTTTGATATGCTATAATGTGTCCACTTTTGAACTTCGAGGGTAATACGAATGCCTAGTTATGAACTGGTGCTTATAATTAGTCCTGAAGTGGATGACAAAGAAATGCCTGACTTTATGACCAAGCTGAGCGAGCTAGTTAATAAGGTCGGTGGGAGTGTAGATGAGGTAAATCAGTGGGGTAGAAGAAAGCTGGCTTATCCTATAAAGCGGTCTATGGAAGGGAATTATGTGTTGACTAAGGTTAAAATGAAGCCAGCTTTGACTAAGGAGCTAGAAGCGAATCTTCGGCTTTCCGGGAAGATTCTGCGTCATCTCTTGATAAGATTGGCGGATTAAGTTGTAAGGAGGTTAGCTATGGTGAGTTTGACCAAAATTATGCTTATTGGAAATCTCGGTAGTGACCCGGAGATGCATTTTACACCTAGTGGGACTCCGGTAACTTCATTCAGTATTGCCACTAATCGTGTTTATACTGCACCAGACGGGGAGCGCAAACAGGAAACTGAATGGTTCAGAGTAACTGCCTGGAGAAAGCAGGCTGAGAGCTGTAACCAGTTTTTGACTAAGGGACAGCGAGTTTACGTTGAAGGTAGTTTACGTACCAGAACCTGGGAAGACAGGGATGGTCAAAGGCGCACTACACTTGAAGTAAATGCCGATAGGGTATTGTTCCTTGATAGGCAGGCAGTAGCCCCGCTCCCTGGTGAAGAAGCTCCTGTGGAGGCTGGTGAGGAGGAGGTAGGGCCTGAAGATCTACCCTTTTAGAGGTGCATCTTTTAAGAATTAAGAAGGAGGCATAGATTAGAGTATGGTGGAAGGTGAGGGGATTAAAGAGACAAGAGAAAAGGGGCGTCGTTTTGTTTTCAAGCCCAAAGTTTGCCCCTTTTGCACTGACAAGGCTGAGATAGACTATAAGGACATCTCCAGATTGCGGCGCTATGTTTCTGACCGGGCTAGAATTGAGCCACGCCGTCGGACAGGCATTTGTGCCAAGCACCAGCGACGATTAGCATTAGCCATAAAGAGGGCTCGCTACCTAGCTTTATTGCCTTATACTCCGGATCATACCAGTCCTAAGGGAGTCTCTGAAAATAAAGCATAGCTTCTAAGGAAGAGTAAAGTGCCTAAGAGAACATACCAACCTAAGAAAATCTCACGAAAACGTAAGCATGGCTTCCGGGCCAGGATGGCAACCCGAGGAGGGCGGAAGGTATTGAAGTCAAGGCGGCTCAAGGGGCGGTGGCAATTGACGCCAGTTTAGCAGCATGGCAAAAAGATGGTCTTTAACAAAAAGAGCCCAGTATTTGACCGTTTATAAATCAGGTAAAGCTTGGGTAGATGGTCTCATAGTTATAAAGACATTACCTAACAAGCTTGAGTTTAGCCGGTATGGATTTTCGGCAGCTAAGGAGATCGGCAAGGCAGTGGTTCGTAATCGAGTGCGGCGTTTGCTCAAAGAGATTGCTCGCGTAACAAACGTAAAACCAGGATGGGATATAGTGTTTATTGCTCGGCCAACTGCAGCGGCTGCTGACTATCATCAGCTCAAAAAGTCAATGGAAAAGCTGCTACTCCGAGCTCATTTAATAGATAAAGATGAAACGCTTCGTGTTGAAGTTAATTAAGCTGTATCAATCTACGGTATCACAAGTTACTCCACCTGCTTGTCGATTTGCTCCCACGTGTTCTCATTATGCTTACGAGGCAATTGAGAGATACGGATTTCTTAAAGGGAGCTGGCTAGCAGCTAGACGTTTAGCGCGTTGCTACCCATGGTCCATCGGTGGCTATGACCCAGTACCATAAATTCCTTGGCTTTTTGCTGCTAATGGTGAATAAGATGGCCGGTTTCTTTACAATCAAATCAAAGAATAAATTAAGCCTAATACTCTCCGTTATTATTCTGGGTCTAATCACTCTTGGCTGTGCTGGACCAACATGGCAAGGGTGGTCGGGATTTACTGCTTATGATGGCATTCTTTACTTTGGTGCGATGGATGGCAAAGTGTTGGCAATAAACCCTTCGGCTCGGAGTCAAGAGTTGCCTTTCCCCAGTGAAGGGGAGTGGGTTCTTCCTGTCAAAGCACCGGCTGCTCCAGGCGGAATGTGTGGTCCTTTGGGTTGTGTTCCGTCAGCAAAGCCGGCGACCATTTACAGCACGCCGGTAGTTGCTGGCAATCTAGTTTATGTTGCCACCTATGCCGGTGATAGTGGCAAAGTGATGGCTATAAATAGGTTGGCTCCTGGTTATGATGAAGAAGGCATCCCGTCATGGAATGAGGGAGAATGGTTTTATCCACGAAAGGAAAGTAAGTTTATTGGGGCTGTTGTTGGTGGCTTGATAGTGGTTAAAGACACTCTTTATGTCGGCAGCTCTGACGGTAAAGTCTATGCATTAGACGCGGTTAAGGGGAACGAAAGGTGGGAATTTGACACCGGGGGAAAGATATGGACATCGCCAGCAGTTGAAGACAACGTTGTCTATGTTACTAACTATGAGCACAAGTTTTTTGCTGTGTCCAGTATGGATGGTAGCCTTATATGGGAGATTGAATTACCAGCAGCCGTTGCCTCGTCCCCGGCAGTTGCTGGAAATGATGTCTTTTTCGGCACTTTCGACAATCAGCTTTACGCTGTTGATGGTACCAATGGTAATGTGAAGTGGACGTTTGAGGGAAGTAACTGGTTCTGGTCAACACCAGTAGTTAAGGGTGATGTGGTTTATGCTGGTTGCCTCGACCATAAGGTCTACGCTTTCAAGGCCAGTACGGGTGGACAGCTATGGCAATTTACTGCTGATGGCCCGATTGTGTCCAATCCAGTTCTGGTGGATAATCTACTCGTAACGGTTTCAAAATCAGGGAAAATGTACGTACTTGAATCTGATAGCGGGGAGTTAGTGCGGACTGTGGATATTGGGTACTCAGTAATGGCCCCGCTCTACGCCGAAGAAAACATGGTTTATGTTCATGCTAGAAATCGCTGTGTCTATGGTATAGATGTTCAAAGTGGAAAGAAGGTCTGGGAGTTTTGTTATTCTGATATTAAGTAGAGCTAGTTATGGCTGAACTGTGGAATACTATTATCCTTGAGCCGGTACTCAATAGCTTGATTGCTATGTGTACTGTGTTGGGTGGCAGCTTTGGATTAGCCATCATCGCGCTTACGGTTATTGTCCGCCTGATAATGTTCCCGCTTACCGTAAGACAGACTCAATCCACTAAAGCCATGCAGTCGCTGCAGCCGAAAATGCAAGAGCTGCAGAAGAAATATGCCAAGAACCAGCAGAAGCTGCAGCAGGAGATGATGAAGCTTTACAAGGAAGCCGGGATAAACCCCCTTGGCTGTCTCTGGCCTATGCTTATCCAGTTGCCTATCTGGATTGCTCTGTACCAGGCTATTATGCAGGCCTTGGCGGCTACACCGGAGAACTTATTGAGCTTGTCGCAACATCTTTACTCTTGGGCGGCAGTTGGTCAGGCAGTGCCGCTGAATGAGCATTTCCTCTGGCTTCGATTGTCGCGGCCAGATCCCAATCTCATATTGGCTATACTGGTGGGTGGCACCATGTGGGTGATGCAAAAGATGGTGACGCCACCTACAGCTGACCCAAGACAGCAGTCTATGACCAGCATGATGACATTAATGATGCCTTTGATGTTCGGATTTTTCACTCTGTCTTTTCCCAGTGGCCTGGCTCTGTACTGGGTGGTTTCAAACATACTTGGCATCATAATCCAGTATTTCGTTAGTGGTGGCTGGGGCTATTTGAGGGCTCCTTCGGCTCCAGCTCCGGCGCAAAAACCTGTACCAGTCCAAAAAGCACTGCCAGCTGAACGACCGTCTAAGATGGTGCAAAAAGCGACTGAAGAGTCTAAGGCGATAAAGAAGGCGTCTGAAGAGAAGAAGAGAGATCTTTTTAGAAGATGAAAGAATTAGAAGTAAGTGCTAAGACGGTTGATGAAGCCATTCATATAGCACTGGAGCAATTGGGCGTAAGCGAAGACCAGGTTGAAGTGATTGTCTTAAAGAAAGGTAGGTCTGGGGTCTTGGGGATGGGGGCTGAGGAAGCCAAAATTAAGGTGAAACCTTTGCCTCTGCCTGGTGAGAAGGCCGATGTAGTTAAGGTGGCCAATGAGGTCATGGAGGCGCTTATTAAATTCATGAGAATAGCCGCCAATATCTCTGCAACCCAATCAGCCACCGGTGAATTGCCGGTGACCCTGAATATTGAGGGTGATGACCTTGGTGTTTTGATCGGTCGCCGTGGTCAGGCCCTGGCTTCTCTGCAGTATATTGTCAGGCTGATAGTCGCTGAAAAGATGAAGGTGTGGGTGCCGATAAATGTTGATGTCGCTGGCTATAAGAAGCGTCGCTACGAGTCGCTGCAGAACTTGGCTTTGCGTTTGGCAGAGCAGGTGAAAAGGAACCGACGCTTAATAACCCTTGAGCCTATGCCAGCTGATGAGCGTCGGATTATTCATTTAGCTTTGGCTGACCATCCGGATGTCACCACCCAAAGTATGGGTGAAGGCGAGATGCGGAAGGTGGCTATTCTGTTGAAGAAGCATTAGGCATGTTCCGACCGGTAAGCAGCAAAGTCAATTTTCCCCAGTTAGAAAACAACATCCTCAGTTTCTGGAAAGAGCACCAGATCTTCGAAAAGAGCCTCGAGACTCGGCGTGGCGCAACGCAGTTCACCTTGTATGAGGGACCGCCAACAGCCAACGGTAGCCCAGGGATTCATCATGTGCTGTCCCGCGTGTTTAAGGACGTTATCCCCCGATACAAGACGATGAAAGGATACCATGCTCCGCGCAAGGGTGGATGGGACACTCATGGGCTTCCGGTGGAGCTAGAGATAGAGAAGATGCTCGGCTTTAGTAGCAAAGCTCAGATTGAGGAGTATGGGGTGGCTAAATTTAATGCACATTGTCGGGAGAGCGTGTTCAGTTATCTTAAGGAATGGGAAGCTATGACTGAGCGCATCGGCTTCTGGCTGGATTTAAAGCACGCTTATAGAACACTGGAAAACAACTATATCGAGTCTTGTTGGTGGGCGCTGAAGCAATTGTGGGATAAAGGCTTGATTTACCAGGGTTATAAGGTTACCCCCCATTGCCCACGGTGCAGCACCTCTCTCAGCTCCCATGAGGTGGCTCTGGGCTATAGAGATGATGCCGAAGACCCCTCAGTTTACATAAAGTTCAAAATGGGCCTAAGTTCACTACGTCAAGGAACAGACCTCTATTCTTTTCTCTGGCCCTCTCGTAACTTCAGTAAACCAGCCTTTCTCCTAGCTTGGACGACGACGCCGTGGACATTACCGGGCAATACGGCTCTAGCAGTAGCTCCAGAGGCTAAATACAGCATAATGGAGGGAGGGAGTGACTATCTCATTTTAGCCTCGGCACTAGTGGAGAAAGCTAAGCTTGAAGGTTATAAGGAAGTGGCTACTGTTGCTGGTGAAGACCTTGTTCGGGTTGAATATGAACCATTGTTTAATCCGCACGAGTTTGGGGTGGAAAGAAAGCGTTTTCAGACGTCCTATGTTGGCGAACCGCAGGTTGTTATACACCCACTTATTTTACAGGAGCCGCCCAAAGTGATTGATGCTGATGGCATGAAATTCGGTGAGTTGACGTATCGCGTAATTGCTGCTGACTTTGTGTCTATGGAGGAAGGTACTGGCATTGTTCATATTGCTCCAGCCTTCGGTGAACTTGACTTTGAAGCGGGAGAAGATAACGATCTCGACTTTGTCCAACCTGTGGATTTAGATGGCAAGATGATCGGCACTTATCGTCATTTTGCCGGTAAGTTTGTCAAGGATGCCGACCCTCTTATTCTCGAAGACCTCAAATCAAGGGGGTTGCTCTATCGAACCGAGCAGATAACACACACTTACCCGTTTTGCTGGCGTTGTGAAGCGCCACTTCTCTACTATGCCAAAAGAACTTGGTACATCAGGACATCACTTAAGAAAGAGGCACTTCTTTCAGGTAATAACAAAATCAACTGGTATCCCGAGCATATCAAATATGGTCGCTTCGGTGATTGGTTGGAGAACAATGTCGACTGGGCTTTCTCCCGAGAGCGATATTGGGGTACACCATTGAACATCTGGGGTTGTTCCAAATGCGCCAGTTACGAGTGTATTGGTAGCCTCGAGGAATTGAAAGCGAAGCCGAACCTCGAAGGCCTGGTTGAGCCATTAGACCTGCATCGTCCTTTTGTTGATGACATTGCTTTCTCCTGCCTCAAGTGTGGCGGTAAGATGAAGCGGCAGACTGAAGTGATTGATTGCTGGTTTGACTCAGGGGCTATGCCCTTTGCCCAGTGGCATTATCCGTTTGAGAACCAGGACGCTTTTAATCAGAGCTTCCCTGCAGACTACATTTCTGAGGCAGTTGACCAGACCCGCGGGTGGTTTTACAGCTTGCATGCCATATCCACCCTGCTTTTTGACCGCCCTTGCTTCAAGAACGTCATTTGCCTGGGGCATATCTTGGATGCCGAAGGTGAGAAGATGAGCAAGGCCAAGGGCAATGTGGTTGACCCGTGGTCGGTGCTTGATAACTATGGGGCTGATGCTCTACGCTGGTATCTATTTACGGCTGCCCCGGCGGGCAATATCCGCCGCTTTTCAAGCGATGTAGTGGCCGAAGTGTTGCGTAATTTTCTGCTTACTTTGTGGAATACCTATTCCTTTTTTGTCGTCTATGCTAACATCGATGGTTTTGACCCCAAATCAGCAGGGACACCATCGCTTTCTGACTTGGACAAATGGATTATCTCCAGGCTGAACCAGCTTATAGCTGATGTAGATGAAGCTCTGGGCAATTATGACCCTACATCAGCAGGACGGAAGGTCGAGACTTTTGTAGATGAGCTTTCTAACTGGTATGTCAGGCGGAGCCGTCGCCGTTTCTGGAAAAGCCAGAGCGATGCTGACAAACTGGCAGCTTATACCACGCTGTATGGTTGTCTTGTTACCTTGTCCAAGCTTCTAGCTCCTTTTACGCCCTTTGTTGCCGAAGAGATGTACCGGAATCTGGTGTGCTCTGTTGATTCCAAAGCTGTGGAAAGCGTGCATCTGGCTGATTTTCCTGTTCCGGATCGAACTCAAATAGACGAGGAACTAGTTGAAGCCACCCGCCTGGCTATGACGGTGTGCAGTCTCGGGCGTGCCGCTAGAGCTAAAGCCGGCATAAAAGTGCGCCAACCTCTGTCCAAGGCATTGGTCAAAGTAAGGTCAGCCGGCGAAAAGAAGGCTTTGCAAAAGCTAACCTATCAGATATTAGACGAACTTAATGTCAAAGAAGTGGAATTTTATGGGGGGGAAGAGGTTAGCGATAAACCTGGTTATGCTTCTGCTGTAGAAGGGGACTACTGGGTGGCAGTAGCTACCGAATTGTCGCCAGAGTTGGAGGCTGAAGGGATCGCCCGTGAGGTGGTGCGGCGTTTACAGACCATGCGCCGCTCAGCGGGTCTGGACATCGCTGACCATATCGTTACTTATTACCAAGGTGGGGATTCGATTCAGCAGGTAATGACCGACTTTGCCGACTATATTAAGCAGGAAACGTTGTCTCGGGAGCTGATTTCAGCGGCATCTCCCGGTGGAAGCCATACCGAGAAGTTTCGCATTTCCGGTCACGAAGTTTCGCTCGGCATTAAAAAAGCAGCTTGAGAAGCTACTGCCGAAGTTAGCTGGCCTATCTATCTGGGGGTGGACTTTGTATCAAGCGGGCAGAAGTCGTCTTTGTCTCGTTGCCTCGGACGAAGGTTATCTTGACTTCCTCTCCAACTTTGGAGTCGTGTATAGTGTCTATTAGTTCATCAGCCGTAGCTACCTCTTTGTCTTTAAAGTGAATAATTACATCAAACTGCTGTAAGCCTGCCTCTGCTGCTGGGCTGCCTGGCTTCACATAGGCAACAACTACGCCTTTGCTAACAGAGAGACGGTTTACCATGGCGACATATTGGTCAACAGTAGAGAGGGTGACTCCCAGCCAGGGACGGGTCACATAGCCTTGTTTAATGAGCTGCTCTATGATTGGTATGGCGGTTTTGGTGCTTATGGCATAGCCCATACCTTCCACGCCAACGCCAGCGACTTTAGCGCTGGTGATGCCGATGACTTCTCCCTTCATATTCACCAAGGGCCCACCGCTGTTGCCTGGATTAATGGCTGCCGAGGTTTCAATAAGGTCATCCAAAGTCTGACCTTGGTCTACATCTAAGGATACCTTCAGACCACTGACAGTACCTTCTTTAGCCCTTATTCCCTGGCCTAACGGATTGCCGATGGCTACTACCCAGTCTCCAACTCTGAGTTGTGTTGAATCGCCCACGCTGGCAGCAGGCAAATTGGTGGCATAGATTTTAATGACTGCCAGGTCTGTTAATGGGTCTGTGTGTATATTTTTTGGGTCTGCCTCAAAGATTCTGCCGTCACTCAGTTCTACTGTTACCTTCTTGGCCCCCTCAACCACATGATTGTTGGTCACGATGATGCCGTCTTTGTCTATAATCCAGCCTGAGCCAGCACCTTTTTGTGTTCGTGGCGTGCGAAAGATGTCCAAAGCCACTACTTCGGTACTTATAGCTACTACTGATGGGTAAACTTTCTCTACCACATCGGCAATACTGGGTAGTGTTGGAGCTTCGGTCTTTAGGTGAGGCGGTGACCAGCTTGTGTCTATTGGTGGCCCGGGTGTATTAGCGGCTGGCGTTTCATTCTCTGGGGGTGATGGTGCTGGTGTGATGGGCAGAGGCACTAAGCAGCCAGTCATGCCTACTACCAAACTCAACAGTAATAGGGTAATAATTAAGGGTTTCATTTACTCCTTCCTCCACTAAAAGCGTGTTAAATTTTAGCACAGAGCTTTGTTTGGGGGCAAAAGTAGGCTTGATTCCTATGGTCAGCTGGGTCATAATGTGTGATTGGCTAACAAGGTAATAGACCAGTGCAACAAGTGATTAGGCTCAAGGTAAATCTGTAAGTCGGAGGCACGAAAAATGGAGGTACGCATTCTGGGTGCTCACAGTACCGAGGCTGAAGGGCTGCGGCTGGCATCCTTTTTCATTGACAGTGTTCTGGCTTTAGATGCTGGCGGACTTACCTCGAGCCTCTCGCTGTCTGAGCAGCAGCAGGTGAGGGCAATTCTCTTGACGCATCACCATTTCGACCATACACGGGATTTGGTCACTCTGGGAGCTAACGGTGCTGCGTTCTCAGCCCCGGTAGATGTCTATGCCTTGAGCCAGACTCTCGACGTTGTTAACTCCTGCCTGCTCGACGGCAAGATGTATGCCGACTTCTCTAAATGGCCATCCAAGGAGAAGCCTTTTCTACAGCTAAAAGTTATTGAGCCATTCCAGAGGCAGAATATTCAGGGCTATGATGTGTTGCCTGTACCGGTACAGCATACAGTGCCTTCTGTCGGCTACCAGGTCACGTCTAAAGATGGCAAGAGCTTATTTTATACCGGCGATACTGGCCCGGGGCTGGCAGCTTGCTGGCAGCACATATCACCTCAGTTGCTCATAATTGAGGTTTCCGGCATCAACAAGGTTCAAGACTTTTTAAAAAGCGTTGGGCATCTGTCAGCTCAGCTTCTCAAAGAGGAACTTGTCCAGTTCCGCCAGGCGAAACGGTATTTGCCTCGTGTTGTAGTTATCCATATCCCTCCCCAATTTCAGAGGGGAGTCGAGCAGGAAGTTAAAGAAGTAGCTCGAGAACTGGGGATCAGCATCGATATTGGCTACGAAGGCATGAAAATCACCCTATAGATCCTGCAACCCCAAAAAGGTGCCCCAAATCTCAAATTCGAATTTCCAAAATCCGAAACAAGCTCAAAATTCAAACTCTCCAAATCTTGTCATCGCGGCCTTTTTCCTGTCATTGCGAGCGAAGCGTGGCAATCTAAAATTTAGATTTTGAGTTTAGATATTTGAGCTTTGAATTTGTTTAGAATTTGGTGCTTAGGATTTAAAATTTGAACGTCCGCATCCTCCCTCCCCTGGCGGGAGGGAGTTAGAGGGAGGGGGATAGATAACCTGTAGTCGCGAAGCTTTAGCCTCGCCCAAGCACCACACTGGCGACCTTAAAAGGTCGCAACTACATGCCTTGTCATTCTGAGTCTTTTCCCCTGTGTCATTCTGAGCGAAGCGAGGCAGCGTCACGTAACTGGTGGAAATTCGATCTAGCCATATCCTATACCCTTCTGTCATTTCAGTCAACCTTTAAGCAACCAGAGCTTCCTCTAAGAATTCCAATCTGATTGGTTCTTGCTCCAACG
>VGNX01000007.1 GCA_016865855.1 Chloroflexota bacterium | reverse complement strand
TATTACCTTGGTGGATTGTCCAGCCACCTCGATAGCTGTTCTAGCTTGGGGGAAGACGCTGTTTATACCTCTGGCAGTGCAAACTATGTCACTGACTTGCCGGCTGGCTAAAAGGACGTTAGTGGCGCCAGTGCCAGTGGCTACAGTATCGGCTATATCGTCCTGGCTCAAATTAAGTTGTCTCAGTAGCTCCTGCCTTATCGTTTCGGCTGCTGTCTGGTAGTTGGCTCCGGAAGGAATCACGTGGTAAGCGGCAAGCTCGGAATCTCCGATTATGACTCCCTTGCTGTATGCCGAGCCGATGTCTATGCCCAGAAACCACATAATATTAAAAATCAAAAACCAAAGATTGACGTTAAAATAACTGTATAAAACTATTAAAATATGAGTTTACGATGTTTTCGTGATATATCATCACTGAAATGTTTGAGACAGTTCTTGAGTTGAGCTAAACAAAGTTCCGAGATTGAACCCGCAGGTATAATGACTTTGGAGGCCCAACCATCCAATAATTCTTTTGTTGTCAATTCCCAAATTGAAGGTAATTGAATATATGTATCAAGAGAAAAGCACGGCTCGTCGGCCTTTAAGACGAAAAAAACTTTCTTATTTTGGTTGCAACCAGCTTTGACTCCCGCATACCATTTGTCGTTAGATGTGGTTTTTAAAACAAGACAAGGCGTATCAATATCACTGGGAGTATTCAAAACAACTAATCTTTTGGGGGCTTGGCTCCCATCATCGAATACCCATTCTTTGTGGGAAAGAACGTCACCCGCCTTAGCCATAACCAAAAGTTATCGAGTCGGCTTAAGATGTAAATTTCTTATAGTTTCGTCAAAGTCTTTTATGGAGTCCGTGGCCTCATCTAAGCCAAGTGAGGATTGACTATCAATACTGTCTACATAATCTATAGTTTTATTCAAACCCTTCTTTTTCTTAGTAATATCCCACGGCTGATTTGCTAAATGGGTAACTTCTGATATTGTATTAGCCCTTGCTTCTTTATATATAAAAGCCAGATTCTCCAAGATTTTCTTTTCTCTAGAAGTAAACACATCCATATCAGGGCTAGCGATAGCTATAAAATCAGTTTCCTTATAGCCAGGAGAAAATTCATCAGTTTTGCGCATTAACCGCAATTTGTCTTTGAAGTCTTCGGGTACATTGCCATCCCTAACTTCTAGCCAAAAATCCTTGGGTACAGGGCCACGTTCAAAACTATAGTATTTCAAGCCAATAGACGGATAGCCTGTTTCTTTGAAATGCACGAAATCTAGGAAGTAAAGAAGTTTAGATATTTTGGTGGTGTTACAATACTTGGTATTCTTGGCGAAATACAAAACAGCGTTCAATAACTTCTCACGAAGCATAGTCATGGGCATGAATTTAACCACCTCTATTTTGGGGACTTGTCTGGTTTTGTTTCGAGAATACCTTTAACTGCATCCCTGAATTTAAGCGGATAAAGAGATAATCTACCATTCCCGGGGTTATTACCCTCTGATGGGAGCACGGATAATCTCTCATTTTTTCGTTTATTTTTTTAGATTTGGCCATTTGTCAAAAATTTTTTCACTTTTTCTCAATTTTGGTTAAAACGCCAAAGACAACCACCCAAAACCATATGCTATAATAATAGAGGTAGCAGTGGCACCGACTAAACTCGAACCCATAAAGCGTCTGCTATACGCTCCCAAAGTCACTGCTACCTCAACCGAGGGCGATACTTGCCAGTGCAAGTCACCGTCTTAAAAACGGATGGTAGCTCCCCTGCTATGCGGTGCAACTCCGCCACCCTCGGTCTAGAATTGCCGAAATTAACCTTTTATTACCACCTCTTAGTTGCATTGTAAAAGTATGCAACAAGGTTGTCAAAGGTCTCTTACGTTCAATTAGTAACGATTCTTTATAAAAAATCAGGCTTTTTCATGGTTTTCACTGTTTTTCACTGTTTTTAGCACAACATAATGTATTTCACGAAAAATTAAGTCCACCTATTGGGGGTAGGCTTGTTATAGTCTTATTCTCGACCCTTTTACTGGTATTGGCACATCATACCCTGTTCATTTATCCGTATTACCTTGGTGGATTGTCCAGCCACCTCGATAGCTGTTCTAGCTTGGGGGAAGACGCTGTTTATACCTCTGGCAGTGCAAACTATGTCACTGACTTGCCGGCTGGCTAAAAGGACGTTAGTGGCGCCAGTGCCAGTGGCTACAGTATCGGCTATATCGTCCTGGCTCAAATTAAGTTGTCTCAGTAGCTCCTGCCTTATCGTTTCGGCTGCTGTCTGGTAGTTGGCTCCGGAAGGAATCACGTGGTAAGCGGCAAGCTCGGAATCTCCGATTATGACTCCCTTGCTGTATGCCGAGCCGATGTCTATGCCCATAAACCAGGTCATTTAAGTTTCACCTTTCGTTGAGATTGCCACGTCGTCCTTCTGCGGAAGGACTCCTCGCAATGACAGAAAGGGAAGTGCCTCGCAATGGCAATAGATATCTCCATCAAGTTATTTTCTCAGTGAAAAAGGTTGCCTTCTCCAGGAGGCGTGGCTTTGTCGATATGGTCTCTCCCTCTGCCTTTGCCTTTATATGGATTTCCTTTGCCAGCATGGCAGCTCCAATTGCTCCGGTGAGAAGCGGCTCTTCGGGGACTAGGAGTTCACAGCCCAGGTTTTCCTTCATCGCCTTAACCATGCCGATATTCTTGGCTACGCCGCCGGTAAGCACTACATCAGGCTCTACCTTCAGCCTGCGCACCAGTGCCGCCACCCGGCTGGCCAGGGCATCGTGGAGTCCGGCTATGATATCCTCCAGCTTTTCTCCACGAGATAGCAAGGCTACCACCTCCTGCTGAGCAAAGATGGTGCATAAGTTGCTGACCTGGATTTTCTTTGCCGATTTCAATGAGATGTCTCCCATGTCTTCCAGACTGATACCCAAGGTGGCAGCGGTGACTTCCAGGAACCGGCCGGTTCCGGCAGCGCATTTATCGTTCATGACGAAGTCGACTAGCTTGCCTTTCTCTATCTTCATACACTTGGCATCCTGGCCGCCGATATCAATGGCAGTTCTGACATTGGGAAATAAGCTGGATACGCCTCTGGCATGGCAGGAAAGCTCTGTTATCTGGTCGTCAGCGAAAGGGACATTTACCCGCCCGTAGCCCGTGGCTACGATGTAAGAGATGTCATCAAGTTGCAAATTAGCTTGCTCCAGTGCCATTCTCATCACCTCATTGGCTAGCTGACGATGTTCAGGACCAGTAGGGCCTTTGATGGCAGACAATATCCTGTCAGTCGTGTCCATGAGCACGACCTTGGTCATGGTGGAACCTATGTCGACGCCGGCGAAATACAAGTTGACCTCTGGAGATCTTTTATCAACCCCTCATCCTTTATCCCTATCCCCTTTCCCCATATCCCAGCGAAGAATAAATCTTCTGCTGGATGCCTGCCCACCCAACCACCTAGGGGAGAGGGAAGAAATTTTTAAAAGGGGCGAAGCCCTTTTTATCCCATTGCTAGACGGTCTCCCTCTGGAGAGATGTGATTAGCTGAGTGTTTCGAGGAAGGCTTCAACCCTGGTTCTTAAGGGGGCTAAAGCTCCTATAGTGTAATCATATTCTATGTAGGTGCTGGGAATGCCGATGCTGTCGAGGTAGTCTTTGAGCGACGGCATTTCAAAAGCAAAGGGGTCGCAATATCTGACGAGCAGCAATATGGTGCCGTTGATTTTCCATTCTTTAACGATGCCTTTGAGGTAGCCGAAGCGGCTTTGGATGTCTTTGGCATAGTCTTTCTTGGTTTCGCCGAGGGTAGCCTGCCTGAAGGTGCGGGCGCAGGTAATCTCCTTCATGTAGTAATCAGCCAGTCCATCCAATGGGTCGGTGGTCAGCTTTACACTGCCCCTATAAGCTCTGATGCCGCCGCAGGTCTCATCCATCACCACATTTGCCTTAGTCTCAAATATCTGCATGATATCGGTATCATCCAATGTGCTGCTCCAGATAAGGAGCCGTGCCGGTTTCTTCTTGGGGACATCGGTGCGGTTTTTTACCTCGCCTATAACCTGAGTTAGCAGGTCATTCCCCTCAGCTACAGGCAGGCTCATGAGCGCTTTTACTACCTGAACGAGCTCTATCCCCGAGATAAGCGGTGGGACTGGCTTGGTTAGCTCGTATAATTGCTGTACCAGGGCGCGCTGTTGATTATGAGCTTTGATGGCTGACTTAAGCTTATCTGCAGACAGTTTCTGTCCGGTAAAGGCCTCCAGCGTTTTCCTGAAGTCGTTCAGTTGTGACTTGAAGTATTCAATGGCCTCAGGGCGAACAGTGCTGGGCATATCGATGAAGTGGAAGTAAGGATAGTCCGCATAAGATTCCCAGACACGGGCTGTCTTCTCCTGGGGGTCACAGGAGTGGACAGTAACCATGCCATCTAGGAAGTCGTTTTTCCCCTTCAAGTCACAATCGAGGCAGGTGCGCATGATGGGGCAGAACGAGGTAGGTAGAGCTCTATCTGCCTCGGTGACTGCCTCTCTAATGTCTCCATATGCCCGGTACGGGACTAGGTCAAGGGCGGTGAGCATTTCCAGAGGGACATAGACGCAGGGATAGCCTATTATCTTTTTGCCTGCAGCCTTGAGTTCTTTAGCTCTTTGCGACCGGTTTCGGTAGATTTCCTGGACTTTGCTCAGCCCTTTGCTTTTGTCTGACATTGCTGACACCTCACTGTATTGAAATTGTTTGCGTTCTTACCAGTCGAAGCCTTCCTGTTTCCTCACTCTTCTGTAGTGCTCCATGGTCTCCTCAAAGGGCTCTGCCTTAGCTAAGGCGTCTTCCGGGTTGAACAATCTGAGGTCTACGATATCCCCTTCGATGCTCAGTGACGGCACCTTCAACTTTTCCATCAGCATGTTTGAGACATAAGGCAGGTGCGTCGAGGCGCTGCGGCAGCTGATAAGGGGATGAAGCATTGCCCCATCACACTTCCATTCTCTGGCATATTTCAGATAGGGATAAGCGAAGGAGCCACCGAGCACATTCTGTTGCCGGGCGTCTTCATAATAGCCGGCAAAAAACTGGAGGCTAAATCTGGTGATTCGTTCCAAGGGGTCTTTAACCTGGCTGAGGTCAATAGGTATAGGCGGGCGATAGCCAAAGCTCTCGACGACGAAGTTCCACCCTCTCTCAGCCAATTTGTCAAAAAACCCTAAGCTATGCCAGGGTGGAAGCTCGGCGAATACCAGCCGGTATTTTTCCTCAGATATAGCTCCTATGTGATTATTCATCCTATCTTTAATCTCAACATACATATCTTTAAAGCACTGCAGCGAATCCTTGAGGTCGCCGGCCAGGAACAGGGCTGCCGGCATGGCGCTCCAGAAGTCCCTGCTGTGCATTGGGCACGGTTTTGCCTTGCGCAGCTCATTCACCTCATGCCATACGCGGTTTACCTCTATCATAAGATTAACAGTCTCATCTAGCTTGGCCCAGTCCATTTTCCTGCCTAACATGCGTTCGACGAAGACAACGAAATCCCTGAGGTGCTTGACTCCCAAGTCAACCATTCTCTGGAAAGAGCCTTCGATGAAAAACTCCTTTACTCCGGGGCTGGGTGATTCCAGTGGCCATACCGGGACATCCATGTAACGGCCCAATGCTTGGAACCACTTGTACCTGGCATCGCAGATAGCAGATGAGGACAGCAGGAACAATGGCTTCGGCATGCCTCCGAAGGGCGCCTCTGGAGGCACTTCACCTTTGAATTCCTTCATCATCCTCGATGTATAGCCGAGGCTGGTCAGACTGTAGCCGCAGAGATGTGTAGGAAAGCCATCGGCATCAGCCTGTTCCAGGTATCGCTGGGCAACTCCCATGGCCGCAGCAACAGCACCATAATTTTCCGGATAGACCACTTCCACATCCATAGCTTTGAGTATGGGGTCGCCGTAGTAGAAGTTGAGCATAACCCAGACGGCAGGTTTACCTGCCTTGATAGCTTCGGCGCTCTTTAGATAGGTCTCATTTACCTTGGCTCGAAGCGGATACATTGATTTCAACCGGTTTATCACCTTCTTTTTCTCTTCCGTAACCATGCCAGTTCCCTCCTTTGAAATTCAGGTTTTTTCTTAAAAGGCTTTATCGTATCGGTCAACTCAGATTTTAATGATAATTCCGGTCGTGTAAGGGCACCAGATATACGTCCCGTATTATAACACAATAGAGGGTAGTGAAGCGGCTGATTCACCAAGCGATGTAGTTGACCCTTTAGGGCCGCCCATCATCATGTCATTGCGAGGCACATGGTGCCGAAGCAATCCTGGTGGGGCAATGATGATTGGATTGCTTCGCCTTCGGCTCGCAATGACAAGCAGGGGCAGGCCTTTAGTGGCATGCCGGATGAGGTTTGGGCGAGGCTAAAGCCTCGAGACTACATGTTTTGGAGAAATACTAAATTCGAATTTCTAAACTCTAAACAAATTCAAGACCATAAATACGAATGACGAGATTGTTTAGCACCCCTCTGTCATTGCTAGCCCTTCGCCCTTGTCATTCTGAGCGCAGCGAAGAATCTCATAAGTTGTGGAGTTCCGTTTTAGTGAGATTCTTCGGTCGCTTCGCTCTCTCAGAATGACGTAAAAGAGGAGCTCCCTCAGGATGACCTAAGCGGGTTTGGTAGGGAGGAAAGAGACGGGTGAGCACTGAAGCCTATCGCTACAATATCCGTTTCAGCCTGGGGTTGGGGGTGATGCCGGGGATTCTGCCTCTTTTGGCGATGGGTTTGCCGTCGATATCGTGGAGGTCGGCGGTGAAGTCAATAGGTCTGGCGCCGCTGATATGGCTGCCGACGCCGAAGAAGTCAACCGGTGCGCCTTCATCAATAAAGTATCTGATGCGCTCAGGGTCGAGACCACCGCTGACGAAGATTTTGACCTCTTTGAAGCCCGCCAGGTCGAGCCTGGCTCTGGTCTCTTTGACCAGGTCGGCGGTGACTCTGCCTCGCTCGCCTGGGGTATCGAGGCGGACTCCTTGAAGTTTTCCCTTAAGTGCCTGGGCGACGATTATGCTTTCTTCAGGCTCATCTTTGAAGGTGTCTACCAGGGCGATGCGAGGCACTTCCGGTGGCATGTGCTTATCAAAGGTTTTGGTAGCTTTGGCGGTATCTCCCATAATGATAATCAGGGCGTGGGGCATGGTGCCTGCTGGCTGGATGCCAGCCAATTTAGCCCCGGAGACGCTGGAGCAGCCAACGCAACCGCCGACAATGGCTGCATAGTCCATTATGCCAGCTATCAATGGGTGCACATGGCGGGCGCCGAAGCTGATAATCGGAATCCCCTGGGCGGCGTCAACGCACTCTTTGGCAGCGGTTGCCCAGCCGCTGCAGTGTGCCAGCATGCCGAGATAAACTGTCTCGTAGACGCCGTAGCTCTGATAGGGGGCGGTTATACGCAAGGCCACTTCCTTCCGCTGGAAAGGCTCACCTTCAGATAATGCCCAGACCTCTCGGTTGTCTTCGGGAAGGGCTTTCTCCAGCAGAGCTTTGACCTCTTCCATGCCGCAGAGTATGCCAGCGCGGCTGGGGAAGACCTCCATAGTGGCTACGGGGTTGATGCCTTCTTTCTTGAGGATTTCCACGGTGCGAACGAAGTAAACGTCTGATGTGTCCCCGGCCAGGACGAAGTCAGGAATTTCAAAGCGTGCCTTCGGCAGCTTGACGGCCGTGGCCCTGGTCAGTTTGGCGCCGAGCACCTTTTCTATGTAATCTAGGGCCCAGATGTGGGCTTTTTCGTCGAAGTCACCGACGCAGTCCACAGGTACCTCAACAGGATAGCCACGGACTCTGGCTTCCGACACCCCGTGCAGTACGCAAATATGAGTGCAGACACCGCATACGACCACCGTTTCCGGCTTGAGTTCTTTTAAGTCATTCTCCAGAGTGGTGCCGTAGAATAAGCTGTAGGTTTTCTTGGGTATTATCTTACCCGGATATTTTGAAAGCTCGGGAATGACTTCAGCTTCTATAGTACCTTCGACGGCGTGAGGTGGGAACATGGCGAACTCAGGGTCATCCTTGTCGTGGTGGTCGCACAGGTAGAATATTTTTGAACCTTTGGCTAGTTCCTCTGCCAGAAGCTTCTGGATGTTGGGGATGATGCGGCGGGCCCTGGCGCCACAGTAAAGCGTATAGCCCTCTTCCATAAAGCCCCGCAGCACATCCGAGACTATCACCGCTCTAGCCATGGTTTTCCTCCTCAGGTTGATTTACCTCGAAGCGAAAAACTCCATCTGTCGTCATGATTTTTTGGCGAATTTGCCTTTTTAAGTTGTCGTTCTCAAGATCATTTAATACTTTGCGGACTAGTTGGAATAACGTATCAGTTGCTAAAAGGCAAAAGTGACTGCCAATAGCAGCATCCACAGCATCTTTAGTGAACTGTTTATCTCGTTCATTAGGATCCTTCAGCCTGAAAGCGTTCCCTACTAGAATACCCTTCTTGGGATGTCCAGTTTGTCTCTCATCGTCATCTACGTGGTCTAAAAGCTGTCGATACTTATCCCTGCTAATCTGTGTGTTGTCCTTACCTTCAACTTCCAAAATGACTGCCCCCTCGTCTGATTCCAAGAGACCGTCTGAGGGTTCAGCTTCTTTCACCGTGAAGCCAAATAGTGAGAAGGCGTCCCTGACTACTGGTTCGAGTTGGAACTTGCCTTGCTCATAAAGGAGTTTGAGGTACTTTTGTTGGTCAGCTTTCTGTTGCTCAGCGGTGTTCAAACGTTCTTGTAGTTCGCTTATCTTCTTGTGTAGCTTTTCTGTTTCCCCTTCTAGGTCAGATAGATTTGGCAAGGAGACTTTATAATCTGATATCCAGGATGGTGCTGTGGTTTCTTCAATCGTGCCGATGGTTGCAGATATGCAATTGAGTAAAACGCCTGCTAGTTTCTTAGGGTCAGGGTTTTCTATGGGTGGTAAGAATACTACTTGCCCGCCTTGCAAATCAAAGCTGAAGGCAACAGGCAATTCACCGTGAGTCTTAGCAATGGTATGGAAGTTTTTGAAGTAGTAGGGTTTTTGACTTTCGTCTAGATGAGCTTCATAATGCAATTGTTTCAATTCTTTGTTGAAAGTTTTGAAATATGGAGCGAACGGGTGATTAGGTTCGCTTAGGTTTATCTTGCTGCCTTCCGATAGGTGCAGGATTGAAATCATAGAGTCAGTTTTATATTCTAATGGGAACCAACCATAATTATTAACCCAGTTCTGTTCTTCTTTTGGCTTTGGCCATTCATCGGGGAATGAACAAAGATATGCTATATCAGGTCGCCTAAGAATACATACTAGCAATCTACCCAGATTCAAGAAACGTTTTGTTTCCTTCCTTCGTTGGTTGGTAACGTTTTTAATCCACTTGTCAGTGCCTGTAGGGTCGTAATCTATGGTACGAAAACTTTCTTTGTATTTGTGGCTTTGCTTATCGAGAAAATTCGTTATGCCCAATGGATCTATCAGAACGATATCGAAATCGTGGAAGCTTGGCGCGTCGATAAAACCCGCATTTGTAATTTGATCGTTGTCGAGTTTAAGGTCTATAGACAGGATTCTGGGCTTCATTTCCTACTATTTTAACGCCCCTTTGAGTTCTTGTGCCACTTGGAACGGGTCGCTGGAGATGATGCTGGCAGCGTAAAGCTCCATGGTGCCGAAATCTGAAGAGCCATCCCAGGGGTAGCCGCGGTCAACTATCCGGGCGATGACGGGGAAGTCCTTCCAGCCTTTGGGGAGTGAGTTAAGGGGGGGGACGGCTATTCCCACGTTGAAGGCGGTCACATGCATGCAATCTCGAAAACAGGCTAGAACCTCATAGAGCCTTTCTTTGAAGGAACGGTTCAAAGCTGGCGAAAGGAGCATTATTTCCTTTTCCTTGATCGGGGCCAGATAAGCCAGAACTCTGATTCCACCTTTTTCTACAGCCATGCCCAGGTCAAGGTGAATCTGGTATAGGTCGTCGAAATAGTCGGACTTATTCTCGGCTTTGTAATGAAGAGCGGCATGACGCAGGGCTTCGATTTTGGCATAATGGTGACCTCGGCCCAGCACCACCTGGGCATGTCCATGACCCAGGCTCGCCCCGGCTTTCTTCAGCGAGTTCCATAGAAAGAAGTAATACTTAGCTGAGGGGTCGAATTTATTAGCTTTCTGCGCCCATTTCCAGCCGGTATCCAGATAGTCGATAATCTCCTCTCTGGAAAACTTAAGGGGGTTATAGTCTTTAAAGATTATCATGCCATGGAGCCCATCGTATTTGGCGATGTTGCTGGCGGTAATGCAGTACTTACCCTTGATCCTGCCAAAAGGGTCTTCCGGAGTGTCTTCAAGGGGCTTGTTTAAGGGGTCATTCTTGGCATTATCGAGGAGTCTGGCTTCGACTCTGAGCCTGTCTTCAAGCTGTCTGGGACGCAGGGCTCGCAATGAGTTGAATATAGCCCCTTCGAAAGTGACCAGGTTGGTGATTTTGATGATTTTTTGCTCGGTTACCCTATCAACCGAGCCGAACTGATGCTCAATCCACGGGAGCATGCTCTCAGGTGGCTTGAGGCAGCCCTTGGCAATGGTAAGCGAGAATATGCGTTGGAAAAGCCTCTTTGGCTTCTGGGGCAAAGCCTCAACCAGAATATCGAGGTCAGCAATAGTTCGGTTGGCTGGGTTCACAGCTTGCCTCTAGTACCTGGATGTATTCTTGTAATAAATCGGCGGCTTGAGCTGTATTGCCGTTTTGTAGTGCTGCCAGGGTATTTTCCAGCATGTTGACTTCGCGGGTGAGTTGTGCAGATACATTGCACAGAGAGCCGCAGCAAGGTGCCATTGCCTCAGACCGCCACAGGAGAGCTTCCTTTATCTCCAGCATTTTTCTAATGTCTTTAACAGCCTGCTTTATCTTCTTCGGGTCAGCTATTTTCTGCTTGGTAGCACTTACACTGTCTTTATCGATTATCAACATTTCACTTTTTTCTCTGCGGACAGGGCTAAAGCCCTGTCCCTACATTTTAGTGCCCCTAAACATGTAGCCCCGAGGCTTTAGCCTCGGGAGCCCGACCCTAAAGGGTCGGGGCTACATTTGTGTCCGTCATCTTAGTGCCTAAAGTGGCGTATGCCGGTGAGCACCATGGCCATATTATATTTATCGGCTGTGGCAATCACCTCTTTATCTCTGACGGAACCGCCGGTTTGGATTACGGCAGTTACTCCGCCCTTGGCTGCCACCTCAACGGTGTCGGGGAATGGAATCATGGCATCGGAAGCGAGGACGCTGCCTTTGGCGGCATCACCAGCTCTCTTTAAAGACAACTCGACGCTGACTACCCTATTGGGCTGACCTGTGCCCATGCCGAGCAGTGTGTTGTCTTTAGCTAGGACTATGCCATTCGACTTGATGTGTTTCACCGCTTTCCAGGCGAAGAAAAGGTCGCGCATTTCGGCCTTGGTAGGCTCACGTTTGGATACGGTCTTCGGCTTAAACTCTTCCTCGGTGTAATAGTCCTCCTCTTGGACGAGGAAACCGCCGCCGATAGGGCGTAAATCAATGTTTCTTGTTTTGCCTGGCTGTGGCTGGATGGGCAATGAAAGGAGGCGCAAGTTCTTCTTACGCTTGAAGAGGTCGAGGGCTTCATCGCTGTAACCTGGGGCTATAATGCAGTCGTAGTGAGTTTTGTCGATTTTGGTGGCCAGGGCGAGGTCAATGGGGCGATTGCAGGCAACAATGCCTCCGAAGGCGGATACCGGGTCGCCAGCAAGAGCTCTCTTGTAGGCTTCGATCAGGTCTTTGTGGCTGCAAAGCCCACAGGGATTGTTATGCTTGACGATAGCTATTGTGGGGTCGGTAAAGTCGCAGGCTGTGCTCCAGGCAGCTTCGAGGTCAAGGAAATTATTGAAGGAGAGTTCCGGGCCGCTGAGCAGCTTAACCGACGTCATGCCCAAAGGCTTCTGTCCTATGGCTTGCTCGGTGTAGAGAGCAGCTTTCTGGTGGGGATTTTCTCCATAGCGCAGGTCATAGAGCTTCTTCATGGCTATGGTCATGTCCTGTGGGAAGGTCTCTTCATCTCGGAGATACTGGGCGATGGCTGTATCATACATGGCAACATGCTGGAAAGCTTTCTGAGCTAGCTTTTTCCGCTCTTTCAGGTCCACCTTGCCCTTATGCAGCTTGTCGATGACAATGTCATAGTCCTCAGGGTCAACAATTACCAGGACAGACGGGAAATTCTTGGCAGCGGCGCGAATCATTGTCGGCCCGCCTATGTCGATATTCTCAAGTGCCTCCTCAAGGGAGACATTGGCCTTGGTTACTGCCTGGACAAAGGGGTAGAGGTTGACCACCACCATATCTATGGTTTGAATCTTGTTCTTTGCCAGCTCGTCCATGTGTTGAGGAAGCTCGCGCCTGGCGAGGATGCCACCGTGGACTACTGGGTGAAGCGTTTTCACCCGACCATTTAGAATCTCAGGGAAACCGGTGAGCTCTGAGATGCTGTGGACTTTTATGCCCTCGACCTCAATAGCCTTTTTAGTGCCACCGGTGCTGAATATTTCGATGTCTAAATCTCTTAGTTTGCGGACAAAATCGGCCAGTCCTGATTTGTCGGAAACGCTGACAATGGCGCGCATGAAAACTCCTCTAAATTATTATTACCCTTTTGGGTCCTGTGGCTTCGATAACTTTACCAATTTTTTTGGTTTCAGGCAAGGTGGTGGTAAGTTCTGACACATGTTTCGGCGAACAGATAACAACCATACCTATCCCCATATTGAATACCTGGTACATTTCGGCTTCTTTGACTTTGCCCCTTTCTTGAATGAGTCTGAAGATGGGCGGCACCTGCCAGGCATCTTTATTGATTTGTGCAGCCAGACCTTGGGGTAAAATCCTGGGGATATTCCCTTCGAATCCGCCGCCGGTGATATGAGCCAGCCCTTTAACCATCGGCAAAACTGGCTTCAGCTCTGAATAGTAGCAGCGATGCGGCTCAAGAAGCTCGTCACCGAGAGTTCGCTTCAGTTCAGGGTAGAAGATTTGGAGCGAAGACGGGACTCGGTCTAGCTCGAAGACCTTACGCACCAGCGAATAGCCGTTAGTATGTAGTCCGCTAGAGGGCAAGCCAAGAAGGATATCACCCGAAGCGATGGAATTGCCGCTGAGTATGTTTGCCTTTTCTACCACCCCGACGATGAAGCCAACGAGGTCATAGTCATCAGCCTGGTATATTTCTGGCATTTCGGCGGTTTCGCCGCCGATAAGGGCACAGCCAACGCTTTTACAGGCCCTGGCTATGCCACTGACGATGCTTTCCACTCTTTCTGGCAGAAGTTTGCCCATAGCTATATAGTCAAGAAAGAATAGCGGGCTGGCCCCGCAGGTGAGAACGTCATTAACGCAGTGATTGACTAAATCGATGCCGATGGTGTCGTGCTTGTCTACGAGCGATGCGATTTTAAGCTTGGTGCCTACGCCGTCAACGCTGGAGACCAGCACTGGCTCGGTGTAACCCTTTAATTGGAACATGCCGCCAAATAAGCCGATATCGGTTAAGACTTCAGGCTTGGAAGTAGACCTAGCAAGTCGCTTAATCAGCTCTTTGGCTTTATCGGCAGCCTTGACATCAACGCCAGCCCGGGCATAAGCCTCACGATCCGCCGAGTTCACTCAAGCTCCCTGAAGGTATGGCTTCCAGGGCCAGTTTGTCCATCTCTAGCTGCACCGAGATGGGGTATTCTCCGGTAAAGCAAGCCAGGCAGAAGATATCTTTGGGCAGGCCTACCGACTCGATTAAGCCCTCGATGCTTATATAACCAAGGGAATCAGCTCCTATTGCGTCTCTGATCTCTGGTATGGTCTTGTGGGCAGCTATAAGCTCCCATTTGGTCGCCATATCCACGCCGAAGAAGCAGGGGTGACGTATGGGTGGGGCACAGATGCGCAGGTGTACCTCTCTGGCACCGGCTCGCTTGAGCATGGCGACTACTTTAGGAGTGGTGGTGCCGCGGACAATACTATCATCAACGACTATCAACCTTTTCCCGGCGATTGTTTCGGATAGTGGATTGAACTTCAGCTTAACACCGAGGTCTCTCAATCTCTGGTCAGGCTCAATGAAAGTGCGTCCCACATAGCGGTTCTTGATTAGGCCCTCGCAGTAGGGAATGCCCGAGGCTATGGCGTAGCCGATGCCAGCAGCAGTGGCCGAGTCAGGGACACCCATCACTAAATCAGCATCAACAGGATAGTCTCGAGCTAGTATTCTGCCCATGGCTTGCCGTACCGGGTAAAGCAGCTTGCCCTGGATAATGCTGTCGGGGCGGGCGAAGTAGATATATTCGAAGATACATAAGGCTCTTCGGGGACCGTTTTCCGTAAAACTCCTAACCCCATTTTTATTTATAACCACTATTTCACTAGGTTCAATTTCTCTGATAAACTGAGCGCCAATATGGCCAAAGGCACAGCTTTCTGAGGCAATTACCCAGCCACCATCAATAGTGCCGAGGCAAAGCGGCCGCACTCCCATAGGGTCACGAACTCCAATTAACTTGTCCTTGGTCATAATTACCAGAGAATAGGCTCCTTGCAGCCGGCGCATAGCGTACTTTATCCTGTCTACAGGAGACCTTTCTGTGGAGGACAGGATGAGATTGGCGATGACCTCAGAATCGGTAGTAGTAGCAAAGGTATAGCCGAACTGGCAAAGCTCGTCGCGGAGGAATTTGGCGTTAAGTATGTTGCCGTTGTGTCCTAAGGCTATGGTTGTGGAATTCGCTTCCACTAGTATGGGTTGGGCATTGCTTGGGCGGCTTGAGCCGGTGGTGGAATATCTGGTATGTCCGATAGCGATGTGACCTTGGAGGTGGGCCAGTTCGTCCTCGGTAAACGCCTGGGAGACCAAGCCCATGGAGGTGTGGAGGCAGATTTTCTTTCCATCGGCGGTGGCGATACCGGCGCTTTCCTGTCCACGATGCTGGAGAGCGTAAAGGCCGAAGAAAGTAATCCGGGCAACATCTACTCCGGGAGCATAAATGCCGAATATACCGCAGCTTTCATGCATAGCTAAACTTGTGTCTTAATTATAAGCCTTTTCCTATGTAGAGGTCAATTTGGCGGCTGCTTTCAGCCAGTTTAGGGCAGTGGTTATGGCTTTCTCTTCTAGGCGCAGCCTGTGTCCGGCGCTGGGGATTATGACCAGTTCCTTAGGCTCTCTGGCCTGTTTATAGAGCCTGTGGGCGTGTTCTACGGGTACGAGGTCGTCTTTATCGCCGTGAATCAGGAGGAGGGGGCGGGGAGAGATTCTGCCTATCCAGCGGAGTGGCGAGACCGTGCTAAAGCCTTCAAGCCATTCGTCTACCGAAGGCGGAAAGTCCTTATCTCTTATCAGCCCGATGCTGCGGAAATGGTCGAGGAGAGAATTGACTTGTTGCTTGTTAGCCAGGAAGCCGAAGTTAGCCGGGCAGGCGAAGGTTACCACAGAAGACACTCTCGGGTCATTGGCGGCGACATAGACGCTTATGGCAGCGCCGGCGCTGGAGCCGAGGAGGCAAAGGCGTGATTTATCGACTTCATCAAGGCTGGCTAAGTAGTCGATGGCAGCTTTTAAATCTCGCGTCCAGCCCAGCATGTCCAGGTTGCCTTGAGCCAGGCCTGTTCCTCTGAAGTTGAAAATCAAGGTGACAAAACCGGCGGCACAGAACCTTTCAGCTAATCCTGGGTAACCTCTGTGATCGCTTGGGCTGGGCTGTCCAGAAGGGATGCCATGACAGAGGCATAATGCCGGATGAGTCTGCCTTGTGGTTTCTGGGAGATAGACCTCACCGGGAAGCTGAAGGTTATCCACTGTGAGAATGAAGCCTCTTTTCATATCATGAGAATGTTTATTGATAATCTATTTCCAATGTAGCTGCGACCCTTTAGGGTCGCCTTTGCAGCGAGGCTTTAGCCTCGCTGCTACATCAGCGAATAATCTCTTGCCATTTCCTTTGACTTGGGTTTAATAGTATGAGAAACTCCTTGTTGCCCTCGGCGCCCAGTATAGGTGAGGCAGCCAGCCCGCGCAATCTTAAGTCGTGCTCGGTTGCCCAGACAATGAACCGCCCGAGGACATTGGCATGAATTTGAGGGTCTTTGATTATGCCGCCCTTAGGCACCTCTTTTCTTTTTGCCTCAAATTGTGGCTTAAACAGGATGATAATATAACCGGGCTGTATAAGATGTCCGATTAGGTTGGGAATCACTTTGGTCACGGAGATGAAGGACAAATCTATGGTTGTCATATTGACCCTTCCCGGTAGGGAAAAGGGGTAGTGGGCATTTATCCTTTCCATGACAACGACCCTGGGGTCCTGCCTTAGCTTGTAGTCGAGCTGACCGTAGCCGACGTCTATGGTGTAGACACGCTTGGCACCACGCTGCAAGAGGCAGTCGGTGAAGCCGCCGGTAGAGGCGCCGATATCCATAGCTATCAAGGAAGTGACATCGAGCTTGAACTCATCTAAGGCATGAGCCAGTTTGATGCCACCACGGCTGACGTATGGCAGTTTTTCGGCTAGCTCAAGGCTGGCGTTTTCATCCACCTGGGTGCCTGGCTTGGTGATTACCTTGCCGGATACAGTTACCTTACCAGCCATAATAATAGCTTGGGCTTTGCTCTCATTTTCAGCCAGTTCTCTGGCTACTAATAGATTGTCCAGACGTTGTTTTGACATATCTACTCTGTAGGGACAGGGCTTTAGCCCTGTCCGAGCGTGATAAGGCAATGGATAGACCTGAAGGTCTGTCCCTGATTATAGATAAGCGGCAGCAGGCTTTCAACAGGGCATGATTTGCAATAGAGTGCAATCTAGGCTGATTTACTAATGTAGAGGCGGGGCTTTAGCCCCGTCAAATGCCACTCCCAAACGACCGTTAAAGGTTACAGCCATGTTGAGGACGTTTTCCATATAGACGCTCTCTGCAACCCATTAATAAAAAGGCCCTCTATATCGTAGCAGTTTTCAGTTGCCGTTCTTTGCTTCATAGGAGGCTTTCGTGTGCTCACACCGGTAGATAAGAAATGGCTTGATTTCCAAGCTCTGCTACTTTATGTCAGTGTCATTTTCAGTACCAAACCGATAATTACCAGTGTTAGACCCAGAACTAACAAACTAACCAATAGTTTTATGTTCATCCTTAAACCCCTATATTTGTTTGCAGAGAAAATAAGGAGCAACCTGCTCGGGCAGGTTGCTCCTTATTTATTGGCAGCCATTTGGTTATCACTTGATAGCCTGGCAATGTTTGTTACTTTTGCCCTTCAAATTCCCCGTATTCTATTTTCCATTTCCCCTCAGGATCAGATTTAGTTTGAGCTGGGTCCTTGGTTATGATGTCCACCACCTTTCCTTCCTTGACGTCAACATAGACAGACCAACTTTTGCCGTGAACACCTGAGGGGTCCATGGCTATTGTGACCAGAGCTAATGCGCCAGAGAACTCTTCAACTTCTCCGGTTGGAGTGACCCTTGCACCAAAATGAAACATTGGGGCAACTTTATATATAGTAGCTCCCTGGGCTAAAATCTCCTGAATCTGAGGATCAGCTTTGGCTATGTCCATAGCCCTTTCCGTTAGTTGCGGCATAGCGACTACTTCGGTCGCCACTTTAGTTTTAAAGTCTACTTTGGCGGTGACAAATCGACCAAGTTCGCCTTCGGCTATCACTATTCCCTTACCATCTACCATCTTTATTACCTTCACCAGCTTTAACCTCTGGTGAATTCTCCACGATCTCTTGTGCCAATACCTCAGGAGATTGTTCAGTAAATGACGGTAGTGCTATAGCCAGTCCAACAATCAGAGCTACAGCTAATGCGCTGGCCAAAGCCGTTTTCCACACCGGTTGTCGTGAAACTAAACCCTTTATCATAGCATCTATCCCTCCTTTCAATTTAGATTTTGCCAGGTCTAAAATGACAACTCGTGGCTGTTTCTGGAGGTAGCCAGCACTGAGCAAAGTCATCCTTAGCCGGCGTCGATGGCTTTGTAGCTCAATATCAGGAAGCTCAACTTTTTCCAGCTTTTTGATTAGTTCTTCTTTCTTCATGACTACCTTCCTTTTAATATAACCCGGCTTTCGCCAAAAGGTTGCATTTTACTCCATTAGCTTTCTTAGTTTTTCTAACCCCCGATGTAGGAGAGATTTCACCGTCCCCTCACGCTTGCACAGAATTTCACCGATTTCCTTAACCTGTTTGTTTTCAAAAAACCTCAAAGTAATTACCTCTTGATATTTGGCAGGGAGCTTGGAAATGCATTTATGTAGGATGAGAAATTCCTCGTGCCTTTGTAATTCTGCTTCAGCCTCTAAAACTTCAGTCTCAGCCGATGGGTCAGAAAGACTAATCAAGTCAGAAACTTCGTCTAAGTCTAAATAAAATTTACTACGTTTGTTTCTCTGAAAGTGGTCGATAATTTCGTTAGTAGCAATACGGTAGAGCCACGAGGAAAAAGAGATACCGCGCCAGCGGAATCTCTCCAGATTCTTCAGGGCTTTGAAGAATACCTCAGAGGTTATATCCTGAGCGATTTTAATGCTAACTGTTCTCCTCAAAACATAGCTGAAGGTTCGGGAATAATACTGATCATAGAGCTCACCAAAAGCCTCTCTATCCTTTCTGGCTCTTTCGACCAACTCCTTTTCCTGCTCTAAGACCACTACACTTATTATAACGCTCCACTTTCCAAAAGGTTGCACTTATTTGCCTTTGCCCATGAATAGGAGCAGGGAATACTCCATTCTCTACGCAAAAGGAAATGGATGAACGAAAGCATACTGTATCAAATGTCAGTTAAAAGGGAAATGAAAGTGGTCGAGCCTATGACCATGGAGAGCGGTACGCCGGCAACTCAGGGTGTATGCTCTCTATGTGAGACTAAAATGTTGAGCATAGGCAGAACTAAGTCTAATTACTACCGGATTCTCCGCAGGCCAGATTTGCTGCACAGAAATGTCAGCCTTTTATTGCTATCACACAATTTGGACAACTGTGCAGCCTTTCACTTTTGGCCTTGAGCTTCCCAGAATTGACAGACCTCGCCTTCCCCACAGGCAACGGCTTCTACCCTAAAGACATTAATGAAGCCGTGCTCAGCAAACTCCTTTTGATAAGAATCGCTTTTTTGTAACTTATCAAGATATCTGGCAAATTCCAAATTAGTGCACTTTACTCCTTCCTCCGAGCCTGATATGCCAGGCCCGAGGGAAAACCCCTTTGCGAATTTGCAAGTAGCGCAGATTTGTTCCATCATATCCCTCCTTGGCAGGTAAACCTCACCGCACTATTCCCTGTTCCTGACCAGTAATCGTCATACCAAAGACCAAGTGAAGTATTTTCCTGCGTACACAGCCCTTATTCCGTCTACGAGTTCTGAACTTGCTGCTCTCTTGGGGATGAAACCATGCGCTCCGGCCTGCTTTGCAACGAGCATATTTTCCTCCTCATCATACTGTGTCAGAATCAACACTTTTGTCCCAGGATATTGGCTGCTTATTCGCCTTGTCGCTTCCAGACCGCTCATCACGGGCATGACTATATCCATCAATGCTATGTTTGGCGAGAGTTGTTGCACCTGCTCAAGCGCATCTTGCCCGTTGATAGCCTCACCTACCACCTCCATGTCCTTTTGCAGTGAGAGAAGAGCACGTATTCCATGTCTTACCATAGTGTGGTCGTCTACTACTAGCACTTTTATTTTCCGCGGCCTAATTGCTTCTTCCAGCAGCCTTTGGATTTGGGGCACTAGTGAAGCTGGCTCGATTGGCTTGGTTACGTAGCCTTCCGACTCCATCTGTATACCCTCGAACCTTCTCCATCCCTTAATGGACCGCTCCTCATACCGAGCATCAATTACTAAGAGTGGTATGTCTTTATGTCTAGGCTCTTGTTTCAGCCACTTATGCATAGCGAATGCTTCCCCAGCGGGAGCTAGGGTGCCCAAAACAACAACATCAGGTCGTATTCTCATCATCTCCTGGCCCTCCGCCATGCTGGAGGCAGTGACCACCTGGTAGGATTTAGCTTCCAAAGTCATCCGAAAAGCTTCCACAAAATCTGACTCATCATCTATGATTAAGATTTTTTGATTGCTCCCCATTTTGCTTTTCCTCCTTACGCCAAATTTAGCCAACCCATCGACCTGGACCCATGCTTTGATAAGTTGCTATCTCAGGGACGCACACCGACTAGTCCAGCTGCTTCCAAGATGTCGGGCACAGTCCCTTCATTACCAACTGCCATAATGTGCACGCCATGGCACAGGTTTTCCTCCTTTATTGTCTTTATCAGTTGCGCGGCAATTTCGATTCCTTTTTGAAGTCCCTTGCCTTTCTCTGCGGTGGCAAGCTCATCGATAATAGCTTGAGGAACGATTATCCCGGGAACATTTTCATTCATATATTTTGCCATCCTAGCTGAAGCCATTACTATAATCCCGGCTAGGATTTTGGGATTAAACTGGGAAGCATACTGCATGAACCTGCGAAGGCTTCCCAAGTCGAAGATCCCCTGAGTCTGGAAGAATTGCGCTCCAGCGGTGACCTTCTTGTCAAACTTGACGAGTTGAGCCTCAATAAAATCTGCTTCGGGGTGGACTGAGGCACCGATGCAGAATTTCGGAGCACCTTTAAGTTCATTGCCAGACATATCATTTCCCGATTCCATTATCTTAATCATTTTCAGCAGTTGGACAGAATCCAAGTCGAAGACAGGCTTTGCTTCCTTGTGGTCTCCTACATCGATGGAGTCTCCGGTGAGGCAAAGGATATTGCTGATGCCTCTGGAATATGCAAAAAGGAGGTCAGCTTGAAGCGCCAAGCGGTTGCGGTCACGGCAGGTTACCTGGAATATAGGTTCACCACCACGCTCTTTCACCACTAGGCAACCACCTAACGAGGGAAAACGCATCACGGAGCTCTGATGGTCGGTGACGTTGATGGCGTCTACTTTACCTTTAAGCAGGTCGATGTGGTGAGCCATTTCCGAGATGTCTGCCCCCTTGGGAGGCCCGACTTCTGTTGTCACTAGGAATCGATTGGAGCAGAGTTTTTCCTGGAACAGCGAGTTAGCCATCGTTCTCTCCTGTACCGGTACTAGCTTTAGTCACAATCCTTTTTGGTCTCGGAATCGCCCGGAAGTTCCTCGGCGGGTAATATCGCCGCATTTTCTCCAGTTGCTGCAGCCTTTCAAGACGTCTGTAGATAAGTACCCAAGCGCAGTCCATCTCTTTGCTGACTTCGCATTTGCCGTTTTTCGTGCCGGCACAGGGGCCGTTCAGTATTCCTTTAGTGCACCTAGTGATGGGGCAAATGCCGGCTGTCTCCTCCAATCTGCAATCGCCACAGGCAGCACACCGTTCATCCCAAACTCCCAATTCTCTAGCCATGCCCATGAAAGAGGTATTCACACCGGGCAAGACAGGTATGTCTGGGAAACGTTCGGCCATGGCCTGCACTCCGATGCCGCAACCTAAGGAAAGAATGGCGTCGATGTCACCAACCTTGTCAACAAGGAGGTCTATGAATTCTGGGTCGCACTGCCTCTTCAAAACATATTCAGAAAAGATATGGACTCCATTACCACTCTTTGTCTCTGCCAGGCGCAAGGCGTTATGAAGAAAGGATACTTCCCGCTCGCCACCAGCATCACAAACGGTCATGCAGGTGCCGCAACCGACGACTAATATCCTGTGATAAGGAATAATCATCCGCCTAATTTCGTCTAAAGTCTTTTGTTCTGCGACTATCAACTCTTCACCTCCTGCATCATTGTCGAGGCCAAATAGAGCCTACCTATTTGTTCAACGAACTTATCGAGTTCTTTGCCAGGCTCCTCATCACTGGTGCCTAAGGTAAAAGACCGAACGCGCTCTGTTTCAAGGCCAATCTGTGCCAGCGCCTTTTGAGCCTTTTTAATACGCTGGCAAATCCAGAAAGCAGTGTTTTCCCGAGCACATTGTCCCCCGCATCCAGCGATGAAAACCCCCTCAGCACCTGTCTCAAAGGCATGCAATATGTGGTCGGCCTCGACTTTGGCTACACAAAGCACCGGCACAATCCAGATGCCCGCTTTAGCTTCTCTCCATAAGCTTGCCAGGATACCCGTGCCGAAGAGTCCATAATGGCAGCAAAAGCCGATGATGAAGGGTTTGAGTTTTGATTCAGTTGCTGACCTAAGGATATGATGTAACTCCTCCGTTACCTGTCTTCGGTCATACGGCTTTCTCAGAACTATTGCTTTTGCCGGACATTCAGCAATACAGATACCACAAGCTAGGCACTGGTCAGCGGGTATCTGCATTGTCCCGCTGGCATCCAGATGGGGCACGTGATAAGGACAAACCCTTAGGCATTTCAGGCATGTGGCGCACTTGTCTTGCGATATGATTTCGGCACCCATGCCACACCGAAGGCATCTTCTGGCTTCACTAATAGCGGCTGCCCAGTCATAGACGAGCTCTATAGGTTTGAAGTCTTCCGCCCTTGCTTCGGGTGGCAGAGTCGGTGGCTCCAGGCGACCGATTTTCCTTATCATTTCTATTGTGTCAGGTAACAGGTCACCTAGTGGAGTTTCACACACCTCCTTTCCAACTCGTGGATATCTGTGTTGTAGGTAATCATCTATACGGAAGGCTGCAAGTCTGCCGGCTGCCAAGGCTTGGGTTACAGTCGCTGGTCCGGTCACAGCATCCCCACCAGCAAATACACCCGTCCTGTTAGTTGTAAGCGTGATAGGGTCGACTTGGATAGTGCTGCCCCTGCCTACTCTAAGGCGGAAATCACTCAGCGTCTGAGGTGCTTGTCCAATAGCAGTAATCAGGGTATCCACTTGCCTTGTGAATTCACTGCCCTTGACTGGTACAGGCCGTCGCCTGCCGCTCCCATCGGGTTCTCCGAGTTCCATCTTTATGCAGGTTACGCTTAACCGACCATTTCGCCTCTTTATTCTAGTCGGTGCCACCAGAAACAGGATGTTTATACCTTCTTCTAGGGCTTGTTCCACCTCTTTAGGGTCCGCTGGCAATTCTGCTCGGCTGCGGCGGTAGAGTATGCTCACTTTCCGTGCTCCCAGCCGAAGAGCCGTGCGTGCGGCGTCAACTGCCACATTCCCTCCCCCTACCACAGCAACCCGTGATCCAAGGGATGGTCTGAGCCCTAGGTTCACTTCGCGGAGGAAACTTGCTCCATCTATTACCCCGGGGCTTTCTTCCCCTTCTATCTCCATTCTGAGGCTCTGATGAGCACCAATAGTGATAAAGATAGCCTTGTAACCCATTTCAAATAGCAAGTCCAGGGAAACCACTCGTGTATTCGTTCTGATTTCAACTCCCATTTGAGACAACCTTTGGACTTCAGTGTCCAGTACTTCGCGGGGAAGACGGTATTGCGGAATGCCTACTCTGAGCATACCCCCCATTTCTGAGTGGGCTTCGAAAATGATAACAGGATAGCCTAGTTTCCGAAGATGGTAGGCACAAGCCATTCCTGCTGGGCCAGAGCCTACTATGGCCACCTTTTCACCATGGGTGGTCTCGGCCTCAGCGCGGACCATCCTGTCACCACCGAACTCCACCGCAAATCTCTTGAGCGCACGGATAGCGATAGGCTTATCTACCTGAGTGCGTCTGCAACCATCTTCGCAGGGGTGTGTACAGACGTAGGCACAAATAGATGGGAAGGGATTGCCATCTCTTATCACCTGCAACGCCTCCATGATTTTTCCCTGGGCAACCAAATCAACATATTCCCTTATCTCCATGTGGAGTGGGCAAGCAGCCTGGCATGGTGGTATCAAGCTGCGGTCAGGAGGAGACTTCGCCGTCTTGCTCGATTGATAGCTTTGAGTGCTATCGGCCACGGATGAATACATCAGTCCCCCTTTGAATAGGAATAATCAGGGTTCCATTTCCATGGTAACTGGTCTTTGACGAGACGACAATAGGGATTCACCTGGAATGGGACAGCTAAGTCCCCAGAATTTCTACTGAAATTGTACCTGATTTATGGATAGGAAAAGCCCTAGTAAGGAGCAAACTGAGGTTGTATTGACAGCAAATTGTCATTCTCAGTGCAGTGAGGAATCATATACTCACGATAGACCTGCCAAAGAACCAGTTAGAGATTCTTCGCCCATAGGGCTCAGAATAATGAAATAAAGACGGTGCTAGGCGGTACTATTATGGCGTTATAATCGCCCTACGTATGGCAAACTTAATTAGGTCGGTCTTATTGTGTATGTTCAGTTTGTTCATAAAGCTGGTTTTGTACCACTCAACGGTCTTGGGGCTGACGACCAGCATCTCTGCTATTTCCCGAACAGTATGTCCTTCGGCAACTAGCTTAAGCACCTCCCTCTGCCTATCCGTTAGCTGTTGGTAGGGGTCTTTTTCTCCCTCCACCTCAGTTTTTTGCTGGTATTCTTGAACCAGAGCTGCTGCCGCCGATGGCGATAGGTAGGATTCTCCCTTATGCACGGCCTGAATGGCTGAAGTAAGCTCTGAAAACGCTGCCATCTTGGTGACGAAACCGTTGGCGCCCGCCTCGATGACAGGTATGACGTACTCACTATCATCATACTGGGTCAATGCCAGCACCTTCGTTTGTGGGAATTGCTTACGTATTCTGCGCGTTGCTTCCAGTCCGCCCATGATAGGCATTGCCAAGTCCATGAGTACCACATCAGGAGCAAGCTGTTCTACTTTCTCGAGGGCTTCCTTCCCGTTTGTTGCCTCGCCGACTACTTCTATATCCGCAATGAGCTCCAGTAGAGATCGGATCCCATCTCGCACGAGGGTATGGTCATCGGCTATTAGTACCTTTATCCTTTTCATTTGCAAGGCTCCTCGTCAGTGGAACATTCACTGTAACCTTGGTTCCCTGCCCTGGACGAGATTCAACGCTGCAATTACCACCTACCAATTTTACTCTTTCCTTTATGGTGAACAAGCCGGCGCCCCGACCGTTAGGGTCCACCCTCGTGAGCTTGTCGACATCGAAGCCCTTGCCGTCGTCTTCAATGCGTAATACGCACTTGTTGGCGTTGCACTCTAGCTTGATCGAAGCATTCTTCGCTCCTGAGTGCTCCAGTATGTTGCCGATTGCCCCCTGAGCGACACGGAAGAGTGTGATTTCCACTTCAGGTGACAAGCGTCGTTCTACGCCTATGAATTCCGCAGCTACATTTATGCCTTTGACCTGAAGGGTATCCTTCGCATAGCGATGGATGGCGACAGACATTCCGAGTTCGTCGAGCAAGGTGGGGCGAAGTTCCTTCATAAGCTTGACTATTTCATTCCCAGCATGAACAGTGTAGGCATGCGTTGCCCTGAGCCTTTCCATGAAGTTGGCATCCCTTATACCTTTCATTTCCGCCATTCCTATAATTGCCTGTAGGCTGAGAGTCAGGCTGGTAAGCGATTGGCTGGTTTCGTCGTGTAGCTCACGGGCTATCCGTTTCCGTTCCTCCTCCTGGGAAGTCAATGCGCGTTGCAGAAGAGCTTGATATCTTTGGCTTGCATTCGCCAGCCGTTCATATAATGTCGCCTGCTCGATAGCGATGCCGATACAGTCACCAATGGAGTCGAGGAGTGACATATCGTCCTTACCAAATTGCCCTGCTGTGTGGCTAGCGATATTCATCACACCTACAACCTTATCCTTTGCCTTAAGAGGAATGCTCACGAACCCTTTAAGACCTTCTCCGCTTACCAAATCGGGATGAGCAGGCCCGGGCTCCTTGGAGATGTCCTGTAACAGCATGGGCTTGCCGGTTTGAGCCACTCTGCCTGCTATCCCCTCACCGACAGGCATTCGCATCTCCTCTGCATATCTGGCGGATAACCCATGGTGCACTCGATAGTGTAAGGTCTTGGCCTCTTCATCCACGAGCAGGATTCCCCCAATCATGCCGTTGATGACCTCCAGAGCATTGTCCAAGGCAATCCTTAGTATGGCATCTAGATCCCATAGCCCACTCACAGCGCTTGAGATGCGATTCAGTACTAGAAGCTGATGATGCCGTCTCAATATCTGGCTCTCCAATTCCCTTTCAGTGGTGGCATCCCTCATCAACTCAACCACAGCCTTGATGTTTCCATAGCTGTCTCGGAGAGGATACACGCTGATTTTGAAGTATCTGTCGGTTCCGTGGGTGCGGACAGGATGATAAACTATTGTTCCCCTGCCGCTTTTGAGGACTTCCATGAGCGGGCAGTCCCATAGGGGTGGACGGCATGGCTTGTCTCTTTCGCGGAACACCTCGTAGCAGTGCCTGCCGATTGGCGACTCAGTCCCCTTCTGGAATCTGCTCCTTGCCGCTGAATTGGCGAACACAACTCGGTAGGCACTATCAATGACCACAACCTCGTCCTCTACACCATCCACTATGTCCTGTAAACTTAAATTCAGAGCTTCGGTTTCAGCTGCTTGTTGAATCTCTGTCTTCGACTTGCCCATCTTTTCCCTCGCCCTCATACACATAAAGTACAGCGGTGATCGAGTCTTGTCAAGTAGTGAGTGTAACCTATTCGACAAATGATGACAGGAGAGGTCGGCACCATCAATGTGCGAACGTTGAACAAAGCGCCCTTTTGTTACTTCTGAGGTAGCAAAATAGACTAATGTACGGCTTTCTCATACCATACGGTCTCGCCGTAGGGCTGAAAACCGAGAGAGCGGTATAATGTGACGGCGGCAACATTCTGGCTGTCTACGGTTATGTCAATGATTTCCCGCCCTTTGTTTTTTAGGTGCAATAAACCGGCCTCGAGCAGCCCTCTGCCTATACCTTTTTCCCTGTAGCTAGGGTCAACGCCCAGCATGTAAATACGCCCCTTGCTCCTGCCTGTAGATGAATCACGACCGCATTGTGCCTCAGTCCAGCAATAGCCGATTGGCTTACCTTCGCTTAAAGCTAAAATCACATCATCCGGGCAGTCACCTCTGGTGCTTAGTTCCCAGCCTATGTATTCAGCAGTATTTGGATTGAAACCCCAGGTGCCCGAAAAGCAGCGATTTTCAATCCGGGCAAGCAAGTCATCTTCACCGGCCTTAAGATAACGATATACCAGGTCTCGCTGGTCAACAGCCTCGAGATTTACACTGGAAACATCCAAGCCTAGTTCATAGAAGCGACGGACTGCCTTAAATTCCAGATTTGATAGAGCTTCTGCCTGCGCTGCCTCAGCCGAAGGAATGCTCAGGTGAGCGACTCTTGCTCCTAATTCCTTTGCCCTTTTCAGAGCGCATTTTAAAAGCTCCCCGAGTACGGTCTCCAGCCTGTCTGAGGAGCTGGCCCCGTACTCGAGGATTACACGCCCGATACCACGCTCCGGCAAGACATTTACGTAGCCGACGATTACTCCATCCGCTTCAGCAAAGAAAAGATTTTCGTTTACCCGATAACCAGGCCGGCTCAACAGGTGGGCAAAAACCGCCCCTTCTTTGAGCCGCTCATATGCGGCAGCATCCCGCGGTTCCTGCGGATGGCAATTCCTGACCGTCAACTTGCCGTGCATCTTTGAATGTTTATTAACAATCTATTTCCAATGTAGCTGCGACCCTTTAGGGTCGCCTTCGCTAGCGAGGCTAAAGCCTCGCAACTACATTAGCAAACAATGTCTGCATCTCCAGATTGCAATTGTATCAAGGCAGGTAGTATCATACAATTTCATGCAAGCACCTTTGCCATGGGGGCTTGAAACATGACAAAGAATTTTTATGCAATGGTGATTACACCTCACGCTGACGATGCCGAATATGGTATCGCCGGCACTGTGGCCAAATGGACACGTGAGGACAAAGAGGTCATATATGTGGTATGCACCAATGGCAACAAAGGTAGCAATGACCCTGAGACGAAGCCTGAGAAATTAGCTGAGATTCGTGAGCAGGAGCAGCTAGCCGCCGCCAAATTACTCGGGGTAAACGAGGTCATCTTCCTGCGACATGAAGACCAAACGCTGGAGGACACACCGGAGTTTCGCAAGGAGATTGTCCGCTTAATCAGGACTCATCGGCCAGAAATCGTAGCTACCAGCGACCCCTACCGACGTTACATCTGGCACCGCGACCACCGCATCACCGGCCAGGTCGTACTGGATGCTGTCTTCCCTTATTCCCGTGACCGCTGGGCCTATCTTGACCTGATTGAACAAGGGCTTGAGCCTCACAAGGTTAAGGAGGTCCTTCTCTGGGGCGCTGAAGAACCGAATTACTTCAGCGATATTACTGATACTTTTGAGATAAAGATGGCAGCCTTGCACTGTCACCACAGCCAGGTTGGTCATTTTCCTCGCGAATGGGACGACCTGCTCAGACAAAGATACGAGAAGTTTGCTGAAGGAAGGGGTTTCGCGCTGGCAGAGGCTTTTCACCGTGTCGAGATATGGTGGTAGTCCACCAGTACCCCATGACAAATTCGCTTCGCTCTTTTTCACGGAGACCCTGGAAAGCTGCCAACCAATTTGGGGCCCCGAGGCTGTCAGAAAACTCTAAGCGACAATTTTTCTCTCCACTTTGTGGGAAAAGTTATAGCTACATTGGTGATACACATTAAACATGTAGCCCCGAGGCTTTAGCCTCGGGAACCCGACCCTAAAGGGTCGGGGCTACATTTTCGGACAACCTGGGGTAATTATGAGGACAGCCAGAGAACATCTCCACACAGGTTAGAGTCGTGAGGCTTCGAAGCGAAGGCAGCAAATTCCTTCTTTTCCTTACCTAATACTGTGGCGTCACCATGGCCAGGATATACCTCGGTATCATCAGGTAAGACGAAGAGCTTGGTTTCTATAGACTTCACTATCTGCTTCAAGTCAGCAGGTCTTCCAGTCTTCCCCGGGCCGCCCGGGAAGATGGTATCCCCTGCTATTAAATACTTGCCCACCAAAAGGCACAGGCTCCCCGGGGTATGCCCCGGCGTGTGTAATACTTTGAGCTTGAGCTTCCCCACTTCTACGATATCGCCGTCATTAAGCTCGATATCTGGACGAGACGGCAGCCTGGCAGCATCCTTCGGATGAACTGCCACCGGTATTTTCAGCTTGGCTCTCAACTCTTCAAGCGCTCCAATGTGGTCAATATGGGTATGGGTTATCACGATGTACTTTGGCTTGGTGCCAGCCAGTTGGCTCAAAACCTTATCAGCTTCACCCGGTGCATCCACCACTATGCTATCTCCGGTGGCCTGGCACACTACTATGTAGGCATTGGTGCCGAAAGGGCCAAGCTCCAGCCTGGTTATTCTGACATTACTGTCCAATGCCACATCTGTCATACTGCCCAGCGCACTCCTTTCTTTCCATCGCCTGCCGTATTGAGCGGCGAAATGTAGTTGCGACCCTTTAGGGTCGCCTTTTTGCAGCGAGGCTAAAGCCTCGCGGCTACATTAGTAATCAACCCCCAGAGATCAACTCTTGCGCACGCGGCTGAAGGACCAAGCTAAACCGAGCGCGGCAATAAGAGCACCCAGGAAAACCATAAGAACGTCAAGGCTGAAGCCAAGGCAGAAACGCCCTACCCCTGAGATGAGCAGATAGCCGATAATAAAGTTGACCATCCCCCAGATGACATTCACCACCGCCGACGACTCGCCGACAGCAGGAGGTGAAGCAAACGGACTTCGAAATTTCATCCCTGAAATCCCGTTAACGAAGTGGGGTACGCCATTGGCCAAGAACAGGCCGGCAATGAAATAAGCTAGATAAAAATACCACATGCGTTTCCCCCCTTTCTTCTAGTTTATTTAACTTCCGTATAGCGACCAATTGTTGGCAAATGCCCTTATGCTATTCCGAGCCACCTCCTGTCATTCTGAGCGAAGCGAAGAATCTAGACCCTTCACTTCGTCCAAGGTGACAAAGACCCCAGATGCAGCGCTTTTCCCCAAGTCAGGTTCCGCTCCGGTTTCAAATTCTAACACCACCGATTTGGCCGGTCAATAAGAATAAGCCACTTCTTGAAAATAATTCACAAATGGCTTGAGATTGCTGGCTTCATCGTGTTAGGATTTAAGCGTCCGACTACCTTAGATTTTGGGAGGTGCAGAAATGTCGACTCAACCAGCCGAAGCCGAACTTGTTGCCGTCTGTGGGCTATACTGCGGTGCCTGTCCCGTGTTCAGGGCCAGCGGAGACCGCACCCTCGCCGAGAGAATTGCCCAGGCAAGGGATATTCCCGTCGAGCGAGTCAGCTGCCGCGGTTGTAGGGTGGAGGAGGGCCACATAAAGCTGATGGGAGAACCTGCGTGCCCCACATACACTTGCTGCGTGGAGCAGAAAGGCCTGCAATTCTGCTACGAGTGCGCGAATTTCCCCTGTCTCAAGCTGGCACCCTGTGCCGACAAAGCCCAAATACTGCCTCACAACACCAAGGTTTACAACCTTGTGCTGTTGCAAAAGCTTGGGCTGGAGAAATGGCTGCAGATGGCGCCGCAGCTCTGGAGCCAGTACTTCAGGGGCAAGAAGGAGCACGGCGGGGATGAACTGAAAGTCTGACTCTTTGTAATTTAAGTGTCATTGCGAGGAGCATAGCGACAAAGCAATACCACGTCCCCCGCCGTCATTGCGAGGCGTCCCGAGTGAAACGAGGGAACAGCCGTGGCAATCTCGGTGGTGGGGGAATGGGACGAGATCGCCTCGCGGAGTTTACCCTGAGCTGCATGAGATTCTTCGCTACGCTCAGAATGACAGAGACTTCGGGCAGGCCTGAAGGTCTGTCCCCACTATAAGTACATCAAAAATCAAAAGTTAAAATGACAGATGAAAATGCAAAAATTATTTCTATTCTTTAGAAGCGAACAGGTCTGAAGGTGTGTCCCTACTTTTGACTTTTGCCTTGTCATTTTGCATTTTAATGTTTGACTTTTACATTTCGCCCAGTACGAAAGCGGATAAATCCTTCGCTTAGCTCAGGACAAGCTTTGAAGGTCTGTCCGTATAGGGATTGTTCACACGAATGTAGAGTTGGACCATCGGGTCTAGTATACTTAAGGCTCAGGAAAAGGCCTATCTGCTTTTGTGCTCTGGAGATTGAAGTGATTATAAAGAACTGGGATGAGCTTGCCACAACCAAATTAAGACGCCAGCCTCTGAAAATCATCGAGGCAGGCATAGAGCGTGTTCTCCCTAGAGCTATCATGAAATCAGCTGTAAGCTATGACGCGGTAAGCAAGTCCCTGAAGGTGAAAGACACCACGTATAGTACCGCCAAGAGTAGAATTTTCGTTATCGGCGGTGGCAAAGCATCAGGACTGATGGCAGAAGCGCTGGAAGACACAATAGACGCAAAGAATATCTTCACTGGCATCGTCAATTGTAAGGGGGGAGGTTATAGAACAAAGAGGATAAAAGTAATAAAAGCCGGTCACCCGCTCCCGGACAAAAGGGGCTTTAACGGCGTGAAGCAGATGCTGGCCTTAAAAGAAAAACACTCCATAAATGAGAATGACCTGGTTGTCTGTTTGCTCTCCGGTGGCGGTTCAGCCTTAATGCCCTGTCCTGTCGATGGTGTAAGCCTTGAAGACAAACAGAGAACTACTGAATTGCTATTAGAATGCGGTGCCGAAATTCACGAGATCAATGCGGTGAGAAAGCACCTGTCCAGAATAAAGGGAGGCCGGTTGGGAGAGTTCTATTCGCCGGTAAGAGTAGTTTCACTGATAATATCCGACGTGATAGGAGATGACCTTGACGTCATCGCCTCCGGGCCAACATGCCCGGACTTTTCAACCTTCCAGGAGGCCTACGCTGTCCTTGAAAAATACGATTTGGCGGCCAGTGTTCCAGAAAGCGTTCTCTCATACTTAAAAAGGGGCTGCCGTGGCGAGGTTGCAGAAACACCAAAGAGCTTGACCAACTGCCACAACCACATAATCGGCAATAACCGGCTGGCTCTGAAGGCCATGGCAAAGAAGGCTGAAGAACTGGGATTTACTCCTCTTATTGTCACAGCTGAGCAAAAAGGTGACACCGCCGAGGCAGCCTATATGAGAGCCAGGGAAATCCTAGAGGGCAAATATCAAGGCTATGATGCCATTATGATTGGCGGTGAGACAACGCCGAAATTATCGGAGAATGCCGGCAAGGGTGGCAGAAATCAGCATTATGCTGCAATATCGATGATGGCAATGAAGTCATATCAAGGGTACTGGGTAGTTGCCAGCGTGGGTACAGACGGCTCGGATTACTTGCCCGATGTGGCCGGAGCCATAGTGGATAACAACGCCCTGCTCAGAGCTACTTCCCGTGGCATAGATGTGAAGGCATACATTGACAGGTTTGATAGCAACACGCTATTTAAGAAAATCGGCGAGGCACTCATCATAACCGGCAACACTGGAACCAACGTCAGCGACGTGATACTGTATTTGCTAGGGCAATAGGCTCTTTTCCATGAAGCATACGGTGAAAGACAGATGTTCAAATTTCTTCGTCCCTGTCTCCGCAAAACCGTTTTCTATGTACCAGTTCTTCAAGACCGTGCTCTCGTTTATTATCCCCAGGGCGACTCTTTCACCTTTGCGTCTTTTAACATCGTCCAAAACGAATTCCACAAGCCTCCTTCCATAACCTTTGTGCCTATATTCCGGAAGCACAGCCAGTTTATCCATGTAGTAAAGCGCATTATCTGCCTGTTCTATTGCTACAAATCCGATCTGCTGACCGCCCTGAAAAAGTCCAAGGAACTTTGTCCCTTTCTTCTTCAGCTCACAGAGTTTATCAATAGAGGCTGTCCAAAAACTCTGACTGGCAATCTGTCTCTCCCACTTCGTGGGAATAATTATAGCTCATTGATGATACACATTTAACATGTAGCCCCGAGGCTTTAGCCTCGGGAGCCCGACCCTAAAGGGTCGGGACTACATTTTCGGACAGCTTGAATAGTGGTAAACGAAGGATGGGTAGGGCAATTGCCCTGAGTCAATCCAAATTCCACTGCCACCGTACTGAAAGAGTCTCTTATAACTCTTACGCTGTTCTTCAAATCCTCTTCATTGATGATTTCCCTAATGATTTCCATTTGCTTTCAGCATTAGCAAAGAAACAAGATTGCCACGGCACTCCGTGCCTCGCCATGACATAAGAAGAAGGTTTATTCAATTCCGTTCAACTTGTTGTAACTGCGCCAGTACTGGCTGAAGAACCAGCTAAGTTTTGTAGGCACCAATCCATCGAGAGTTGTTCCCCAGTTTCTGACCATAGCCCTGCCTTTAGCGAAGTATTTGTCAATGGTCGCCTGGTTCAATGGCACCTGACCACCTTCTATTAAAGAAATTATGTCCTCCTCATACTGCTTTATCTGGGGCTGGATAGCATTCACAGCAGCCGTAAAGTGCCATAATGCCTGGCGATGCAGCTTTTCGCATTCCCACCAGAAAGATTTAGCATCATAACTTGCGTCCCCTTCCAAATACCCGGCAGGATTCATCGTGTCAGTGAAGAAAATCGGATAATAGGGGCTCATACATGGATTGGCAGCACCAGTGGTATAGTAAAATTGCGCCTCCTTTCCTAACTTCGCCACGATGGAACATACCGACTGGCTGCGGCGAATCAGCTTATCGGCGGCGTGCATACAAATAGTCCCGCCGGACTTGCCAGGAGTCCAATTAGAACGTCCGCCATGGTCACGGAGAATAGCCATAAAATCTGCGGTTGTTAGCGCACCTTTCTTCCGTAAAAGCATTTCACGGGAACGTGCCTCACGCGGTGCCCCCTTGGCACCCCACGTTATTATCCTGTCGGAATAGCACTTCCGGAAGTTGAAATCGGCCTCGCTCTTGCAATAGCCTTTCTTAACGGCGTTCTCGATTAACCCAGGCGAGCAGGCATCAAAGTCCTTCTCCAGAGAGATTATATTCGATATGCTCCAGAAATCATTGACCCGCTTCCACGCCCACCAGGATTTAACCGTCTCCAGCACATAGGCTTCTTGATGGTCAGCAATCAAGAAGCTATTCATATAGAGAAACTTCTGACGGTAGCCGCAATTACCACCCTGTCCATATTTCTCCAGGAGTTCAACGATGGTCTCCAAAGCCTGCTTGGCGCTTCGGCTCCGCTCCAGAGCCAACCTCAACAAATCCATACCGGTCAATCCGGTGGCATCCGGTTTCTCCTTGGTGAACAGGGCTTCATTGCCTATGGCCACGCCATATTCATTGGCGCCCATCTCGGCGCCGAACATCCAGAAGGGCTGGCAGAGCATGATTCTGGCTGTCTCGGCAACTTGAGGAATGGCCTGATAGGTACACTGTGCCATTTCACCCGGCCTATGCTGCTGGCGCGAGTATATTTTGATGTTCTGCACCTCGTCAGGTTCTCGGTCACTGTTCTTACCAAAGAGAGCGATGCCATCTTTGGTAGCTGAGCCAAGAGCAACAATGGTATCGCACATCTTTTTCCTCCCTTCGTCTGTGGTTAATACACTGGAGATTAACGAGTATCTGTCGGGCTCATCATTTATACATCGTAAATCAATCTGTGTCAAACCCACCTTACACCTTGCCTCGTTTGGCTGCAGCATTTATACTGTAAGATGCATTTTAAGGAGAGAAAATGCCACGCGGAATAAAGTTGGGCGAGGTTTTCGGGATTCCGGTACGGGTGCACTATACCTGGTTCATCGCTTCAGCCTTGATAATAATAACCCTGGCCCTTACCTTTCGTGGAATCAATCCTCTGTGGCAAAACATAATACTTGGGATAATCGCCAGCTTGCTCTTCTTTGCCTCCATGTGCGCCCGTGCGCTAGCCCAAAGCTCCGTAGCTATCAACAGAGGTATGCCAGTAAGGAGCGTCACACTGTATGTCTTCGGCGGCGTGCCACGGATAACGGAACAGGATACCCGCCCTATTCCCGAGATACTGATGGCTATAACTGGCCCCTTCTCCAGCCTTGTAATAGCTGGCATATTTTACGCACTCTCCTACGCTCTGGCAGGCACTGCAACCTTTATGCCTGCCGAATTCATACAATGGCTGTTCTTTTTCAACATTATGATAGCCCTGTTTAATCTCATTCCAGCTTTTCCTCTAGATGGAGGCAGAGCTCTACGAGCGATCCTGCAGCTTACAATGAGGGATTACAGCCGGGCAACACGAATTGCTACCTTGACCGGACGAGTCATAGGTTTCCTGCTCATCGCTGCCGGTATTTTAGCAGTTATCCTCCCCGGTAATTGGTTTGCCGGCGTAGCCACGGTTGTGTTCGGCTGGTTCCTGGAAGACGCCGCCACGACTGGCCGGCGTCGGGCGCTGGTACGCGATGCTCTCCACGGTATAACAGCCCATGATATGATGACCCAGGACTACACCCCCATAAAGCAGCAACTTACTTTCGGACTGGTCCGGGAATATATTATCAACTCGGGGCAAAACTGCTTCGTAGTCATCGAGGACGGCAAACTGAAGGGAATCGTAACCCTGGGCGACATACAGATGCCAGAAGAGCGCTGGGAGACGGCTCGCATAAGCGACATAATGACGCCCGCCGAGAGGCTCAAGACGGCTCAACTTGACCAACCAGCCGTAGACCTGCTCGAGCAGATGGATGACTACGATATAGACCAGATACCAGTGCTACAGGAGGATAAGGTGCTCGGCATGGTAACAAGGGAGCGACTGCTTCGTTTCTTAAAAGCTCGAGCCGTGCTCAAAGCTTAGAAATCAAGCTTAATGCGAGTGTTCAGCTGTCATTGCAGGAGTGTAAGCCCCGAAGCAATCCCTGTTCCTCTTTCTGTCATCGCGAGGAGCGTAAGCGACGTGGCGATCTCGATGGGGAGGCATTGAGATTGCCACGCTGCGCTCGCAATGACGGAGGAAGTTGCTGAACAATCTCATGAATAAGCCTCTTACTTGACCGAAGCAACCTCCGGCAGCGCCGGGATTTCATCAATGACTTTTCTATACCGGCTTTCCTGGTAATAGACCCTCCACTTAGCCTCGAACCATCGGAATGGCCTTTCTGCCCGCGACCATACCTGCACCCTCAAATCACGCAGATTGTCGGTTGCCCATGATGCGCGGTAGACGCCGGCCAAAGGTGTGCCGGCAACCATCTCGATTTCATAGTGGTCGCGCTTCGTTCCTTCGGGTAACAGCCCCTGACGATAAATGCTCCAGTCCACCTGCATATAGTTTCTGGGGGCAGCCCTGGTCCGCAGGTAGAGACGACAATCCTCAGGATCATCTGGATTCAGCCAGCGCAGCTCCTCAATGCTGGTAAAAATCGCCGATGACCTGACCTTGCTAATTTCATAACGGCTCCTCAAGTCTCTCTCATACGTGGGAGGGTAATACTCCACCACGTCCTCCCATTCCTGCCATTTGATATAGGACTGGTTCCAATGCCACACCCTGCCGCTACTGCCAAAAACATCACCGGCAATATCCTGCCAGTAATCTGTTCCCAGCAGCGAGGCAGCCTTATGCTCGAAGCCACCGTCTCTAGCCAGAACGGAGCATTCTATAGTCCCACCGAAGATATAGCGCAATATTTCCCCTGCCATGAAATCAGCTACCTCTTTTATAATGTGGAAGTCGCTATGGCCGTATTCGCCGTAGTAGATTACATCGGCGCCGTCAGAGTATTGAGCCGATATCGGCAGGGCCCCGTCATCCATATCCCTGGGATAAGCATCAACTCCACCATAATCAAACTGCGGGCTCAATGGTGCGTTTTCGCCCGATATGAAAGCTAACCAATGCCTGTTCTGACTCACCCACTTGCCGTCTTCAGAGCTATCGTAGTTCCCTACTGAAGCGCAAACCCCTCGCCCAGTACGCAGCAGCCATCCAGCCCGGCAATAGTCAACAAATGACCCACCACCAGCAAGCTGATACCTATCCAGATTCTTAATCGGGCTATTGATGGTAACCACCAGCGCCACCCTATCAGCTAGATTGCCTATATTCTTGGCTACAGCATAAAGCGCTGACTTGCCACCCATGCTATGGCCAATCAAGATCACATTTCCCTTGCTCGGCAAGTATTTATCAATGCTATATGCGATGTTCTTAGCCCAAGTCTCGACATCCACATCGTTGGGATAACATCTGTTCAGAGTACTGACATTAACCTTAATGCCGGGATTAGCCTGCTCATACTCAAGGATATAGCGAGGTATCTGCTCAAGGACAGAATCAGCCAGAAGTTGTGGCCCACAAGGATTTCCAGCAGCGCCATGAAGAAAAACAAAATTCAGCTCCTTGACCGCAGCAGGGCTCTCCATGGCTGAGCCGGCTGAGCCAGAAAAGCCAAGCTGAAGGCACAGCACAATGGCTGCCACCACTGATAATCGCTTTATAACCTGATTTAACATTACACCGGCAATTATTGCCTACCCAAAGAGGATGTAACAAGAATAACACATGTCCAGTAATATTTCACGTTCGAAAAGGAATACGCCAAGAAAAGCATAAAGTGCATAGCCTATCCGCCAGAATGGAAATAGCAGTCTTATTTCAATGATTTCGTCCAGAGATGTACGCATACGAACTTGCGTTTTTTGTTCAAGGCCGTTACACTTTGCTAGCGGTGCTGACCACACGCTTTTAAGTAGAATTACGCATTAAGCTAAATTATGAAGGGAGGCACTAACGCATGACTTGGGATCCAGTAACCACAACTAATTTCGTGCTATGCATCGTAATACTAGCCCTGGGCAAGTGGGCTTACGTCAAGAAGAAGAATGATGTGCCTCTTTATATAGGCATAGCGTTCGGCCTTTTTGCTGTGTCACATCTTATGACACTCCTTGGGCTCGCTGCAGGCTTGACCGTCTTTCTTATCATAATCAGAATAATCGCCTATCTGTTAGTAGTGTTCGCTTTATACAGAATACTGGCCAAAAAGTAGCCGAAATAGACGGCTGGGAAAAAACGGCAGCGGTTGGCTTCGAACCAGCAGATACAGTGTGTCCTGTGTGAGGGCGAAATCTAAGCCTTGGGGAACCCAATTACCTAGTGAAGTCCAAACACTCGTTTAGCGTTCTCATAGAGGAACAGCTTCTTTACTTCGTCGTCCAGTCCGAGTGCATCCAGGTCCTTTAAGCACATGGCTGCAGTAACCATGGGGTAATTTGTGCCGAAAAGAACCTTTTTTCGCCCATTTGCTTTCAAGTAGTCTACGAACTCCCTCGGGTAGCGTTTGGCAATATAGGCCGAGGTATCAATATAGACATTGGGATGTTTCGTTGCCACAGCAATCATCTCCACCGTCCAGGGATATCCGATGTGCCCCCCAACGATCTTAAGTTCGGGAAATTCAATGGCTACCTCATCGATATAAGGTATCGGCCGCCCCGGCTCTGAAGGACAGAGGGGGCCAGTATGTCCCACCTGAAAACAGAACGGAATGCCAAGTTCGATACACTCAGCATAGAGAGGGTAATAACGCCTGTCAGTGGGGGGCAGGTTCCAAAGCCACTGGACTATTCTCAGCCCTTTGAAGCCGAGCTCACGTACACAGCGCCTCAGTTCTCGAATGCCGTCCATAGGTCTGTACAAATCGACCGACCCGATCCCAACAAAACGGTCAGGATGTTTTCTAACAAGGGCAGCTACCTCATCATTTGAAATAAGTGACCCCTGCGGACCCCACCAGGCACATATTAAGCCCAGGCGAACGCCCGCCTCATCCATGGCAGCAATGGTAGTCTCGACTGGAATCTCCTCTGCTAGTTTTTCCGCCCCCGTCCATCTCCGAAGAGAATCGAACATAGGGTGGTTTGAGAACTTCAGGTTTGGATGCTGCATCCAGACATCGATAATTCCGTAATCTTTAGCCATAACATCCTCCAATTCTCAATGATGAGACTCCTGCGACTTGTATCCTTTATGCGACAGAAACCGTATTAGCTTCAGGCTCGAGTTTGGCGTCGGCATCATCGGTAAGCTCTAGCTCTGAATGGCGGCCAACGTGGCTGATTGTAGCTTAATGATAATTGCGATGCAACAATCCAAACTCCTCTCCAGGCTTGCTTATCCGACAGCGCGGTCTATCAAAGAATCCCTTTTCAGCGTTTGTCATCCATTTCTATTTGTGCGCTTCAACCCAGGAATCCATCTGGGCACGGCCCTGCAATACTCCTTGTACGACACTCCAAATTTCTTTCTCAAGTTCGGCTCCTCATAATAGACGACAAAAAGGTGGAAGGATAGCCATACAAATATATTGTAGGCAAGCAAGGCCAGTGACATGAAAAACATTGCTTCGCCGAGGAGTACGAGCAAAACTCCTGTATACATCGGATTTCTGTTCACCTGATACAGCCGCCTCGATACCAGCAATTTGGGGGGTGCTATAGGTGCCGGGGTACCTTTGCCGGCAAAAGTAAAGTCTGAGGCTGTCCAGAAATAGAACGCCGCGCCAAGAATGATTAGAACAATCCCAATGAACCTGAAGCCCCCAATATCATAGAAACATCCAAGACCGGATGCCAGCAGTAGATAGGGCACAAGGACAGTCACAGACCCAGGTACAAGTATGGTAAATATCACGGTTCCGAAAATAACCCGCATGGCTTTTTGCGTAGCTATCTTAATTGAAGTGATGATATAATCTCAACTGCACCGCTCCAAATCTCAAACAATCTCAAAAATTCAAATTCAAAGCACTTGGAAAGTTGAAATTAGGATTTATTTGGATTCAGAATTTCCTCGATTGTAGGATTGCCTCTATTACCATACCCCGGGCATCAGTGCCTTCCGCTCAGTCGGATAGTCAGAGAAGTGCTCACGGTACCAGATATGATTGGCTTGAGCCCTGGGCACGAGATTAGCGGCTGTCCAGACAGCGAAAGCCAGTCCCGGTAGTGACCAGCTAGCCACAGCCCAGCCAATCCATGTAATGATCTCGCCGAAGTAATTGGGACAGGATATCCAACGATACAATCCCCCATAGGGGATTTTGTAACCAGATTCACCAGGTTTACGCAGATTGCGTAGGATGTGATCTGCTCGGCGGTTGATAATAAAACCGGCGAGGAAGAGCCCCAACCCGCCGATAAACTGTGGGGTCACAAGCCATTCGTTGGTGTAACCCCCGGAGAGCGTGAAGACGTAACGACCATTAAGATAGGCGTTGGCCACGTTGAACAGAAGGCCTAAGCTCACGACGACGAGCGACATCCTGCTGACCCCGGTGCGCCGACTGAAAGGGTAAATAAAAGCCCGGTGTATGTAATGTGCTTCCCATAAAACCAGGAAGACAAGCGCAGTTATTGTGCTTGAGTTGGTACCGACCACAAAGCATATGATAAAGACGAGTGAAGCCGGTGCTTCCATAACAATCCATCCGAGCCTATCGCCTATTTTGGGTCCCCAGCTGTTTCTGAGGTGGCGGCCGTATGGAGCGACAATAAAGAACAGCGCCACAAAAATTACCACTGCCAGTACAAACCAGCCAACGAGGAGAATGTTGAAAAACGCTTGCTCGCTCATAGGCGCTGAGTAGATTGTGGCATCACAGGGCGGTCAAGACAGCCATTTTCCTTGAACCACCGAAACGTGTCAACAACTGTTTCCCGCAGTGGGCGTGGATGGTAGCCGAGATACTGCGTCGCCCTTTCATGGTTTACATTTTGGTTGCTACAAAGTGCTCTGATGGAAGCGCTTGTGTAGAGTGGCCGTTTCCCAGTCAATTGGGCAAAGACGGCAATAAACGGGATGCCAATGTGGGCTAGCCACACAGGTAAGACTAGACGAGGTGCCGGGGCACCAGTGATTGCCTCCACGAGGGCGGCTAAGTCAGGTACTGATGCCCAATGACCCGACAGAAGATACTTGGCTCCAGTCGGGGCTTGCTCTTCGGCTCGGACTGCCCCTTCAACAACGTCACGCACATCCACCCAGTCAAATCCGCCGGCAACTAAGGCTGGCAGCTTACCATGGGCAAGGTTCAGCAGAGCCTCGCCTAAATATGATGGTCCGTAGTCATGAGGGCCGATAATAGCGGTCGGATTAATTATAATAGCATCCAATCCCCGTTCAATTCCCTTGCGTACTTCCTTCTCACCCGCTGCTTTAGAACGGTCATAGGGTGGGCTATGTTGCAGCTCCACCAGGGGGCGTGATTCATCAATCGGGATATCCAGAGGCTCTTGTTCAAAGGCATGAATCGAGCTGAAGTGAACAAGGCGGCGTACCCCGCAATAAAGGCATGCCTCGACCACATTTCGGGTCCCGATGACGTTGATTGACTCACATAGCGGCCATTCATCCATCGACAGCGAAATGTGGGCAGCCAGGTGGTAAACTACTTCTGCATCTTTGAATGCCTCACATAGAGACGGCAGGTCGCAGACGTCACCTCTGACCATGTCAACGTTCAGGCTTTCGACCGCCCGGCGGTTAACATGAAGTAGTGCACGTACAGTTCGACCTCGGGCCAGCAGAGCACGGATTAGATTAGCACCAACATGTCCGTTGGCGCCAGTCACCACTGTTGTCATTGTTGTTTTCTAAGGTTTCGGTAACGCCAGATGGTTTCTGATTGCTTCGCCTTATCTGAACATCGCCGTTCAAATGCTCTTATGCGCGGACTAAGGCTTTGCGTTGAACAACCATAGAAATTTGCGTCCCGAAAAGATTGCACATCTAGCAAGCGGCAGTTTACATAGGTGAGCTGCCACTGTCAAGGGATGTCAGGCTATTGGATAATTCGTCAATTGTAAGGCTCTATCTCCTATATGTCCCAAGCACTTCGTAGCCATCGGGAATGGCATGTGCTTTCGCCACCTGTGCCGGGTCGAATCCAATCACCTGCCAGCTTCCGCTCCAGCCCATCTCTTTGGCCCCCAGGAAGAAATGCGCCATGGCGATTCCCACGTCAAGGCGATAGTAGTGCTTGCCATCACGAACGCTGCTGTATCTTCCTTTGGCATCAGCCACAGCTATTATTTCCTTTCCAGTTACCAAAAAGCGCCACGGCTGGGTATTAGCCCAGGATGGTGCCAAGCGGGCACATTCCAGAGCTTCAAGAAGTTCCTTATCTTCGGTCTCAAGCGGCGAGTCCCAGTCAGGACCAAAGGCTATCTGCTGAAGTGGTTTTCTCCGCCCGAAGTTCATCGCCCCCAGCTCGAAGAGGTCATGCGTTGCCCGACCGTAAAACGAGGTGTCCGGGCAGCCGAGCGGAGTCAAGGCGATGACACGCTCACCCTTTCCCAAACCCAGGAAAGTGCCAAGCCGTTCCTCAGCGAACATGCCACCGACCCAGCAAGTACCCAGTCCCTGTTCGGTGGCAAAAAGTATCATCTGCTCCATGCGGAAGCCCATGTTCAGCATAAATAACGGCTTTTCCTCGGATGTGGCTATAATGAAGTGTGGCGCTGAGCCGAAGAGCCACCGTGCTCCGGTTAAAGGAGTCATCCGCTCCGCCACCAACCTGCCTTCCTTGACTAAGTGGAGGCGGATTCCGATGTTATCATCCAGAGCTACAGAGTTCTCACCAGAACCCACTACTTCCTGCAATAGCTCTTCCGGGATAGGCCTTGACTCGTAGTGACGGATGCTGATTCGCCTGCGTATAGTTGAGCGGATATCCATGGGTTTACCTCATGGGACAGCAACCATTTCTCCAGTGTCATTGCGAGGAGCATAGCGACGAAACAATCTCAGAGATTGCCACGCTTCGCTCGCAATAACATAACAACAAATGCAGTCGCGACCCTTTAGGGTCGCCTTAGCGGGGCTAAAGCCCCGCAGCTACATTTTTAAACACCTCCTCCCTTGACGGGAGGTGGGGTGGGCAGGCATCCAGCGAGGATTTACTCCCGCTGGGATATGGGGTACGGGAGAGGTTTAGGTGGGGGTAAAAATTCCCTTTCCAAGCGGACTCTCTCGCCTGCCCTATGCGGCTAGCTGAAGAGGTCCATCCTTTGCGATTTGCCATCCTTGTCGATGTGTTCGATGACGATAGGGAAACCCCTGCCACCAGCGGCTTTTACCTTGGTCTTGGCGAGTTCAAGCATATCCAGCGGATTAACACAGGCTTCGGGCGGTAAAACTCCCTTCTCCTTGATCTTTCCTGTAGCCGTAAGTATGGCGCCTATCGCCGCCGGGATACCTGTGCCCTCACCCATCCCCTGTCCTCTCGAAGACATCGAGAAAATGTAAGTGTTCTTCCCGCCGTCCTTGTATCCCTTGACCACGATCTTGAGACAACCCATAGGCTGGTTAATCCCGGCCTCTTTCATCAGCCTCTGCCTCTGCGAAAGTATGAAGACTACGGCAAATTCCAGAGGAATAATCTTGTGACCCTGGACCTCGATGGGTTTCTCATCGGTGATGCCCAGCCTGACCATCCCCTTTATCAGTTCGGCGTAAGCCGGCGGCAGTACCAGCCCGAGGTTGGTTACTCTCTTCACGCCCTTCAGGTACTTCGGCAAAGTTATGGTCTCAGGATGCGGATAGGCATAGACGCTGTAGGTACCGACATCCTGAAACTCGGCCTCCTCCTCCAATGCCCTGCCACTGTCTTCAAAGAGCTTAACCGTCGTGAACTCGCCATTGAGAAACACTGGTATGTCTATTTTCATGGAATGGATTCGGTGCTTCACTACCGCCGCCCCCTCCACCTTTTCGCCACCGTGGGCATGGTATATATCTACCGCCTCAACCTGGTCAAGCAGAGAATCGGCGCAGAATCTGACCAGAACATTTGCCACACCCGGGGAGCTCCCCATCCCGATAAGCGCTGAAATGCCAGCCTTCTTCGCCTTATCATCCATGGCCAGAAGCTTCTCGGTAGCATCGAAATCATCGCAGACATCAACGTAGTTTATTCTGGCTTCTATCACCGATTTCATTATAGTGGGCCCGTACTTGTAGAAAGGCCCGACGCAGTTCAGGACAACCGATGAGCCGCTGATCGCCTTTCTTATGCTCTGGGGATTCTCAGCATCAAGCTCAACAGCAGATAACTTGCTTCCCTTAATCGTCCTGGCCAGCTTTCTTGCTGCCATGATATTCATATCGGCAACCGTTACTTCAGAGAACACCCCACTTGAGGCTAGCGTCTCCGTGGCTATGCTGCCAACAGCACCACACCCACCTAGAACTGTGACTTTAGACATCTTCCTTCTCCTTCCTAAAATCTAATACCTTTGCTGAACGGGTCCGCCCATTCCTTAAGCGCAATAGCCAACTCCTGATGGTCCTTGGCATACTCTGACAAAGGTATGCCCTGCATGGTGGCATCAATTGCCTGCCGGAAGGCTTTGCCTCCGGCGATTGGCCCCTGAGGATGAGCATGAATGCCGCCGCCAGAACCGATTACTATGTCATGACCTAAATCCGCCATCGCCTGTGGCACCATCGACGGCGTGATGCCGCCGGAGGCCATGGGGAACGTCGGCTTCAGTTGGTACAGCGGGAATGACAGGTTCCGGGCAGCATTCTTGAACTTATAATCTATCACCGGCGCCTTTCCATAGGGGGCGGGAATGACAACGACGTCCGCACCAGCAAGGCGGGGTAGTTTGCCCAGGACGAGATGAGAACTCATGCCATGCCAGGGTGACATATAAAAAGCACCAGCCACGTCCATGTGGCCTAGAATAGGAACATTGATGCTGGGGTCTTCAGCCAGTGCTTGCATCACGGGGAAACCGACGGCGAGGTAATTTATCATCAGCGCATTGCATCCCAGTTCCACAGCTCGCTTAGCATTTTCAAAGACCTTGGGTATCTTATCAGTTATGTTCACAGTGTACAGAGTACGTTCGCCTGTCTCCTCATAGACCTGTTTCTCAATCTTCATATAGCGTTTGACACGTCCCAGCGCCGAATTGAACGAAGCATCGGCTATTAACTCATCATCCTTAACGATGTCACAGCCGCCGAGCGCCGCCTTTTTGAACAATTCAGCTCCGACCTCCAAGGTATAGCCCGTGCACGGCTTTATCATGTTGTTCAGCAGAGGTCGCTTCGGGACTCCCAGAATTTCTCTCACACCCTCGATGCCGAATTTCGGTCCCTTAAAGCCAGCAACATACTTCTTAGGAAAACGGACGTCCACTAGCTTTATGTCGCCACCCATAGAAATGTTGCCGACCACGGTAGTCAGCAGCATGGGTATCTGCTCCCCTATGTTGACCTCCGGATAGGCTACCTGCACAAACCACTGCCGGTTCTGCAGATTGGGTGGCACGGTGGACTCATAGTCGGGCATTTCATAAACACCGAGCACTTTGGCGATGTGTTTGCAGCGGACTTCAGGGGTCTCACCGGGCACCGGCAACCAGGTGCCCGTGCTCTGCTCCACAGCCAGCATAGGCGCTATTATGGGGATGGGGAGCGCTGCCGGGTAAGAAACCAGATATGTGCCGATAACATATTCATCGTAATCCACGCCATCTGGCAGAGCGATGGGAAGACCTAAAATCTCTTCTCTATCCATCTAGACACCTCCTTCACATATTGTCTTGTCAAATCTTTCCTTGTGTTTAGGGGCGCTCATCATCGCCACATGTAGCTGCGACCTTTTAAGGTCGCAATGGGCGAGGCTAAAGCCTCGCCACTACACAGTGTTCACGAAAGCACCTCCTCACACACTGCCTTGTCAAATCTTTCCTTGTTCAGCTTTCTATAGAAATTCCGTAGATTGCTGTAAACCTCTTTATATGAATGGAATAGCGAGTCGTAAATCTCCGAATTCTCCGACTGCGGCTCAAACGCCCTATCTACTTTGACCACCTTTCTCAGCGACTCAAAATCCGGATATATACCAAGGCCGACTGCTGCCACCAGCGCGGCTCCGACAGCTCCGGCTTCTTGTGGATCACTAACAGTCTCAATCTTCCTGTGAGTTACGTCCGCCAGAATCTGCATCCATGGTTTGCCCTTGGCGCCCCCGCCTATGACCTTGAGATATGGCATAGGGAATTTGAACTCCTTCTCCACGATTTCTACAATCCACCTGATGTTGTAGGCCACGCCTTCATAGACAGCCCGCAGCAAGTCCTCACGGGTGTGCTCAGCGCTCAGGTTTAGAAAACTGGCGCGAACATAGCAGTCATCTATAGGAGCTCTTTCGCCATAAATCCAGGGAGTAAAGAGTAAGTAATTGGAGCCCGGTGGAATTTTGGCAACTTCGTTATCCATAAGAGCATAGACATTGGGGATATTTGGGTCCTTTTTTTCGGCTTTGTAGAACTCATCGGCAATCCACTGTATGCAGCCTCCAGCGGCTTCCGTTTCAGCAAACAAGAACGCCTTATTCGGGTCGGCCGAATGAATCGTCGCTGCTCCGCATTTGCCCTGCGGCATACGCTCAGTGACCACGCCTACCCAGCCAGACGTTCCAAGATAGACATGGCCTTCGCCTTCACCGACAGCGCCAGACCCTACCGCAGCACAGGGAGCATCTCCAGCACCAGCAATTACCGGCGTGCCCTGCAAGAGTCCACACTCCTTGGCAGCCTCTTTCGTAAGTTCGCCGACCTTATCGATCGACCGAACTAGAGGCGGAAATTTCCTAGGGTCAAGCCCAACATACTTAAAGATACTATCCAGCCATGTCTTCTTTTTCAGGTCAATCCCGAAGACAGAGGCACCGGTCCACTCCATGACCATGTTGCCCGTGCTACGGTAAAAAAGATACCCGGCGACATCAAGAAAACAGCACATCTTATTATAAATCTCGGGCTCTTCCCCTTTCAGCCAGAGCAGCTTGGGCATGCCATCCTTACCACATAAAGTAGTGCCGGCAATTAGGGCAAAAACACCTGGACTCAGAAATTTTCTCATCAGACGCTCCGCCTGCTCCCCAGCCCGGTTATCAAGCCAGATTATGGCACGCCTCAGAGGCCCTTCTTTTGAGTCCATGGGGATGATGCCAAGCATCTGTGTGCTGTAAGTAATACATAGCACATCGTTGGGGAACACGCCGGCCTTTTCCAGGAGGAGCTTCGTCGTCCGCGTCACCGCGTTCCACCAATCCACAGGTTCCTGCTCCGCCCAACCTGGATTCGGGAAGTGGGTCTTGTAAGGCTCAAAGCACTTGCCGTGGACATGCCCTTCAGTATCCACCAAAACCGCCTTATTGCCGCTGGTGCCCACGTCATGGGCGATTATGTATTTGGCCATTATCCACCCCTAGCGCTTATTATACCACCTTTAGGATTGGGGGCGAACATGTAGCAGCGACCCTTTAGAGTCGCTTGGGCGAGGCTAAAGCCTCGCCACTACATGTTTTGAACCAGGCCCAATTCAGGTTGACAAAACCGGGAACAATATCTATAATTAACAAGATATATGAGCATATAGTAATATGGTAAGAAGCTAAATTGGACGAACTAGATAGAGCCGCAATTTATCGCCTTCACGCCCAGTTTTGTAAGACGCTTTCCGACGCCAACCGGCTCTTAATCATTGCTGAGCTGGCAAAAGGTGAAGTATCGGTCAACGAGATAGCACAGCGGCTACAGCTCCGTCAGGCTAATGTGTCGAAGCATCTGGGCCTGATGAGAGAGCGAGGCCTGGTGGTGGCCCGCCGTGAGGGAGCAACCATTTACTATTCCCTCTCTGACCCTAGAATTATCGAGGCGATAAAGCTGCTGAAGGAGGTGCAAGCAGACCAGATTGAAAAGCAGTACAGTCTTGCCCAAGGGAGTCCGTAGCTCCCACCCGTGGCACAGCAAAGGATACCAATCTGCAGCGTGCCACATTCAACATACAGAAGTCATTTAAAGGAGGAGGAAAAAATGGAAAAAAATGATGGAGTAACCATAATCGTATTTAGCGGCGACATGGACAAGGTCATGGCTGCCTTCAACATCGCCATTGGAGCAGCCGCAGCCGGCAAGGAAACCAACCTGTTCTTCACCTTCTGGGGTGTAAAGGCTATCCAAAAGGGGAACCTAACGGGACAGGGCCTCTTTGGACGCATGATGGGGCTTTTGAACCGAGGTGGCATCAATCGAATCGGCCCTTCCCGCTTCAACTTCGGTGGCATCGGCCGGTGGATGTTCAAACAACTGATGAAAGCACACAACATTACACCTCTGGAAGAACTTCGGCAAACCGCCATTGACTTAGGGGTTAAGCTCCTGCCCTGCGAGATGAGCATGGAGGTCATGGAGATAAAGCGGGAGAACTTGATTGACGAAGTTGAAGATTCGTGCGGAGTAGCCACCATGTTGGAGAAAGCTTTCCACTCCAAGGCAACGTTATTCATATAACGCATAAGGAGGCGACAATGCCGCAAGAAATAAAGGCGGACGTAAAACTGAACCTGGAGGGGCTTCTTTGCCCGATTCCGGTAGTCAAGGTTAGTCAGGCAATAAAGAATCTGCCAGTAGGCGGCGTACTTGAAGCTACGGCGACCGACCCTGGCGTTCTCGCCGATATTCCTGCCTGGGCCAAAAGCACAGGCAACGAGGTTCTGTCCATTGAGCGACAGAGCAAGGTCATCACGTTCTTCATAAAGAAGGTGAAATGAGCACGTTTGAGATGGTGGCTGCAGGACTGGCACTGGTCGGCGCTGTCATCTTTGCAGCAGGCGTTATAGCCATTCTGATAGCTACACAGCGCCGGCCTTACAACGCCGAACTGGCACCGATTAAAGGCTCGCCGGCTCAGGGAGTGCTCTGGGCTTTCACCCTGGGTATGGCTCCCTGGGCCAAGGAAAGCGGCCGCATACACTGGATAGCCTATATCCGTGGCGTTATCGTTCACCTGGGCATTTTCGTGGGTGCAGCTTACCTGATAGCTACCCCTTGGCTGGCACAAATGCCCGAACCATTACGCTTTTCCCTAGCAGCCCTGTTTGTCGTAGGCACTCTCTTGGGATTAGCAGGTTTCTGGATTCGTATGGCAGACCCGACCATGCGCCTCCTCAGCACACCTGACGACTATTGCTCCCTGGCACTGGTCACTTTATTTCTGGCATCTGCAGCAATGTCGGCATACACAATGAAGTATCTGCCAGCCTTCTGGGCGATCTCGGGCATCACCATGGCCTATACTCCCTTCGGCAAGCTCAGGCACTTCATCTATTTCTTCTATGACCGTGTCTTTCTGGGCCTGGCCTTTGGACGCCGCAATGCACTGAAGTAAGAATATGACGAGCACAGCAATTACCGAACAAAGCAATATAGCTTCGGCCAAGGAAATGCTAGATAAACTGGTTGACCGCAGGGTGCTGGCTTCGTTAGAGGTGTGCGTCCGCTGCGGCATCTGCACCGAGAGTTGTCACTACTACCGGTCTAACCCTAAGACGGAGCACACCCCCTATTACCGCGCTGAGCAGGTTCGCCGTGTTTACCGCCAATTTCTTGACCCCGTTGGCCGTACCTTTCCCGGCTGGTTCGGCGCAAAGGCAACCACTGATGAGGCTCTGTCAAAACTCGCAGAGATAGCCTTTGCCAGTTGCACCTTGTGCCACCGATGTACCTTCGAATGTCCTTTCGGCGTGGAGACAGCCGAGATTATGCGGGTAATGAGGTCAGTGGCTACCGCCACAGGACATGCTCCGGAGATGCTCGTTGAGCTAGCCAATGCCGCCATCGCCAAGGGAGAGAACCCTGATTTCTTCCGAGACTTTTACATAGAGCAAGTGAAAGAATTGGAGAGAGAAGTGCAGGATAGGTTGGGCAGTTCCAAAGCTCAGATTCCCGTAGGACAGGAAGGCGCCCGCATCCTCTACGTTCCTCTTTCTGGAGCTCATACCATTGTCCCCCAGGCAATTCTTTTCAATGTAGCACGAGAATCATGGACTTTGAGCATGTTTGAGACAGCCAACTATGCCGTTTTTTTGAGTGACCTCCCCAAGGCCAGACGCATCGTCGAGCGCATCATCAAAGAGGCTGAGCTATTGAAAGTTAAGGAAATCGTTATCACCGAGTGCGGCCACGGCTACCCGGCAATGCGATGGGATGCTCCCAAGTGGTTTGGGCACACCTTCCCATTCCGCATTCGCAGCATCCTGGAAGTGCTGGATGAATATGTTCGAAAGGGACGCTTGCCCTTGAACCAGGGCCAAAATGGTGAACCGATCACTTACCATGACTCTTGCAATCTGGGGCGCAAAGGAGGTCTCTACGAGGAACCTCGCTGCATAATACGAGCCGTTGCCAGTGATTTCCGAGAGATGACGCCTAATCGGATACACAGCTTTTGCTGCGGCGCTGGGAGTGGCCTGGTGGCAGTACCAGAGTGGACTGATATTCGCCTGCAGGCAGGAAAGCTCAAGGCAGACCAGATTCGCCGCACTGGAGCCAAAATCGTTATTACCTCCTGCGATAATTGCCGCTACCAAATCGGGGAACTGAATGAGCACTATGGCTTGAATATCGAAGTAACTAGCATATCTGAATTGACGGCCAAAGCTCTGGCTTAAATTAGTTAGCGCGAAGAGTGTTTTTTTGTCATTACGACGGCGTCCTCCTTTTATCATTGCGAGGAGCGCAGCGACGTGGCAATCCCGACTTCTACCTCTGTCATTCTGAGGGAGCGTAGCGACCGAAGAATCTCACTAATTTAAACTTCGTAAAAGGCCTAGATCCTTCGCTTCACTCAGGATGACAAGAAGCGAAGGGGTCATGGTTGCAACAACTGTGAGTGATTGTTCAACATCTCTGAATGAGCGTATTTATGAATTTAGGGAGAAACGAATCATGCCAATCTACGAGTATGAGTGCACAAACTGCGGCGAAAAGTTTGAGGCATACCGAAAAATAGGCAGCGACAGCGAAATAAAATGTCCCAAGTGCGGGGGAAAATACCCACGAGGGGTTTTTTCTACCTTTGGCAGGAGTTCCTCAGGTAAAGCCTGCGTCAGCAGTTCAGGCTGAAGCGTCTCCCGTTGAGGCAGTTTGCCTCACGCAACGACCGCTTCCATGATAGGCTCTTTTAGAACAGTGCCTTAGCACCCAAAGGATCACATAGCGAAGAATCTTACACGGTGCTCAGGGTAAGCTCCGCTAAAGCTTGCCAAAAACTTCGCTTAAAGCTAATATATTAGGACTATTAGTGGTATATCAAACCTCAGTTCTCAAAGTTTGACACCAGTACTGAAAAGGAGGCTTAGGGCTGATGTATGAAAAAATACTCGTTCCACTGGATGGTTCAGAACTGGCTGAGCAGGCTATTCCCTACGTTGAATGGCTAGCCAGAAAATTCAATAGCGAGGTTATTTTTATAACCGTATGTTTCGCGGGTGACCCTCTGGAGCGAGCTTTAAAGGAGTATATTGAAAGAAGAGCCGAGAAAATCCAGTCTCTAGGAATGAAGGCACGGTCAGCATGTATCGAGGGTGAGCCTGCCACCTCAATCATAGATTTTGCTTGCAAAAACGACGTTAGTTTAATTGTCATCTCCACTCACGGTCGCACCGGTGTCAGCCACTGGCCCCTAGGAAGTATCGCCAACAAAGTTGTGCAAAGGTCACATATCCCGGTATTTCTGGTAAGGTCGAGCCACCTGGGAAAGGCACCTGCCGACAAGGAGCTACGGAAGATCCTGTTAACCCTGGATGGCTCGCACTTTTCCGAGGCTATCATCCCTTATGTAGAGAAGTTAGCCAAAGGTATGGATAGTGAAGCAGCCCTTCTCAGGGTCATCGAGCCGGCGAAGCTTCCCCAACTAGCAGCTTACAGGGACCGGAAGAAATACGAGAAAGACTTCATGGCTAAGCTGGAGAGGGAAGCTGAACGTTATTTAGACAAAAAGAAAACTGCTCTCGCAAGCAAAGGGGTAAAGGTCAATTCAGTATTGCTGGAAGGAAAACCAGTTGAGACCATACTCCAATATGCCGAGGATAACTCAGTTAACCTGATAGCCCTAACAACCCATGGCTTTTCAGGTATCACCAAGTGGGCTTATGGCAGCGTGGCCTCTAGAATTATCGAGGGTTCCCCAAAGCCGGTCTTGCTGGTGCGCCCACCTCTTCCCGCCTTGAACACCTAATTATTGTTGCAAGGTTTAATCGAATTAAGATATGCAGGCTGTCCGAAAATGTAGTCCCGACCCTTTAGGGTCGGGCTCCCGAGGCTAAAGCCTCGGGGCTACATGTTTAATGTGTATCACCAATGAGCTATAATTTTTCCCACAAAGTGGGAGAGGCAGATTGCCA
>VGNX01000006.1 GCA_016865855.1 Chloroflexota bacterium | reverse complement strand
TGACATGGTCAATTCTTGTCCCTTATGGTATCCTTTCTCCATCGGTATATCCTCCTTTGTTTTTATTTGGCTTTCCTATAGGGTAGGATATGCCGATTCCTTTTTCCACCACATTCGGGACACTAGCTCCCATTATCATAGCTGGCACAAACTTAGACAAATCATCAGTGGTCAACCCAAAAAAGAATAAGGATGAAGATAGGACAAGGAATATGCTACCTATCCAAGAATAAGCAATACGTGTGTTGTCACGCTGGCTTTCCATAAGCTGGCGATATTCCTCTAATAAAACTTCTTTGTTGGGCATATCTTTCATAGTTGTTTATCTTGTCATACGCAATTGTGGCTGTGATAATTCTACTAATCTCTTTTTGACTCTACTCTTCTGTACGGCTTTCCTAAAGTAGGCACTTCTCTTCTGCTTCTCTGTAATAGGCTCGTGTATTGGAGTTGCCCCCGCAAACTCAAAAGTGCTAGGTTGCCTAACATTAGCATATCTTACTACATCATTCCAGTCTTTGAATGGCATATCTATCTTCATATATTTGGCAGGTGAAACATTACCAAGTGATTCATGCTCTTTGAAAAAGTTGTAGTGTATCAGCCATCCTTCGGTAAGTAACCTTGCGGTCTCCAAGTCTTTGAAATGGCGAATTACATTTGTTCGTTGCTTGAGTGTGCCATGAAACCGTTCTATTATGTTTGTGCTATTCTCGTCTGTGAATGGCTTGCTCCTGACATGTCTTGCCCTTCCGCCTGTAGCCAAGTCTATTCCGTCAATGTACTGCCTCAATTTATCAGTAATAATGACCTCTGGCATTTTGCCAGCTCTTTGAGTTGCCTTCTCTACAAGTATTTGAGCATCTTCAGTTGTCCGAGCTAGCGATATGTGAGACGCTAGCAAATATCTTGTTTTAGCATCTATAATGTCCCAGAACCAGACATTATGCCCGCCGACATTTATTCCAGTTTCATCAGCAAGCCAAGTATTGCCTACTTGTGGCTTGAAATCTTTTGCCTTTACAATAGCTTCTCTGGTGAATCTGATTATCCACTTGTAGATTGCTGGCTCTGATAAATACTTGCCTGTACTTTGTTTTAGATGACCTTGTATAGCATCTATCGGCATACCGCCATAGTACATATTCAGTGCCGAACCTATCTCATTGATAGGTGTCTTCATTTTAGGCAGGGTGTCCAATTCGGTAAACTTGTGCTTGCAATCCTTACAATAATACCGCTGTATTTCTTTGCCATCATCATTGGTATAAGTACCGAATTTGACAATATTTGTGCTTTTACAATACTTACAATTCATGGTTATAACTATCTCAATTATTCTTTAACTTTTGTTTCTCTTAGTATTCTATGTAACATAGACCTACGACCAAACCACAATGCGAGGGCTAACGCATAAAATAATAATGCTAATATTAAGCATAGCCAAAATCCCGTATTTGTTAATAATTTAGCTTGTTCGGTAAGTACATTCTGCACGATGGCATCTTGTTTCAATCCAATACCAAATAATAAAATTGTTGTGGCTATTGATGCAAAGACGGAGGTCAATGTATTAAACCATGTTATGCTATACAACTCATTTTCATTAAGTGGATATGTCTTCAATTCTCGCACCGTTCCAATTGTTCGTGTATACGCAGCCCCATTTTTGATAGAATAAAGTGTCTCTTTTTTGCTGTTACTTTTATTTGTGGGCATCGATTTGCTCCTTTGTGGGCAGTATGCCCACCATCACAGCATTGAGAAACACTGTATACCCACAGTTCTTGCAAATCACCATAACTAGTGGATAGGCATCGCCTCCTATAACAGCTCCCACCTTTGAATAATTGGTTGGTGCCACAAGGTGTCCACCTATTATCCATTCGCTGTCCTTCGAATATGGGCAAACAGCAGGTTCTTTCCATTTGTTCTTTAACCAAGATACGACCTTCTTCTTTTCATCATCGCTCAATTTGCCTTGTGAATCTGGCATAATACCTTCCCCATTCTCGTATTGAATAGAGATATAATATACCAGTATTCACTAAGTATCAACCATGAGTTACCTTAACCCAAAATGACAAGTTAAAATTCAAAGAGGAATTCAAAAGGCGAGTTTATAGATTTGCGCTGGACATTATTGCCTTTGTTGAGCAATTGCCCAAAGGGCAGGTTTCAAGTGTTATCGGTGACCAGTTGCTGCGGAGTGCTACAAGTATTGGAGCTAATGTGGTTGAGGCACAAGGTGCTGCTTCAAGGAAGGACTACGCGAACTTCTTTAGCCATGCCTTGAAATCGGCGAATGAGACTAAATTCTGGTTTGGTCTTCTGAGGGATTCAGGTAAAGCCAAAAAGGAGGCAACCGATAAACTTCTAAAAGAGGCGACTGAGCTCGCCAAAATACTCGCCACCAGCATCATAACTCTAAAAGGCAAGAAATAATTTTTGTATTTTAATCTGCCATTTTAACTTTTGGCTTTTAACTTTTAACTTCTTCCGTTCCCAGATATGCCGATATAACTTGCGGGTTGGTTTTGATTTCACCTGGCGTGCCCTCCGCAATCTTGCGCCCGAAATCAAGAACCACAATCCTATCAGCTATATCCATCACTACCCCCATATCATGTTCCACCAGTATGATACAGCTAACTCCGTCTCTTAAGACAGGCGTTTCGGGGTAGGTTTCTCCCTGCCCCTCGAATATATCTATAATGAACCTCGCGATGTCCTCTTTCTCCTCCAGGTTCATCCCTGCCATCGGTTCGTCGAGGAGCAGGATTTTCGGCTCCAGTGCCAGTGCCCGGCCCAGTTCAACCCGCTTCCGCATTCCGTAGGGGAGGGTGCCGACCACCTTCTTTCTGATGGGCTCTATTTCCAGGAAGTCGATGATATCCTCTACCGCCTTGCGGTGTTCGATTTCTTCATGGTGAGCCGGTCCGAAGTATAGGGCCGTGCTGAGCGTGCTCTGCTTCATCAGGACATGCCTCGCCGCCAGGAGGTTGTCCAGAGTAGTCAGGCCGGAATATAGCTCTATGTTCTGGAAGGTTCTGGCTATGCCTAGCCGGGCTATCTTGTCCGGGCGAAGTCGGGTGATTTTCTGTCCTTCGTAATATATTTCGCCCTCTTGTGGTTTATAGAAGCCGTTTATGCAGTTGAGGATGCATGTCTTGCCGGCGCCATTCGGCCCGATAATAGCTAGAATCTCCTTGTCTCTTACGTCCAGGCTTACATCTATAAGTGCCCTAACTCCGCCGAAGGAGAGGCAGAGGTTTTCAATCCGCATCTTTACGTTATTCTGGTTCTTCATCTAATCTGGTCATATTAGCATTACCCCCTGCATAATTCAAACCCATTTGAATGAGAAATTCCAAATCACAAACAAAATCAAAAATGACAAATAAAAATGTAAAATGCTATGTCCGGCTCAATAGACCCGATAACGCCCAGCGAAAACCTGTAAACTTGCCCGCTAAATTCATTTTTGAATTTTGCCCTGTCATTTTGCATTTTGATGTTTGACTTTTGATTTTTATGGTTAGAGCTTGGGATTTGGAATTTGCTTTGCTTTTCCGCTTGATTTCTCCTACAATATGCCATCGATTGTAAATAAGATGAGTAAGTTCGCGGAAAAGCTGCAACATGTCTATCGTGGGTCGGCGCCACCCATGGGCTTCCGCAAGTCCACTGAGGCGGAGCCCCCACCCCTGCTCATCATCGCCAATCTAACTAAGGCGGGCGCTGCAGAAGCTAAAGCCATAGCCGGCGCTGGAATCGATGCTGGAATTGTGAGCGGTGGCGGTCTTAGTGCCAAGGGCTTTGGACAGTTGGCCAAGGCCATGGATGATGTTCCGCTGGGGTTATTCCTGGGGAGTGCTGAGAAGGAGGAGATAGCCAAGTCTATCGACTTGGGCTGCGATTTCGTAGTTTTTGGCTTGAAGACGCCGCTGGAAGCGGTGAGTTGGGAAGGTGTGGGCAAGCTCCTAAGAATAGAACCTTCGCTGGACCCTGGCTTGGTCAGGGCTATAAATGAGTTACCATTAACGGTTGATGGCGTGCTTGTTACTGGAGAGGAGTCTTCGGTTACCGTCGAGCGTTTGCTTATTTGTCAGCGTTTTACTGAGTTGTTGGCCAAGCCATTATTAGTAACCGTGAATTTATCGGTGACCAGCGCTGAGATTAGCAGCTTATTTCAAGCTGGGGTTAATGGATTGGTGTTGCCCGAAAGGGTTCCGGCGGAGACGTTTGCTGATTTGAAGAAGACGATTGGTAGTTTACCTAAAGCTACCAAACGAAAGGCTAAGGGTACTGCCTTGTTACCTCGGCTTGGCGGCGAGCTGGGGGCTGAGGTACAGGAAGAAGAAGAGGAAGAGTAGGAGGTTTAGCGAGTTTATTGCTGCCGTGATCAAGCAGTGTCAGCCGCAAGACATTAGAATCATATATCCTGTCATTAATGACGCAGCCAAAGCCTACCGAGGTGTTATTCCCCCAGATTGTTACCATGAACCTTACATGTCTATTGATGAACTCAGCCGAGAAATGGAGGAGATGTCTTTCTTCGGCTGGCAGGATGAGGAGCAGCTTGTTGGAGTTATGGGCTTCCAGCGAGTCAAGGATGTAACTTTGATAAGGCATGCCTACGTAATAACCTCTTGGCAAAGGCGGGGAATCGGCAGCAAGTTGCTTAATCACCTCAAGAGCCTTTGTGAAACCCAGCGGCTGCTCGTGGGGACATGGGCTGATGTTCGTTGGGCAATAGCGTTCTACGAAATGCATGGTTTTCGCCTCTTGCCCGATAAGGATGAATTGCTTAGAGCCTACTGGCGGATATCTGACCGCCAGAGAGAAACTTCGGTCGTCCTTGGCCTTGAGTTATCCTGACGATTATGACAGCAAACCTTGGCCTATTTCTGCTTTCAGCCGCCGGTATATCCCTTTCCGGCGTCATGTTGCCCGGGCCGCTTACTGCGGCTACCATTGCCAAAGGCTACCGGGAGCAAAACGCTGGTATATTCATCGCTCTGGGTCATGCCGTTATCGAACTGCCTTTGATGGCGCTTATCTACTTCGGCTTTGCTCATTTCTTTGCTTCTCCCGAGGCCAAGAAAGTTATCGGTCTGGCTGGCGGCTTAATGTTGATTGCTATGGGCTCGATGGTTTTGCGAAATATTAGGAAGACTCTGGGAGAGGCTGCTGATTTGCCTTATAATTCTCTGGTTACTGGAATTATGATGACCGGGGCTAACCCGTATTTCTTCCTATGGTGGGCGACTATTGGGATAGCCCTTATAGCCACTGCCGCTGAGTTTGGCATCTGGGGCCTGGTTGTTTTTGCTGTGGTGCATTGGTCGTGTGATTTAGTTTGGGAACAATTTATATCAATGAGCGTGTTTAGAACAAAGCATCTTTGGACGCAGAAAGTTCAGAGGATTGTCTTTGGTGTTTGTGCTCTGGTTCTGGTTGGCTTCGGCGTCTGGTTCTGTGTTTCCGTTTTCGTTTAGACAGTTTCTAGCCCGAGCACATCCCCTGCATTGCCTGGAAATACTTGCCTTCGGTCTTTATGGCTGGGGCAATTACCATCTTGACCTTGTGCATGTCTTTGATAGTGAGGGCGCCACAGACCCCCATCGCCGTGCGCAGAGCACCGACGAAATTCTCAGTGCCATCAGTTGCCGAGGTAGGGCCAAAAAGGAGCTGTTTTAGCGGAGCCCGGATGCCTGCCTTGATTCTTGTGCCCCTGGGCAATGTAGGGTGAGGGTGGGACATTCCCCAGTGATAGCCTTTCCCTGGGGCTTCTGCGGCCTGTGCCATGATTGACCCGAGCATGACGGCATCAGCTCCTGAGGCGAAGGCCTTGCACAGGTCGCTGCCGGTGCGGATACCGCCGTCAGTAATTACTGCCACATATTTGCCCGTTTCCTTGAAGTGGGTTTCCCGGGCAGCGGCGCAATCCATGGTTGCGGTTACTTGTGGAACGCCGACACCGAGGACTTCTCTGGTAGTGCAGGCAGCTCCTGGGCCAACGCCAACGAGAATACCGTCGATGCCGGTTCTCATTAGTTCGAGGGCAGCACTATAGGTGACGCAGTTGCCGACTATAATTGGCATGGCTACTGTTTGGCATAGCTCGGAGAAGATAAGCCCGCGGTAGCTTTTGGAGATATGACGGGCGGTAGTGACTGTAGATTGGATGACAAGTATATCGGCGCCGGCTTCTTTGGCGACTGGGGCCAGTTGCTTGGTATTGGACGGGATTAGTGAGACGGCACAGGTAGCTCCAGCCCGTTTTATTGTCTGGATACGCTCGCCGATAAGCTCCTCTTTAATGGGCTGGGTATATATCTTCTGGAGCAGCGAGGTGACCTCAGTATCAGGGGCTTGAACAATTTGAGCTAGAATCTCTTCAGGCTTTTTATATCTTGCCTGGATACCGTCCAGGTTGAGAATTGCGAGTCCGCCAAAATTATGCAATAGAATGGCGAAGTTCGGGTCAACCGCAGCGTCCATAGCTGCAGCTAGAATAGGGATGGAGAAGGTGAAGTTTCCGATGGTAAAGTCTATATCTGTCTGGTCGGGATTGATGGTTATGTCTCCGGGGACAAGGGCAACTTCTTCAAAGCCATAAGCGCGTTCCATCTCTTTGAATTTGGGGATAACCATGTTCCTGTCTCCAGGTTATTGTTGCAGACTATAACAAAGATAAGGAGTTGAAGTCAAGGGAGAGGGTCAGCAGTGACAGGCTAGACCCATTTGCAAAGGTAGGCTATAATTTAAGGCGATTGAATTGTGCCTATACTATATGTTGTAGCTACACCGATTGGTAATTTGGAAGATATTTCTCTGCGAGCTCTGCGTTTGTTGGAACAGGTTAAGTTGATTGCTGCTGAAGATACGCGTACCACACGCCAGTTGCTCAATGCTTATGATATAAAGACGCCGCTGACCAGTTATCACGAGCATAATAAGCGGGCTAAGCTTGGTTATCTCCTGGACTGCCTTAAGGAAAAAGATGTGGCTTTGGTCTCCGAAGCGGGCATGCCGGGATTGAGCGACCCTGGCTATGAGCTTATTGCCGCTGCTATTGAGCGCGGGATTCCTGTTGTGCCCGTTCCCGGTGCCTCGGCGGTGATAACGGCTCTGGTAGTTTCCGGGCTGTCGGCTAAGCAATTTATCTATCTCGGCTTTTTGCCCCGTCGTCAGGGAGCCAGACGACGCCTTTTCAAGTCTGTGGCTGGTGAACCGTGGACTATGATTGCTTTTGAAGCTCCGCATCGGCTTTTGGAGACGCTGAATGATACACTCGAGGTCTTCGGGGATAGGAAAGTGGCAGTCTGTCGTGAGCTTACTAAGGTTTATGAGGAAGTGTTCAGGGGCAGATTGAGCCAGGCGATAGAGCATTTTGCTCAGCCCAGGGGTGAGTTTACCCTGGTAATTGAGGGTAAAACAAGACAGGAACCTGAGATTAGCCAGCAAATTGAAAAGGAATTACGTAAGCTTTATCAGCAGGGAGCTGGTGCTAAGGAAGCAGTAGCCCAATTGTCTGAAGCCAGCGGTGTATCGAAAAGGAAGCTTTATCAAGCGTGGTTAAAGGTGACTAAAGGAGATTGAAAATGAATCGCGGATGTGTTGCTGTAGGCGAAATCAAATGTGATGGTTGTCAGCGCCTTATCGAGCAAGGACAGAGGTATTTGCTCATGGAGGAGAAAGAAGGTGAGAAGTTTCGTTTCTGCGTAGAATGTTGTTTAACCAAAGGCTATGCTACTTATGTAAAGGATGTAAAGGAAAGGGGCGAACAGGTACTGACCTTTTTCCCGACAATGCTGGATTAGGGATAGAATTTTTTCCTGTCATTCTGAGCGAAGCGAAGAATCTCACATAGGATGACGTCTGAGACCCTTCGCTGGCGCTCAGTCCGAAAATGTAGTCCCGACCCTTTAGGGTCGGGCTCCCGAGGCTAAAGCCTCGGGGCTACATGTTTAAACTGTATCACCAATGAGCGATAATTTTCCCCACAAACCGGGAGAGACGGATTGTCAGTTAGAGTTTTTGGACAGCCTCTGTCCGAGAGCGATAAGGCAACGGACAGACCTGAAGGTCTGTCCTTACAGTTGAATACTTTTTAATAATCTGTGATACAATCCAAAAGTTAAAACAGTGACTGCGAGGCATAAAATTGGCTGAGACTATTTTCATCGGAGTTGCCTGGCCTTATGCCAATGGTTCGCTGCATCTGGGGCATATCGCTGGGGCATACCTGCCGGCGGATATCTTTGCCCGGTATCATCGTCTTAAGGGTAATAAGGTGTTGATGGTTTCGGGTAGCGACCAGCATGGGACGCCGATTACCTTACGCGCCGAACAGGAGAAGAAGTCTCCCAAGGAGATAGTAGCCAGATACCACAAGGAGTTCCTCGATTGCTGGCAGAGGTTGGGGATATCCTGGGACTTGTTTACTACCACCGGCACGCCGAACCACACCCAGACCACCCATGATATTTTTCTTAAGCTGCTGGATGAAGGCTATATTTACAAGGATGCTATGCCTCAAGCCTATTGTCCGCAGTGCCAGCGTTTTCTGCCCGACCGCTATGTTGAAGGTACCTGTCCCTATTGCCAGTTTCCGCAGGCACGAGGTGACCAGTGTGATGAATGTGGACGGACTATGAACCCCAGCGACCTTCGTGACCTTCGATGTCGCCTTTGTTCTGCCACCCCGCGCTTTGAGGTTTCCGAGCATTTCTTTCTCCGCCTCAGCGCCTTTGAGGACAGGCTGAAATCCTGGATAAGGGAACAGACTCACTGGCGTCACAATGTGCTGAATTTCACCTTAGGCTTTCTGGAAGGCGGGCTTAAAGACCGGGCGATTACTCGTGATATAGATTGGGGTGTCACCGTGCCTCAACCTGGATTTGAGAACAAGCGCATCTATGTCTGGTTTGAGGCCGTCACCGGTTATTTTTCGGCAAGCAAGGAGTGGGCAAGGTCACACGGCGATGCTGCAGCCTGGCAGCCCTTCTGGAGCGACGAAGCTAAGAGTTTCTATTTTATCGGCAAGGACAATATCCCTTTCCACACGCTTATCTGGCCGGCTATGTTGATGGGATATGGTGGTCTTAGCCTTCCCTACGATATCCCGGCTAATGAATTTCTGACCATTGAAGGCAAGCGGCTTTCTACCAGTCGCAGCTGGGCAGTATGGCTTCCTGACTATTTGAAAAAATATGACCCGGACCCGTTGCGTTATCTCCTGTCTATAAATATGCCGGAGACCGGGGATACTGATTTTTCCTGGCGCGAATTTCTCCGCCGCAATAACGATGAGCTTGTAGCCACCTACGGTAATCTGGTCCACCGTGTTCTCACCTTTTCTTACCGTAATTTTGCTGGGGCAGTACCTACTCTGGGCGAGCTCGACGGCCAAAGTCAGGGACTCTTGGCTAAGGCTCAGGCGGCGCTGGATGACGTTGACAGGCTTCTTTACCAGTGCCACTTCAAAGAAGGTATTAAGGCAGCTATGTTGCTGGCCCAGGAGGCTAACCGGTACCTTGATGATAAAGCTCCGTGGAAGGCAATTAAGCAGGACAGCCAGGCTTCAGCTACTGCTATTTATATAGCGTTGTCGGTGCTTTCAGCTTTGAAGACTATTCTTTATCCGTTTCTACCTTTCAGTTCTGAAAAGCTTCACAAGTTTCTTGGCTTTGATGGCAGCATCGAGACAGTCGGTTGGCGGCTTCAATCGCCGGTGTCAGGTCAGAAGCTACCGCCGCCTGAGCCACTATTCCATAAGCTGGATGACAGCATTGTCACTGAGGAAACCGAGCGACTGGGAGCTGGGTAGTCAAAGTGAATCTTGGTGATATCTATAAGCCCGTTCAAGGCGACCTCGAAAAAGTCGAGCGAAGCTTAGAAGAGATAGCTGATTCTGAGTTTCAGTTACTTGCCCAGTTACTGACGTATACCTTGAAGAATGGCGGCAAACGAATTCGGCCGGCGCTTACTTTGCTTTCTGCGAAGTTTTACGGTTATGATCTCAACACCCTGATTCCGATAGCAATGGCGATAGAACTTCTCCATACTGCTACGCTAGTTCACGATGATATTGTAGATAATTCGCCGGTTCGCCGTGGTAGGCCAACAGTCAGCTGTGCCTGGGGTGAAAACAGGGCTCTGCTTCTCGGTGATTATCTTTTTGCTAAGGCTGGCAGTCTTGCGGCGAGCACTGGCAACTTGAGGGTGATAAAACTGTTTTCCCAGACGCTTATGACTATTTCCGGTGGTGAATTGAGGCAAACAGGTGTTACCTTCGACTTGAAACGGGCTCGTGAGCATTATTTTGACTGGATAAGTGCCAAGACAGCTTGTCTTTTCTCGGCAGCAACTGAGTCGGGAGCTATTTTAAGTCAGGCTCCTGAAGAAGCCATTGATGCAATGAGGGACTATGGTCATAATCTTGGGATGGGCTTTCAGATTGTGGATGATGTTCTGGATTTTGTTGGTGAAGAGGATGAGCTGGGTAAGCCAGTAGGTTCTGATTTGCGTGAGGGCGCGGTGACTTTGCCGTCAATACTGTTTGCCAAGTCTAATCCTAAAGACAATCTGATACAGGCTGTTATTGAAAAGAGGGATGCGGAAAGCGTGGTGCTGGCTGTGGAAAAGATTCGCGATTCGCCAGTTATCGGTGAGTGCTTGGCTCTGGCTTCGGATTTTTGCTTCCGAGCCCGCCGAGCTGTGGAGAAGCTTCCGGATAATAGCGCACGTCAGTCATTATTAGAATTGGCTGCCTACATTATCGAACGCAGGAAATAGAACAAGTCGCTGTTGTGTTCATGCGGAAAGTTTGAAGTAAACATGTAGCTGCGGGGCTTTAGCCCCACAAAGTGAGGATTTGTTAAACATGTAGCGGCGAGGTTTTAGCCTCGCCCTGCGACCTTAAAAGGTCGCAGCTACAGGGGGGGTATACGGCGACCCTAAAGGGTCGCAGCTACGTTAGTTGGTAGTAATAACCTGCGGAAACTGTGGTTTTATCACGAAGCTGGCGTGGCTTGTAATTGGGACGAAGGCAGAGGCTCTTTGAGCAGTGCTTCAAACTCGGCTTCTTCTATGGTCTCCTTGGCCATGAGGCGCTCGGCAACCAGTTTTAGCCTTTCCTTGTTCTCGCTCAAAATCTTCTTGGCGGTATCATAGGCATGCTGAATAAGCGCATTAACCTCTTTATCAATTTCATCGGCCACCTTGTCACCGTAATTGCGCTGCTCGTGGATTTCACGACCGAGGAAGACCATCTCTTCTCTCTTACCGAAGGTGCGTGGGCCCAGCTTGTCGCTCATTCCGTATTCGGTCACCATTTTCCTGGCGAGATTCGTTGACTGTTCCAGATCGTTCTGAGCTCCCGTGGTTACTTCACCAAAGGTAAGCTCCTCAGCAGCCCGTCCGGCTAGACTTACCACCAATCTATCTTTGAACTGGGAGTATGTCCACAGGTGGCGGTCTTCAGTGGGCAGGAAGCGAGTCCAGCCTCCCATCATGCCTCGAGCTACGATGGAAATTTTGTGCACTGGGTCAGCGTTCGGCAGCATTTTGGCGGCCAGGGCATGGCCGATTTCATGATGGGCGATGATTTCCTTTTCCTTTTGGTTTATTATGCGCCCCTTCTTTTCGGGGCCAGCGATAACGCGGTCAATGGAATCCTCCAGTTCCTTAGTCCCGATGTCTTTGCGGTCGCGCCTGGCTGCCAGGATAGCTGCCTCGTTGATTAAATTGGCCAAGTCGGCACCGCTGAAACCGGGAGTCTGTTTAGCTATTACCTCCAGTTCGGCGTCTTTAGCCAAAGGCTTGCCTTTAGCATGAACGTCGAGGATAGCTTGGCGACCATTTATATCGGGCTGGTCAATAACAACATGGCGGTCAAAGCGGCCAGGTCGCAGCAGTGCCGGGTCGAGGATATCGGGACGGTTAGTAGCTGCCAGAACAATAACATTGGTGCTGCTATCGAAGCCGTCCATTTCTACTAATATCTGGTTCAATGTCTGCTCTCGTTCATCGTGACCTCCGCCCAAACCAGCGCCACGATGCCTGCCCACGGCATCGATCTCGTCAACGAAGACGATGCACGGTGAATTGCGCTTGGCCCGGTCGAAAAGGTCTCTAACCCGGGAGGCTCCGACACCGACGAACATCTCCACAAACTCGCTGCCGCTGATGGAGAAAAAGGGAACTCCAGCCTCGCCAGCAACAGCTTTGGCTATTAATGTCTTTCCGCAACCCGGTGGCCCGACCAGCAGAACACCTCGGGGGATGCGAGCCCCCAAAGCCAGAAACTTTTGAGGTGATTTAAGGAACTCAACTACCTCTTGAAGCTCTCCCTTGGCCTCGTCAACGCCAGCAACGTCGGCGAAGGTGATGGCTGGCTTGTTGCCGGATGCCAGCCGAGCCCGGCTCTTGGCAAAATTAAAGGCTTGAGTATTGGCGCCTCTTGCTGAGCGGAAGAGGAAAAAGAGCAGCGCGCCGAATAGGAGCAAGGGAACGAAGCTTATTAATATTCCTCCCCAGTCAAAACCGCCAGATTTGACATTGAATTTCACACCGTCTTCACCGAGCGTTATCCCAGCTTCTTTCAGCGTGTCCATAAGTTCCTTGGTGCTGCCCACAAAGGACGCCTCGATTTTCCTTTCATCGTCCTTCAAGCCAATGAGGGTGGCTCCGTCCTGTTGAATAGTATCAATTTCCCCTTGCTTGGCCTGTTCGACAAATGTGTAGAAATCCACCTCCTTTGGCTTCTTAGTTGTCGGCAGAAAGCTGAAAGCCAAGGCTAATATGGCCACCAAAATCAAGAGGTAGAATAAACCACCTTGCCACCACTTTGGTTTCATATTTTGATTCACACTATATTATATCAAAAGCCAATGAATATAGGAAAAAGAAAGCTTCGAAAACAATAGTCTGTCATTGCGAGGCACGTAGTGCGTCATTCGTCGAAGCTTCTCTTTAGGAATAGCATGTAGCGGTGAGGCTTTAGCCTCACCCATGCGACCTTAAAAGGTCGCACCTACAGTTATAGAGCGCCTGTTACTGCCAGGCACGTAGTGCCGTGGCAATCTTAGACAAATTAAAAGTCAAAATGACAAACCTTTGGGAAAATGTAAAAGTTGAATATGAAAAGGCAGAATGACAGGTCAAAATTCAAAAATGAATTTAAAGGGCAAGTTTACAGGTTTTCGCTGGACGTCATCGGGTCTATCGAGACAGACATAATATTTTACATTTTTACTTGTCATTTTGATTTTTAACTTTTAATTTTTGACTTTGTTTGGAGTTTAGGATTTAGGGTTTCCCCTTCTGGGTGGCTCTGTAGGTCTGTTGTAAGAGCAAGGCGTCTTCCTCGAGGTTGGGGCTTTCGCTGACGACCAGCCCTTTAACGTTGTAATCGCTTAGGGCGTGGATAAACTCGACGTAGTTGAAATCTGACTCTCTGAGGTTTAAGTGCTTGGTTTCTCCACTTTTGCCATAGGCTATGCCTGAGACGTGAATGTGCATGTTATCCAACGCCTGTCTGCCCAACTTACCTTCCACTTGCTTGAGTATGAAAGTGAATTCATCATAGGAATTGAACTTGCCGGTGCGGGCATACCAGTGAGCGAAATCTATACATGGAGCTACCCCGTCTATTTCGGCGCTCAGCTCAAGCACCTCTTCCAGAGTGCCGAACTGGCTGGTTTTCCCGGTGACTTCAGGCCTTATCCAGACTCGATTACCTTCGGCTCTTAATTGGCTGGTTATCTGCTGAAGTTGCTTCTTGACCTGTTCATAGACCTTGCTTGGTGGGTCATTGAGATAGAAGGCGGCGTGGAAGACGATGCTTGTGGCGCCGCAAAGGGCAGCAATGCGGGCCGTCTGGAACACTCTTTCCTGGCTGGCTTTCAGTTTTTCAGGTTCTCTGGCGTTGAGGTTTATGAAGTAGGGGCTGTGAGCGGTAAGTGCTATTTTCTTCTTGTTGGCAAATTCAGCCACTGTTAGAGCGGTCTCCCGGCTCATCTTGACCCCTTGGACGAATTCCAGTTCCATGCAGCCCAAGCCCAGTTCGGCGACACGCTCGATGCCAGCTGCTGTAGATCTTGTTCTGGTGCTTAGCGGCACTCCAGCTGGCCCGAAAAACAACTTTTTCATGGTGTTAACTCTGATGACTTTGTCTGAGCCAATTATAATGGGAAAGCCGCTAGAATGCTATCCCAAGCGAATGCAATGGCGCAGCGAGATGTCGGTAAAGGCATGGGTGTGCTTGCTATAGTGAATAGCTGCTGGAGCTATTCTAGCGCTTAGAGCCAGGTGCTGTAGGGACCTGTGGGAAGGGTATTTTCTGCCTATAGTTAAGCACTTTGGTGGCTCTGGTCCGCAGTTTCACCAGGATTGACACCAGTTGCTCGCGCTCCTCTTCGGACAGGCAGGACATTATCTGATGGATGGGCTTTCTCTTCAATGACTGTTTGTAGACTTGCTGTCCCCTCTTTGTTATTTTGACTCTCACCCAGTTCCTTCTGGGCAAGTCCTTGGCTCTCTCCACCAGCCCTGTCCTTTCCATTCTGTCCAGGAGACCGGAAATAGAAGCGGGCTTGCGCAGAAGCCATCTTGATATCTCAGCCGGGGTTGTCGCATCGCCGACAGCGTTGGTAATGAACATGATTGCAGCCTGCATGGCTGTTGTGCCGTATTCCATCAGTTCTGTATCCCTGGCATTCAATATCAAGGTTTGCACTTGGTTCAGCAACACCCACAGGTCGTAATCCCGGTCTACAGGTTGAACCTCTTGCATAGTCTAGTTACCTCTCTTTCTAATATACTATAGTTGATAGAATATCCTTACATCAAGTTTTATCTCTCAGTGTTAGCAGTCCCGTGTATGAAGATAATGTCTGAAAGTAAATTGGTGGTAACTTTATCACAAAAACGACAACTGTCACAAGGGTGTCACAACTTTCGGTAGACGTCTGAGGATGTGGTATAATATGTATGTAGGTTTGGCAACTTTAAGTTGGAGGAGCAATTTCTGGAATCGATAGAAGTAGCGCGGCGGTCGGTGGAGGCGGCTTCGGATAAACAGGCTGATAATATTGTTATGCTGGATACCAGACAGGTCTGCTCCTTTGCCGACTATTTTGTCATCTGCAGTGGAGATAGCACCCGCCAGATTGAAGCTATCAGGCAGGAGATTCACGGAAAGCTGAAGCGTGACGGCGTATCCCCTTCCCACATCGAAGGAACTGCCGATTCAGGATGGATTCTCCTCGATTTAGGAGAAGTCATAGTCCACATTTTCTCCCCATCACAGCGAGACTATTATCGGTTAGATGATTTGTGGCATAAAGCCACGCCGATAATCAGGATCCAGTAAGCCACGGTGCTAAATTGTCACTCTGAGCGAAGCGAAGAGTCTACGAGAGATTCTTCGGTCATGGAGTTTATCCTGAGTTGTGTGAGATCTTTCGCGGAGCCTGCCCTGAGCGGGATTATTCGCTTCGAGATCCTTCGCTGCGCTCAGGATGACAGAGGACGAAGGGCTCAGGATGACAGATGGCGAAGGGTTCCCTCAGAATGACAGAAGGTGAAAAGTTTGGAGTGATGGGCAGAGGTGCTAGTCGGTTTTCTTGGGATGCTCAAAAATCTCCTCTGGGGTGAAGAAAAGGCTTATTTCCTTTTCGGCGCTTTCTGCTGAGTCGGAGCCGTGAACTAGGTTCTGCTGAATATCCAGTCCGAAATCGCCCCTGATGCTGCCGGGAGAGGCTTTGACCGGGTCGGTGGTGCCCATTGTCTGTCGCACGGCTTCTATAGCTTTTTCCCCTTCGAAAACGGCGGCAATTATGGGACTTGAGGTGATAAAGTCAACCAGGTCGTTGAAGAAGGCTTTGCCTTGATGTACGACATAATGCCGCTGGGCTAAGGCTTTGTCCATTTGCAGCATCTTCATAGCCACAATCTTAAGCCCTCGTCTTTCAAGGCGGGAGATGATGGTTCCGGCCAGTCCTCTTTGCATGGCATCAGGTTTAATCAGCACTAGACTTCTTTCCATCTTTAGACTCCTTCCGACAGTGTGTATTCCTTTCTATTTCACTTTGCGCTGGGTAATCGGTGGTTGGCGCAGGTACAGGGGCTGGAGATTTGCCGGATTATCCTGTTCACCCCTGCTTAGACGTTGCCAGCCCAGCTCTGCCAGATAACCGGCGTGGCGCCATCTGGCGGCAGGGTCAGGTATTATGGCATGCCTGCCTAGTTTTTGTTGCAGTTGCTCAATGACAGACGGCGGGATTTCACCGCAGAATAGCGTTTTTCGTTTGATTTGTTGGCATAAGGCATCGGCAGTCGTGATGTGTTCCGGAGCTATGCAGCGCCAGTCATCATTTCGCTGGTAAAGGGCTGTGGCAATCTCACCACGGCCGGCGTTATGAATTGGGCATAGAGGAAGTTTGGTAAAGGCAAAGGGGTAAGCCTCGACTTCTAAGGTGCTTATCCCCACCAGCGGGATATTTAAGGCGAGGGCTAATCCTTTGGCTGCGCTTATGCCGACTCTAAGCCCGTTGAAGCTCCCCGGGCCTTTGGCTACGAAGATGGCGGTAAGAGATTGAGGGCTGGTTTTGTTCTGGTTAAGCAAGCGAACTACATTGGGCACAAGTTCCACAGTGTGGCTCTGTCCCGAGTGCCAGGTCAGCTCGGCTATCGTCTCCCCCTGGCGGGATAAGCCGATGCTGCAGGAATCGGTTGAAGTATCTATGGCTAACTCCATGTTTTCAGGTCCAAATTAAGAAATTTTGATAATTGGGTATAGCGATGACCTTTGGACTCAAGGCTGATGGTTCGCTTCGTATCGGATATGTAGCTAAGATTAATCAGAAAATGTTCTTCAGGCAGCACTGCCATACCTTTCTCTGCCCATTCGACTACGCAAATGCCTTTGCCATAAAGATATTCGTCCAGCCCTAAATCTACGATTTCCTCGACGCGGTCGAGTCGGTATAAATCTATGTGGTATAGGGGTAGCCTGCCGTGATATTCTCTGACTATGACGAAGGAAGGGCTGAAGGCATATTCTTTGACGTCCAGTCCCCAGGCAATGCCCTGTGTCAGGCAGGTCTTGCCGCTTCCCAGGTTGCCAGTGAGGAGAAATACATCACCCGCCTGAGCCAGTTTGCCGAGGCAGATCCCCAGGCGTTGAGTCTGTTCTGGGCTGTGAGAGATAAACTTTAGCTCTGCCATTTTGGTGCCCATGCTTGAGATGTTGTGCAACTCCTCTTCGTCATTGCGAGCGTAGCGTGGCAATCTCTGGGATTGCTTCGTCGCTCACGCTCCTCGCAATGACAATAAACACTTTCTTCATGTCTTGGATTTAAAATGTTCCCAGCCGCCTTGTTGCCAGGGAATACTTTTACCAGCAGCATCACTTAGAGTCACCTGCCCTGGTGTTCCTTCAGTTATTTCACCGATTACTGTTACTGGGCAAGAGATGGCTTGTTTTATTTGGTTGATAACCTGACTGCTTGCGGTGAAGAGCAGCTCATAGTCCTCGCCGCCACTCAGGGCTAATTGCTGGCAATCTGATTTGAAGTTGGACTGAAGTATAGGGTGGATTGGCACCGAGTCCTTGTTTATCTTGGCGCTGACTTTGCTTGCCTTGCATATATGAGTCAGGTCGGCAATCAGACCATCGCTTATATCTATGGCAGCTCTGACCTCGTGGCGTAGGAGAACCTGTCCCTCTTTTATCCTTGGTATGGGTTGGAGATGGGCTCGCCTGAGAAGTTGGCTGGTTTCGGCATCGAAGCTGAGCTTTTGCTTGAGCATCTTGAGGCCAGCAGCTGATAGTCCCAGATATCCTGTAACAGCTACTTGGTCACCTGGTACAGCTGCCGAGCGAGTTAGTGCGGACTTTGATTCCAGGCTACCTAAAACGGTGACGGTAATCATCGTTTTGCTAGCGGAAGCGATGTTACCGCCGACTATGGCGACTCCGAACTGGTTGGCTATTTGAGCCATGCCTTGGTACAGACCTGAAATGCAGCCTGTTTCGAGCTCGCCGGGCAAAGCCAGGGAAATCAGGGCAAATATGGGAATGCCGCCCATAGCTGAAATATCGCTAAGATTCACAGCAATGGCTTTCCAGCCCAGCTCCTCCCAGGTGGTGATATTCAGGTCGAAGTGTGTATCTTGAATCAGGCTATCTGTGGTGGCCAGTTGGATAGAGCTGTCTCCTTGCCAGGCAGCGGCATCGTCACCGATGCCGATGAGTAACCGTTGCCAAGAGATATCTCGAGGATTCTTGGTTCTATCAACAATATCGGCCAAAAGCCCAATTAAGCCAAATTCGCCTAGCTCGGAGATCTTCATTGATGCGATTATAGCACAAGCTTATATTTTGGCCTAAACTTTAATCGTTTTTCTTTATGAGGCTCTAAAAAAGTCTTGTATGTGGCAAATGCAAGTTATATAATGCGATTAAATAGGTAAGGAGGTGAGTGATATGCAGCAGATGGTCAAATGCCCTAACTGTGGTATGGAAAACCCTGCAGGACAACAGTTCTGTGGGAAATGCGGAGCGAAATTGGTTACTGAGGTACCACAGCAGCCAAAGATTAAGTGTCCTAACTGTGGTTTGCAAAATCTCGCTGGGCAGCAGTTTTGTGGAAATTGCGGAGCCAAGTTAACGGGGATAGCACCGCCGGCGGCACCTAGCACTGTGGTGAGCCCTGTTGTTGAGCGCCAGCAGGTCGAAGTCAAGCCTACCTGGGGTCTGGCCTGGGGCCTATGGTGGCGCATGGTGTTACTGGGGCTATTAATTGGCGGCATAATCTACTTGATTGTCTTCGTGGTTATGGTTCTTGGCTTCAATTACCAGCTTCCTTTTGGAGCGTGAGGCGACAGGGGGGCTTGATAATATATGCGACAAATGGGTAAATGCCCCAATTGTGGCACGCAGAGTGCCGGTCTGCAGTTTTGTACCACCTGTGGAATGAGATTGCCAGCCGCTAGTCAACAGCAGGTTTGGGAGCCGCAGCCAACGCCGGGAGCCAAGCCGACGGCGAGAGAGGCGCCAACTCGAAAATACGGGGCACTGAGAGCAGTTGCCATTATTTACAATATTATTGGCTGGGTAATATGTGTGGGCGGTAGCCTTTTATCAATCGCGGCAGCTGTAATGGCAGCGCAAGACGTCGCATTCTTAAAAGACCTTGTGCCTGAAGTCGCTGGAGCTGCCGGGGTTGGAGCAGCAGTCATAGCAGTAGGAGGGGTTGTAGTTTCTGTATTGTGCGGTTTGTTTTTAGTGGCTTTTGCCGACCTCTGCAATGTGGCTATCGATATAGAGCAGAATACAAGGTTACAAGAGTGAGTGGGGTAAGGGTTGTATGTAGCACCAATCACGCTTAGACTATTTGCCAGTCCCTGTACCCCTGCTTGATGATATCCAGGTACTCCGACGAAGGCGGTGCTTCTCGTGATTGGTCTATCTTAATGTAGGTGATGGCTTCTGTTGGCTCGTTAGTCTCCGTCCAAACCGTAACTTTCCTTCTATCGTAAACAGTGGGATAGCCTTCATAACCATCCAGCCGCTTCAAATCCCTTTCGGATATCTCGTAGACAGCCCCGATAACCTTCTCGCCTTTGATTGGTCTGATGCTGGCGACTCCGCCCTGTCGCCCCGTACGCGAAGTGAAAGTAAGCTTGTGATTAGGCAATGTGGCGATGAACTTGGGCTTGCTGTCCGGAGCGCGCTCCGCCATCTGCTTCCGATTAAGATTGGAGGCATAAGCAAAATAATACATTTCTTTATATTACACTGTCTTCGGCCTTTTTCTTCAGCAATATTTTACCTTTTTTCTCTTCTTTATCATACCCCGTTATCCAAACTTAACAAATTGGCTTTCGGGTGGTATAGTTAGGCGGTATGCGTTATGCAATCCTCGGCGATATTCACGGCAATTTAACAGCTTTCGAGGCAGTACTTCGCCATGCTGCTGATAGAGGGGGTTTCGATAAGATATGGTGTCTTGGCGATGTGGTAGGCTACGGTCCTGACCCTCATGAGTGCATTGAGCGTCTGCGTCAATTTGAGCATGTATGTGTTGCCGGCAATCATGATTGGGCAGCGATAGGCAAGATGGATACCGCTGAATTTAATCCCGTGGCAGCTCGAGCCTGTCATTGGACAGCACAGCAGTTAGCCGCTGAAGATATAGATTACCTACAAAACTTACCTCTTAGCCTTTGTCAGGACGGTTTTACGCTGGTTCACGGCAGCCCACGGGAGCCTATTTGGGAATATCTGCTATCGATTGAGTCGGCGCAAGATAACTTTGCCTATTTTGAAACAGCTTACTGCCTCGTGGGGCATTCCCACGTTCCACTCATCTTCGAACTCGCCGGCAATAGGGCAGCCTACAGGATGTTCCCAGAAGGAGCTAACTTGAAGTTGGGGAAAAAACGCTTGATCATTAATCCTGGGGGTGTGGGGCAACCTCGGGATGGTGACCCTCGGGCGAGCTATGCCCTTTATGATACGGAGGCCCGGACTGTCTATCATTACCGAGTTGAATATGATATTCCAGCTACGCAGGAGAAGATGGCAGAGCGAGGGCTGCCCATGCCGCTTATTATGCGATTGAGCGTGGGCTGGTAGTCTTGAAAAATTCAGTCCTTCATAGTAGTATTTAGTTGGGCCGTGCTAGATGGGGAACTAGCGGTGCCCTGTACCCGAGATCCGCTATAGCGGGGTTGAATTCCGGCTCGAGGTTTTTGTCTTCTAGGACTGCTGCGGTAAAGCGGCGTTGAGGGCTGGGTCTTGCGTGGCGGAGGGCTATGAACCCCGTCAGGTCCGGAAGGAAGCAGCGGTAAGTAGTTATCTCCGGGCGCCGCAAGGCTACCTGGTCGGAGTTGGCTAACTGGGGTAAGCTAAAAGGTAAAAATCGACAGCCGGTGCACGGCCCATGTTACGAAACTCAAAGAGGAGGTTTGGAATGAACTTGAATTTGGTTGGCAAAACGGTGATTGTTACTGGCGGCGGCTCGAACATCGGTCGAGGCATAGTCTTAGCTTTTGCCAGGGAAGGTTCTAATGTGGTGATTGCCGATATAGACGAATTTCAGGGACAGAAGGTGGCTAAGGAGGCTGATATTTTGGGTGGCAAGACTATAGCTATCAAAACTGACGTTACAAATGTGGATTCGGTAGCTGCTATGGTTAAGGAGGCGCTTGCAAAGTTCGGGAATATAGATATTTTGGTTAACAACGTCGGCTGGGGTATGGACCGGTTATTTATTGAGAAGCCACGGGCGGAATGGGAAAAAGAAGTAAAAATCAATTTTTGGGGTGTCATAAACTGTACTAGAGCGGTCTTAGACCATATGGTTGAGAGGAAATGCGGCAAGATTGTCAGCATTGCCTCCGATGCTGGTAGGATGGGGGAATACAGGGAAGCTGTCTATTCTGGATGTAAGGGTGGTGTAATCGCTATGTCCAAGTCTCTGGCTAGGGAATTGGGTCGCTATAGCATAAATGTCAATGTCGTTTGCCCTGGAATGACGCTGCCCGAAAACCCTGAGCATGCTGGTGAGCTTAGCATGTGGAAAAGTCCGATGGCTCAATTCTTAACCCCAGAAGTTCAGGAGAAGGTAGCAAAGGCATACCCCTTGCGCCGGCTAGGTAAGCCGCAGGATGTTGCCAACGTCGTTGTCTTTTTGGCTTCGGATGCGGCAAGCTTCATAACTGGACAGACCATCAGCGTCAGCGGTGGCTACACTATGATGTAATAAGGAGGCTATAGAATGAAGGCTATTGATGTCCATGTTCACCCGACCACAGCGGCTTTTGACCGCAAGCGTATGTGGGGCCCCGAGTTGGTGGAGTATATTTCCAAGTACTATGGGGTAGAGTATAAGGTAAAGACGGACGAAGAGATGGCGCAGGATTTCAAGGAGTTGGATTTGAAGGCTATTCTAATAGGTTGGGACACGGAATCTGTGAGCGGCTATGACACTAGTAATACCAATGACGAGGTAGCTAGATTAATCAAGAAGTTTCCGGATGTATTCATCGGTGGATGGGCGATGATTGACCCGTGGAAGGGGAAGGCGGCTATGCGAGAACTGGAAAGATGCATTAAGGAACTGGGGTTGATGGGGCTGAAGTTTCAGCAAGCTCTACAGGCTTTCTTCCCAAATGACAGGCGTTTTTATCCCCTTTACGAGAAGTGCGTTGAGCTGAAAATACCGGTGTCTTTTCATACAGGGACTACTGGCGCGGGTGCCGGCATGCCCGGTGGTCGTGGAGTGCGTCTAAAGTATACGAGACCTGTACCATATATTGATGACGTAGCAGCTGACTTTCCAGAGCTGACCATTATAATGATTCACCCGTCCTGGCCATGGCATGAAGAGCAGATCGCTGTTTTGCTCCACAAGGGGAATGTTTTTGCTGACCTTTCTGGCTGGGCGCCGAAATACTTTCCTGAATCTATTAAGAGAGAAGTCGGCGGACGGCTCCAAGATAAGTTTATGTATGGTTCTGACTATCCCGAAATCCCGCCGAAGCGATGGCTTAATGAGTTTGAAGGCTTCGGCTTTAAGCCTGAAGTGATTGAGAAGGTTCTGTATAAGAATGCTCAGAGGATTCTTAACCTTAGGGTTTAGAATGGCCTGGCAATCTTCCGTGTTATTCTGAGCGAAGCGAAGAATCTCACAATCGCTCAGGGCGACAAGCGGGAACAAGATTTGGAGGCGCCGGGTACAAGGAGATTGCTTATTGATGTGGGAGCGAGGCTTTAGCCTCGCCATTAAAAATCAAACATCAACATGTAGCCACGAGGCTTTAGCCTCGTGCGCCCGACCTTAAAAGGTCGGGGCTACATGTGTTCATAAAAGTTATTGATGATTACTCTCGCATCAGGAGATTCAAAGGCTTTAAGTGCCTAACGAAGCGATTTTCCCCTCAACTCAGGTCAAACGACTGCTTCGCCAGTCTGGTCTCAGGGCGAGGAAAAGCCTAGGGCAACATTTCCTTGCGGACGCATCAGTTCTACAGGCCATAGTTGAAGCTGCTGAGCTTTCTTCGGCAGACACTGTGATTGAAGTTGGTCCTGGTTTGGGCATTTTAACTGTCGAGTTAGTTAGGCGAGCTGGTAATGTTGTTGCTGTGGAACTTGACACAAAGCTGGCTTCGCTGTTGAAGCGCCGGTTAGCTTCACTGGCCAATTTACGTGTAATTAACGCTGATATACTCAAGGTTAGTCCATCAGAGCTATTAGAAAGAACAAGCCATTACAAGGTGGTGGCCAATCTCCCCTATTATATTACTTCGCCGGTATTGCGCTATTTTGTGGAAGCCTCGCCGAAACCATCTTTGATGGTGGTGATGGTGCAGAAGGAGGTTGGCGAGGCTATCGTTGCCGGGCCGGGCAAGATGTCTCTACTGGCGGTTAGTCTTCAGGTGTACAGTAAGCCGAGGATTGTCTCGCATGTGCCAGCTCAATGCTTTTATCCTCAGCCGAAAGTTGATTCGGTTGTTGTGCGTTTTGACCTGTTTGCAGAGCCTGCGGTTAAGGTGGCTGATATGGGTGGCTTCTTTGATGTGGTGAGAGCCGGATTCAACTCACCTCGAAAGCAACTGCACAACTCGCTAGCTCATAGCTTGGGAATGAAACCGGCTGAAATTATATTATTGCTGGAGGGGGCGAACATAGACTCTAAACGCCGGGCTGAAACGCTTAGCCTGGAAGAGTGGGCGAGGTTGTATGAGGTTTTGGAGACTTTGAAAAAGGGTTAGATTGTATGCTGACATGCATGGCACCGGCGAAGATTAATCTTGTCCTTGAAGTTCTAGGCAAGCGTGCTGATGGCTACCATGAGATTCGCAGTCTGGTTCAGACAATTAATCTGTGTGATGTCCTTTCCTTTGAGCTAGCTGATAGGGCTTCCTTTGAATGCACTGAGCCGAGTTTGCAGACTTCGGATAACCTGATTATTCAGGCTGCTGAGTTGCTCAAGAAAGTCAGTGGCTGCGCGAAGGGTATCAGGATTAGACTTGAGAAGCGAATACCCTGGGGTGCTGGTTTAGGTGGTGGCAGTAGTGATGCGGCTGCGACTTTGTCAGCTCTCAGCAGGCTCTGGAAGCTAAAGCTGACGACTTCAGATTTGGTTGAGCTAGGCGCAAGGCTTGGGTCAGATGTACCCTTTTTTATTCATGGGGGCGCAGCTTTAATAGAGGGCAGAGGCGAAAAGGTAACGCCTTTGGCAGCTTCGGTGTCAAGTTGGTTTGTCCTGCTTTTGCCGCCGATGCCCAGAATACCTCGCAAAACACAACAACATTATTCCCGTTTGAATGCCAGCCATTTTACTGAAGGGCAGTCCATTGGCGAAGCATCGAGAATCTGGTCTCAAGATAGGCGGCTCTCTCCATCTTTGTTGTTTAATGTTTTTGACAAAGTGGCGTTTGATGCTTTTCCTGGGCTGGAAGGTTATTGGAGGCATTTTGAGGAAGCAGGTGGCACGGACATTCACTTAGTTGGCTCAGGCCCAGCCCTGTTTGCTCCCGTGGATAGTGAGGCTAAGGCCGAGGAAGTATATCACCGACTTTGCCTGCAGGGGCTTGAAGCCTATGCTGTATCTACCGTAGTCTAATAGAAAGTTTCCTTCTCCCTTGAAGGGAGAAGGTTAGGATGAGGGTGCAGCTATCAGAGATTGCTTCGCTCCGCTCGCAATGACATTAGCGATAGACCTTCAGGTCTGTCTGCCTCTGGGCGCAATGTAAAAATCAGATATAAAAAATACAAAATGACAAGTCAAAAGTTAAAAAGGACAGGTTCCAACCATTCTGACTCTAAAGAGCAAGCCATAACATTTTTGCATTTTTATCTGTCATTTTGAGGAAGCACTTCGCTTTTTTCGTCATTCTGAGCGTAGCGAAGAATCTCATGCATCTCGATATGAATCTACGTGAAGGATGAGGAGACCCTTCACTTCGTTCAGGGTGACAGAATAAACGCTATCCTGCAGGTGGTTTAACCTGATTGCCTTTGAGCCAGCTATAAACCAACACTTTCTCTTCTTTCCGTGTCCTCACCTCTCCGTTGAGCCGTGCCTTGTGTAGTGCGCTTAAAATCTCTCCTATCTGAGGCCCAGCGGGAATTTTCATCCTCTTCAAGTCTTCCCCGCTCAGCAGTGTTTTTACATAGCGTAATTTTGCTATGTACAGCTGCAGGTGCTGGCTCGCTATCGGTGATTCTGATGCCAGAGCATTGGTTTGAATGGCTGGTGTTGTGTAGCTGTGAAGCGACTTGTAAATATCACTGGGCTTTAGCTTAGAGTTGGCCAGGCTGTTGAGTTGGGCTTTGAGCTGCAATGTATAGCGCATGGCTTGAGCCGAATTTTTGGGGAAGTTGAGACGTAAGATGAACTCCTCGTCTTCCTTATCAGTTAGATTATAGATGAGGAGACATAGGTAAAGCGGAGGAAGTGAGGTTTGCTTATATGACTGGCGAGCTTGTTCGAATTTCTGGCTGAGCCAGCCGTTGCCTTTGAGCGACGGATGCAGTTGGCTGAGAACTCCTAGTTCTTCAGCTCGCCTAAGGACTCGCTCTGGTTCAGCTTCTTTCAAGATTAGCTCCAGCTCATGCCTTATGCGGTCACCGCTTATGGTATCGAACATAGCCACATCGCGGCGAAGCAATTTTTCGGTTTCCGCCTCTAGTTTGAAGCCTAACCTTTGCTCGTAGCGCATTGCTCTTAAGATTCGGGTGGCATCATCGATGAAACTATTCGGGTGCAGGATGCGGATGAGACGGTTATCAAGGTCGTCTTTGCCGTGGTAAAGGTCAATAAGCGCTCCGAAGCGATGAGGTGTCAGGCAAAGTGCCATTGCGTTAATTGAGAAGTCTCGGCGGATGAGGTCATCTTTAAGGCTGCCCGGCTTAACGGTGGGCAAGGCCCCCGGTTTGCTATAGGTTTCGCTGCGGGCGGTGGCCAAATCAAGGCTGAAGCCAGGGTAATTAAGTTTGGCGGTGCCGAAGCGGGTGTGGACCGTTAACTTTGCCCGGCTATTCTTGGCTAGCTCTTGAGCTAGCTTGATAGCATCGCCTTCGACGACCAAATCGAGGTCGAAGTTGGCACGACCCAGAAACAGGTCGCGCACCACTCCGCCGACAAGGTATAGTTCCTGCCCCAACTCACTGCCCTCTTTCCCAGCAATTTTTGCCAGAGCTAGAACTGGAGGCGGCAGATATTCTTCAAGTTGTGACGAAAGATTTTCAGGCATAGTATATCTCTGTTCTTGTGGAAGCGTCAGCAACCTCTTTTGTCATTCTGAGCCCAACAGGCGAAGAATCTGGTATAGACTCTTCGCTTTGCTCAGAGTGACAATCCACTGTGGTAGACAATCTAGTCAATCCCCCTTGGCTTTAAATATGGAGTATGTGCCTATGGCCTTGGCGGTGAGGCGACCATTGCTTTCTATTTCCGATTCAAGTACGGCAATTCTTTTGCCTTTGTGAATGACCTTTGTCTTGCAGACAAGGATGCCAGATGCTATCGCTGCGAAGTAAGCGATTTTGATTTCTACTGTGGCACATAGGTCATCCTCATCCAGAAGTGGGTAAAGAGCTGCCCCCATGCCGGTGTCTGCCATCGAATAGATGACTCCGCCATGCACAACCTTGTGCGGGTTCAGCAGCTTTTCATTTATTTCCAAGACGCACTCACTGTATCCCTTTTTGGATGTGGAGAACTTCAAGCCTATAAGTTCGGCGAACGGGTGAAAGCCTTCTGCATTTAGCGGAAATTTTTTAGGCATAGGAATTACCTCTGTATGTCCAGCCTTCTGCTCACTTCAGTTTGTGGAATTCTACTCTCTGCTGTGAGGGTGGTCAAGGCTTCGGTGGTGGAAGCTGAAAATAGAGGTAGTTTTATTAATGTAGCAGCGAGGTTTTAGCCTCGCTTTACTCAGAAAAATCGAAGATTTGGCTGGTTGTAAAAGGCGACCCTAAAGGGTCGCAACTATATTGAAAACGGATTGTTGATAAACACTTTTGAAAATATTGACTGTGCGCTTTAGCGGGTGGTATAGTAAAGAAGGCAAAGGAAAGGGGTTTAAGGTTATGTGCAAGACCTGTGCAGCTCATGCTAAGAAGGCTGACAAGCCGGCAAAGAAAGCCACGACCAAAAAGAAATAGGCGCGAAATTTATACGGTATCGGTTTTCCCTGTGTATATCGTCTGGAATGGCAGAGCGTTTTAGCTTGGCAAGAGCTGTTGTGTGTGAAAAGCCAAAGCTCTGCGTCATGTCGATATAAGGCTAGTTTTATGCCTCTTGATGTTTTTATCTCGTCCTTCTTTTGAAGTCATGCTTGCTGCTATCAACAAGCGGCAGTAATAGCTGGTAAGCGTTCATTGTTTCTGTCTCATCAGTGTTAGAACTGGCGATTGTCGTTCTGTTGTCAATTAAGACGAAGATGTAATGAGGATGCAAGGAGGTGTGAATTGAGCTGGACGAAGGAAGGTTTACAAGAGCTAGTTAAAACCAAATTAACCGACCGCTTATTTGCAGTTGTGTCCAACAGAGAGCCTTATATCCATGTTTCGTCTGTAGATGAAATCCAGTGTGTTGTCCCGGCGAGCGGACTGACGGTGGCTCTGGACCCGGTAATGCGTGCCTGTGGCGGTGTCTGGATTGCCCATGGCAGCGGCAGTGCCGACAGGGAAGTTGTTGATGATAAAAACCGCGTATCAGTTCCCCCAGATGAGCCTTGCTATACCTTGAGACGGGTGTGGTTAACCAAGGAAGAAGAGGAAGGTTACTATTTGGGTTTCTCAAACGAAGCCTTGTGGCCGCTATGTCATATTGCCTATACGCCACCGAACTTTGATGAAGCTCATTGGAACACTTACAAACGTGTGAATCAGATTTTTGCTGACGCTGTTCTGGAGGAAGTCGGCGACAGTCAGGCGTTTGTTTTTATTCAGGATTATCATCTGGCGCTCTTATCTCGATTGATAAAAGCCAGAAATCCTCAGGTCATTACGGCACAGTTCTGGCATATTCCGTGGCCTAACCCTGAGGCCTTTCGAATTTGCCCCTGGGGGGAAGAAATATTGGACGGTTTACTGGGTAACGACCTCCTCGGCTTCCACATAAGGTATCATTGTGATAACTTTCTGGAAACGGTGAGACGGATGCTGGAGTCGAGAGTTGACAATGAGAGGTCGGCGGTCAATCGGGGTGGCACGACAACCCTAGTGTGTCCTTTTCCTATCAGTGTTGACTTTCACCGAATAGCACGGGATGCTGCCAAGGCGGAAGTCACTGAAGAGATGGAAGAAATTCGCCGTAGGTGGGAGTTGGGTGATGAGTTTATTGGAATTGGGATTGACAGGTTGGATTACACGAAAGGAATCCCGCACAGGTTCAGAGCTCTGGATAAGTTCCTAGCCAAGTATCCAGAGTACCAAGAGCGTATGGTTTTCTTTCAATTAGGAGAGCCAAGCCGGATTCATATTAAGAAATATAAGGAGCTGAATGCCGAGATCGATGACCTTGTCGAGGAGATAAACTGGAAATATCAATCTGCTAATTGGAAACCAATAATATATGTCAGGGAGCATTTGTCACCGACAACTTTGCTGGCTTTCAATAGGCTAGCACATTTCTGCATTGTCAGCTCGCTCCACGATGGGATGAATCTGGTGGCTAAGGAGTTTGTTTCCTCCAGAACAGATGAAGATGGTGTGCTGATCCTTAGCCGATTTACTGGGGCCGCTAGGGAGTTGACCGAGGCCATTCTTTTAAATCCTTACGCTACTGACGACTTTGCTGAGTCGATAAGAAAAGCCATCAAAATGCCTAAGGAACAAAGGAAGGCAAGGATGAGGAAGCTGCGCCAGGCGGTGGAAGAAAACAATATTTATCGTTGGGCTGGGAGCATCATTTCTGAGTTAGCTAATCTGGGGCTTTAAGGGTGTTTATGTCATGCAGTATCTTTTCGATGTATGGGATAAGGTTGCCCATCGTCTCAAATCAGCTGACCATATCCTGCTTCTCTCGGATTATGATGGCACCTTAACTCCTATTGTAGATAAGCCGGAATTAGCTGCTCTTCCTCAGGAGATAAGAAAGCTACTCCGAAAATTGGCTAAGAACCGTCGCTATACAGTTGGTATAATTAGCGGCAGAGCTCTGGCTGACCTAAAAAGTAAAGTGGATTTAGAGGGCATTATTTATGCCGGAAACCACGGGTTGGAGATAGAAGGTTTTGGTTCAAGCTTCTTAGAGCCTATTGCTGAGGAAATGAGGCCTTTCCTTCAGATGTTAAATCAGGCGCTGTCAGCCACGTTGAGAGGTATTAAAGGGGCGTTTGTCGAAAATAAGGGTTTGACTTTAAGTGTCCACTACCGCACAGTTGACGGGACTGAAGAGAGGAAAGTAGAAGATGCTTTTAGCAGGATTACCGACCCGCTGCATGTTACCGGCAAGATAAAGATTACCCGGGGTAAAAAAGTCTATGAGATAAGACCGCCGGTGGATTGGGATAAGGGTAAGGCTATAGCCTGGCTCGTGGCCAAGTGTAAGGAGACTAGGGGGAAGGGTGAGGCACTGCCGATATATCTAGGGGATGACCTAACTGATGAAGATGGTTTTAAGGCGATTGAGAGGAATAATGGCGTTTCAATTTTTGTCGGTGAGGGGAACTATCAATCACTAGCTCGCTACTTCTTAAAGTCGCCGGAGGAGGTGGCTCAATTCTTGAAGATGCTATAATGTGTGGAGACGCGCATGTTTGATTGGCTAACCCAGAGTTGGCTTTGGCTAACCCAAAACTGGCTGCACATTGTTGTTCCTTTGCTGGTTTTCTTGGCTACCTATGTGGTGGGATTATGGGTGAGGAGGATTGCTTATAGAGCCTTTAACCGTTGGGCAGCGACAGACAAGTGGGAGGGAAGCCAGTTAATCATTCAGACGACACGGACCCCGTTTATCCACTGGTTCTTGATTTTAGGGGCTATTATAGCCATCCATGTCTCCAATTTAAACGCTTCAGCAGAAGCTCTGGCTGACAAGGTCTTGGCCAGTCTCTTCGTCTTTTCATTGATTTGGGTGGTCGTCAGTTTAAGCACAAAAATACTGAAGCTTTATATTGGTAAAGTCAAGCGGCTGCAACCCTCAGAAGCTTTACTCGTGAACATAGTCAGAATTACTATTGCTGTGGTCGGTGCCTTGATATTGCTCGATGTCTGGGGAGCGCCGACAACCCCAATCATCTTGCTTCTGGCTGCTGTTATTCTGATAGCAGCTTTAGCTTTTAGAGACGTACTAGCCAATCTTTTCTCAGGTTTTCAACTAGCCCAAGGCGAGCAAATCAAGGTTGGCGACTTTATAAAATTAGAATCGGGGGAGAGCGGTTATGTCACTGATGTGACCTGGAGAAACACCCAGATTAGAGGTCTCGATGGCAATCTCGTTTTGGTTCCTAATAGCCGATTGCTCCAGAGCACTGTTATTAATTATGGGCGTCCACTCAGGAAAGCTACTAAACCTTTTCGTTTTTACACGCATCTCCATTTGAAAGAGCTGACTGGACTTAAAGCCAGCAATTTGACTGAGTTGGTTAAGGTATTAAAAGAAGTTCCTGACCCGGTGATTTATTATCATACGCATAACTTCTTGGAGGAGCACCATTATCTAACTCCGGAGCCTGCTAATGATTTTGCCCTGTGGGTGAGTGATGAGCTGGGCGACGAAGTCCTGGGTGAGAAATTAGCTAGCATTGACACGTTTGATTTCCCTACCATCGGTGCCTTGAGGGCAAGAATCGAAGGCGTAATTAGGGACTATCTATCGAAAAAGCCGGATGGGCGAACTGCGCATGAGGGGAGAGAGTTCCATTTCATCAAGTCAATAAGTTTCATTTTGCCTACTCCGTATATTGCTCATGACCTCAGGGAATTCGTTGAGGTGCTCAGGCAGGTTAGCCTAAATTCCCTCAGTTACCATATTTTTGAGGCGAGGTTGAGGTTAAAGAAGGGTGTTAACGACTTTTCTATTTGGATTGAGGACTGTCTCGGGGACAAGGATTTGGCTGACAGATTAGCCTATCTTGACCCATATAATTATACGCTTGAGAGCTTAAGGTCAACCATTATTCAGCTGATTGAGAAGCGCATTAAATAAGGTGGATTCGTTGCAGGACAAGATTTATTTACAATCTAGGAGCCGGTTACAGGACTATGAGCCGATAGTTGGCAGAAGCTGCCTTGAAGAGTTAAGGGTGCTGGCCGGGGAATTATCTGGCAAAATCATTCAGATTATAAACTCCACGTTTGTTGGTGGTGGGGTGGCGGAGATCCTGGAACATATGGTGCCTCTGCTTAATCAGCTAGGTGTTGATGCAAGATGGGATGTTATCAACGGTAGCGAGGAATTCTTTGAGGTGACAAAGAGATTCCACAATGCCCTTCATGGTAAGAAGGAGAAGATTTCGCCAGAAGATTTCGCTTTGTTCTCGGAAGTAAGTGAGCGGAATCTGGAGGAAATGAGGTTTTATGGAGACTATTTCTTCATTCATGACCCACAGCCAGTAGCTTTGATAGCCAAGAAGAAGGAGATAGGCAGGAAATGGTTGTGGAGATGCCATATTGATGTTTCCAGCCCTGATAAGAAGGTATGGAAATTTTTACGCGACTTCGTTGCTGATTATGACGCCGCTGTTTTCTCGGCACCTAACTTTGCTCAGAAATTGCCTATCCGTCAGTTCTTAATTACACCATCCATAGACCCACTGAGTGACAAGAACAAGGAACTTGACTCAGGGACGATTGATGCTGTGTTGAAAAAATATGGTTTGACTTCGGACAAACCGATGATTGTTCAAATTTCCCGTTTTGACCGTCTTAAGGACCCGCTGGGGGTGATAGAGGCTTTTGAGATGGTGAGGAAAAGCATAGACTGCCAGCTGGTTCTGGCTGGTGGGACGGCTGCTGACGACCCTGAATCCGGGGAAGTACTTGAGGAGGTGAGAAGGCGAGCGGAAGGTAATCCTGATATTCATGTTTTTCTGGTGCCACCTGAGAGTGATATTGAGATTAATGCCTTGCAGCGGGCAGCCACGATTATCATTCAGAAGTCGTTGAAGGAAGGTTTTGGGCTGACCATAAGTGAAGCCTTATGGAAGGCGAAGCCGGTGGTGGCTTCGGCGGTCGGAGGCATACCGTTGCAGATTAAGAATAAGCTTACCGGGCTGCTGTGCTACACGGTTGAGGGTGCTGCCTATGCTCTCAAACAGCTACTGAGCAACCCGGAATATGCCAACTGGCTGGGGCAAAATGGGAAAGAGCATGTTAAGCAGAATTTCTTGATAACTGGCCACCTTAAGGATTACCTGCTTATGTTTTTGGCTCTGGATCAGCCTTCGGACGTTGTTTATTTGTGATTAGTAAAGTCTCTTGCTATTTGGCGCTGGGTACAAAGGGCTTAAATGGGCCTTTAGTGCTTATATGAGGAGCGACCCCTTCAGCTTCCAGAGCTAGCCTATCTATCACCTGTCTTGAGAAGTTTCTGCCCTTAGCTTTAGGAGGCGACCTTCTCTCTCATCGCCTTGATAATCTTTTCGGCTTCGGAGACCGTTCGTTCAATTACTTCCAGGCAGGTGGGTACATCATTTATCCTGCCAGTGACTTGTCCAAGTGGCAGTATTATGTCATTCACGTCGCTAGGCTCCTGGAGAGTCTTAAGAAAGTCGATGCTGACAGCTTGTCGGGCTAAGTCTTGAACACCTCTTTCCTTCAAACCGGAAGAGAAAAGCTTATAGAATGGAACATTCAGCATTTTCTTTATCCGCCACCCACTGGATACGGCCTGAGTTAGTGACACTTGCCCTTGCGACAGCTCTATAGCTGTTTTGTTTCTCCAGAACCTGCCGGGCAGGCCGTCGATTTTATCGGAGCGCATAGTGTCCTCGGCTGTAGCTGTAAGACCAACCTCTTTGACTTTTTCATGTACCGGGCTCTCTTGTGTAAGCATGAACCTCGTGCCCATGGATATGCCGTCGGCACCAAGAGCTAAAGCTGCTGCCAGCCCTCTGCCATCGCAAAAACCACCGGCGGCTATAATGGGGGTCTTTACTTGGCTAGCTATTAGAGGTATTAGGACTAATGAAGTGGGCTCACCTCCGTGCGCTGCCGCTTCAAGGGCGGTGACGGCAAGAGCGTCAGCTCCGTCCAGCTCGGCCCGGCGCGCATGTCGCTCGGTGGCTACGGTAGCTATAACCTTACCGCCGTATTCGTGCGCCGCTTTGATAAGCCAATCGCCTTTGCCCAGCGCATAGTTCAGGATTGGCACCTTTTCTTCCATGGCTACTTCTGCATTCTCCTTGGCGTTGGGGAACAGCAACGTGACATTTATGCCGAACGGTTTGTCAGTGAGCGACTTAATCTCTTTGATGATATCTTTCATCTGGTCAGGTGTGTTGGCAACGCTATTGAACATACCCAAGCCTCCGGCATTGGAAACAGCGGCTACTAGCTTAGGCAAGCTAACGAAAGCCATTCCGGCTAACATAATGGGGTGCTTTATCCCAAATACCTCGGTCATCCTTGTTTTCATGGTGGTCCCCTTCCTTCTCTATTTGCTATTGTTATCTTATTTCGGCCGAAACCCAACCTTGGGATTATAACAAGAAATGAAAAATGAAAGCAATGATAAGGTCTCTTATAATCATTGCCCCGTTGCCCTTTGAGGGCTATAATTACACCGCCCAGAAGATGCGCAAAATGGCAATAGGGGCAAGCACAAGCTGATATGGGGACTTGAGCCTGTTTGCACGAATTGAACATAAGAAACCTTTCAACAGGATAGCAGCCGAAGCACAAAGGAAACCGAAGGAGGAAATCCATGAAAACTAGAATGACAGAACTTTTTGGTATCAAACACCCAATAATGTGTGGAGGTATGATGTGGCTGGCTAAACCCGAACTGTGTGCTGCGATTTCGAACGCTGGGGGGCTTGGAAATCTGACATCGGGGAATTACGAATCTGGAAGTGATTTTCGTAAAGCCATTGCTAAAACTCGACAGTTGACAAACAAGCCGTTCTGCGTGAACATCACGTTTTTGCCTTCAGTGAGGATTACGAAAGAGATGCACAAGGAATATTTTGAGGCCTGCTGTGAAGAAAAGGTTGCTGCCGTTGAAATCTCAGGCGCACCTTTAGACCGATATCTGGGGCAAGATGCTATTATACAGGCCAAGAAAACAGGCGTGAAGTTAATACACAAACTCGGTTCTGTGAGACATGCAAAACATGCTGAGGAAACTGGTTATGATGCCGTAATTGCTGCCGGTTTCGAAGAAGGCGGGCATCCCTTAAATGATGATGTGACCACAATGCTGCTGACCCCACGAATTTCCGAATCCGTGAAAATCCCTGTTATTGCCGCAGGAGGCATAGCTGATGGCAGAACATTGGCTGCCGCCTTGGTTCTAGGGGCAGAAGGGGTGATGATGGCATCTCGGTTCATTGCTACCACGGAATGCCAGGCACATCCTAGGATAAAGGAGGAACTCATCCGCCGCCAGGAGAGTGACACCACCTTAATATGCAGGACAATCGATTTGCAAATGCGAGCTCTGAAAAACGAACTAGTCCACAAGGTACTCGAGGTGGAGGCGCGACATGGCAGTATCGAAGAAATAATACCTCTCATCTCCGGCGAGCGGTCACAAAAGGCTTGGGAAAGCGGCGATGTCGACGGAGCCCCCTTTGCCGTGGGTCAATCTATCGGTCTCATCAAGAAGATTGTCAGTTGCCAAGAACTGTTAGATGGGATGGTGCAAGAGGCCGAGGAGATTCTTGCCAATGTCCACAAGCGAGTGCGAGGGTAAGATTCTTGAAGGCCCCACTAAACCTTGCCTTCTTACATTGAGTGGTAAAAGCTCACTTCTTCTGAGGGTGCACCAGTTTTTTTGTTGCTTCCAGTATCTCTTCAGCTTCGGTGATTATTCGGTCTATGAGTTCCTCGACACTGGGTAAGTCACTGATACCGCCGCAATCCTGTCCAGCAAACAAAATACCTTCCTCCATGTCGCCTTCGTATATCGCCTTCATACTTCTTCTCGCAGAAACCGCTTGGCGTGCTTGCACCCAGAGAGGTGATCCCTCCTCGGCTCTCATCATCTGAAAGCTGAGGCCGATGAACTTCCACAAAGACAGTTTCAGAAGTCGTTTTATCTCTAGGGCACCCTGCACTGCTTCGACTAAGGGGAATCCACTTTTCATCATTGCTTCGGAAGCTTCAGTCTTTAGTGCTCTACCAGGCATTCCATCGAAACGGTCGCTGTACAGCGTATCCTGTTCAGTAGCCTGTAGACAAAGCTGCTTGAATTTGTCGTGAATATTACTTTCTTTGGTGAGCATGAATCTAGAGCCCATGGATATACCGTCAGCTCCTAATACCAGAGCTGCCGCAAGTCCTCGCCCGTCGTAGAAACCGCCAGCCGCAATGATAGGTATCTTTACTTGCCTAGCAACAATGGGTATTAAAACGAGTGAAGTGGCATCAGCTCCATGGGCTGCTGCCTCGTGGCCGGTGATTACCACAGCATCACACCCCAGTTGTGCCGCTCTGACTGCATGCCTCGCAATTGCTGTGGTCCCCAAAACTTTCCCGCCATAACTGTGGACTTGCTCAACGAACCAAGGCTTTCCCAGGGAGTAGTTTATCACGGGGGCCTTTTCCTCTATGGCTACCTGTATGTTTTCCTGAGCCCCAGGGCCTATCAAGATTTGGTTTATCCCGAAGGGTTTATCAGTCAACTCTCTAATCTTCCTGATGTTTTGCCGCGTTTCTTCTGGAGTGCAGCTGGCGGTGGCAAAGATACCTAACCCCCCGGCATTACAAACAGTGGACACTAGTTCGGGCTCGGTGATCCAATTCATCCCCGCAAGCATAATGGGATGCTTTATTCCAAATAGCTCGGTCATACGTGTCTTGAACATAGTGTTCCTTCCTTTTGTTGATTGTCTATCTGAGATTAGGGACCTCTGGAGTTTATCCCTTCCTTTTAGGTCTTGGGTTCTATGTGTTAGAATTGGGCTAAATTTATGGATTGCAGGGGATTATGACAGGATTCGACCCTATTGTCAACATTGCTATTGTTCTGGCAGCAGCTTTAGTTGGTGGCATGATAGCTCATCGGCTGAGGCAGCCGGTAATTTTGGGTTACTTACTGGTGGGTGTTGCCGTTGGCCCTCATGGTTTTGGTGTGGTTGGTGACCCGGAGTTAATCGAGACTTTAGCCACCATAGGCGTGGCTTTGCTGATGCTCACCATAGGATTGGAGATGTCTTTCAGCCAGCTAAGGCAGGTAGGTAAGGTGGGGATTTGGGGTGGCATAGCTCATATTCTAGCTATTTTTGTCCTTGGTCTGGTAGCTAGCAAACTGTTGTTCCATTTGTCTTTAGCTGAAGCTGCTTTCTTTGGTCTCCTCATTTCATCGAGTAGCACCATGGTCTGCCTCAAAATTCTTATGGAACGGGGCGAATTAGATTCGGTGCATGGGCGGATTATGATAGCCATCCAGATAGTCCAAGATTTGGGTATTGTCCTGATGATGGTCGTGGTGCCTGTGTTCGGTGCATCCCCGGAAGGCTTGCTGTCCACCTTTGCTATAGCTGTTGGCAAAACAGTTCTTTTCTTGGGGGTAGCTATTGCTTTGGGGCTTTGGGTGCTACCCTGGTTGTTAGGTACGGTGGCTGGCGTAAGGCCTCGTGAGCTTTTCTTGCTCACGGTTCTTATCCTTTGCTTTGGAGCCGCTTTCGCTACCTATATTTTTGGATTATCTGTTGCCTTCGGGGCTTTCATCGTTGGCTTGCTGCTCAGAGAGTCAAGATTTACCCATCAGGCTTTAGCTGAGATTACTCCTTTGCGAGACGTGTTCGCCACTCTTTTCTTTGTGTCGCTTGGCATGCTTCTAAGTCCCCAGTTTGTGGTGGAAAATTGGCCTGTGGTAGTTCTAGTCGTGGCAGTTGTTATTGTTATCAAGTTTGGAGTTTGTTTCGGCATTGTTAGGCTATTTGGCTACAGCGGTCGGATAGCGTTGTTAATTAGCGCTGGTCTTGCTCAAATTGGTGAACTCAGCTTTATCTTGGCTTTGGCTGGAATGAATTTGGGGGTAATATCTGCTTTCATGTATTCATTAGTTATAGCCGGCACAGTTGTCACTATGTTGTTGACTCCATTGCTCATGGGTCTGGCTTCGGTGGTGTATTCCAGAGTGGCCAGAGTTCCGGCTGGTGGAGTGCTAGTAATTGAAGATGCTCCTCTTTTGTCTGAAGCTGAATTGCATCAGCCCTCAAGTGAGGTGGTGATATGCGGTTACGGTCGAGTGGGACGTAATATTGCTCAAAGTTTGAATGGTCTCAGAATTCCTTGTCTGGTGATTGAAATGGATCCTGATATTGTTTCTGAGCTAAACGGGAAGGGCGAAAACTGTATATATGGAGATGCTAGCAATGCCCATGTCCTTTCCTTGGCTGGGCTAGATAAAGCTAAGGCTCTGGTCGTTACTTATCCTGACCCGTTAGTTGTGGTTACTACCGTGAAAAATGCGCTAAGGATCAATCCTAAGCTTCAAATTGTCGCCCGTGTACATAGAAGAAGGGAGTCAGAACTTCTGGAAAGCCTGGGGGTTTCGGAATTGGTAAGTCCTGAATATGAAGCCAGTTTTGAATTTGTCCGTCGGACCTTAGCTAGCGTTGGCTGGAGTAGAGCCAGGATTCGACAAGCAATGAGTAAATTGAGATATGATGAGGAGATTGTTGAGTTTAGCAGTGGTGATGAGGGGTGATTACAATCCCCGAACATTGTCTAGTTGATGTGGAGAGAAGCCTCTAGAGGGCTTTTGTCTAACTAGCTCGGCTCTTGCTTGTGGGTTTTATCGTAGCTTCATTTGGCTGGCAGCACCCTTCTATGGCTATCAATTGCTCGGTGGTGCCAAAGGCAGCCAGGCTACTATCCTTATTTAGATGCGAGGCTCGGCAATTAGTTTTCCGGACTTTTGACGATTACATGGAATCAAGCATATCCACTATTTCTTCAGGGCTCTGAAAGACGTCATCTTTTATCGCCGTGATAATGCCGTTGCCATCGATTATGAAAGTTGTGGGGGCACCGCGCTTATAGTCCGTGCATACTTTTCCGTCTGGGTCAAGCGGTATAGGGAAGGTAAGCTTCAGGCCGTCAACAATGTTCTGCACAGTCTGGCTGGTTTCCCCGCAATTGATGGCAAGTATAACTAGCTCATCGTTTGCTTGTCCATCAAGCACTGTCTGTAAGTAAGGCATTTCATCTACGCAGGCAGCACATGAGCTCACCCAGAAGTTTAATAACACAGTCTTACCTCGGAATTTGCTTAAGGTAATGCTTTGACCATCAATGGTTTGCAGGGTGAAATCAGGAGCGACATTACCGATTTCAGGACCGACACTAGTTTTAGGACTAAGGGTGAGAGACGGGAACACGCTTTCGAGCGCGCTTTCTATTGCTTGCCGGCTCTGGAAAGGGCCAATCTGGTATGCTTTTAGGATACCCTCGGCATCAATGAAAAAAGTAAATGGGACGCCGATGATTCCGTAAGCCTGAGCGACCTTTCCTTGCAGGTCGAGCAATACGGGGAAAGTCAGCCTGCGGCTGGTGACGAACTCCTGGACAAATGCGGCTCTATCGCCCACATTGATTGTTAGCACTGCTATCTCCTCGTTTTGCCACTCATTGTAGAGTGCTTGTGTATGAGGCATTTGGAACTCACAAGCCGGGCAATCAATTTTCCAGAAGGTGAGCATGACCGGTTTGCCGCGAAAATCGCTGAGACTTACACTTTCACCATTAGTGGTTTTCAAGGTAAAGCCGGGGGCGTAGGGAACTTCTTCTGATTTGTTACAGGCCGCAAGCGAACCTGACAAAATAAGAGCTAATCCAATGATTAGGATCGTGTACCACTTATGTCTCTTCATGATTTCCTCTTGTATTTCACGTATTTTATATGACGGACTACAGCCGTTGCAATTGTGGCCAGTAAATTGGATTCATGCATTCTCTCGCCTTGGATGTGGTTCATGTGATGAGCTAAAGGCACAAAAAGTCGGTGAATTCAGTTATTACCATGAATCATGATTAGAGGGACTTGAGTATGTCTTCTATTTCACTTTGACTCATAAAGCGCCCCTGCTTTATTTCTCTCACAATACCATCAGCATTGATGAAAAAGGTCGTGGGGAAAGAGGATATCTGGTAAATCTTGCTCACTGCCTCGTCCGAATCGAGCAGCGCAGGGAAAGTAAGTCCCTGCCTATCAACAAAGCTCTGTGCGAATGCAGCGCGCTCGCCGACGTTGACAGCAAGTATTGCTAAGTCGTCATGTGACCATCTGTCATAAATTGCTTGCAGGTAGGGCATTTCATTTCTACAAGCACTGCAGGAAGTCATCCAGAAGTTGACCATTACCATTTTGCCACGGAATTGGCCCAGACTTAGTTGTTTGTCGTCTAAAGTGGGTAGGGTGAAATCTGGCGCGCGTTTGCCTAATTCAGGAGCTACCTCGACGGCGGCTGCTACAGTGCTGATGGTGATAAAGGTTCGGGCTTCAGATATCGCTTCGTTTCCGCCAGCGTCTTCCGTTTTCACTCTGAAGTGATACGTGTTGGTGGGCTTTAGCCCGGTTAAGGTGATGCTGTGATAGGTTGTCAGTTCCTCGTCTGGTGGCGTAATTAAGCTGTAAGAATCAGTTTCTCCATATTCCACCTGGCTGGTAGCAGGCCTGTCAGTTTGCCAGGTTATAGTAGCGCTTGAGTCAGTGATGTTGAATACTTTAACTCCTGAGATCATTGGTGAGGTTGCATAAGGTTGGACTGGAGTTGTGAGTTCTATTTCAAGCCTTGCTTCGTTTCCACCTTTATCTCTCGATATCAAGATGAGCTGATATCTTGTATTGGGCTTGAGGTCGCTTAATGTTGCAAAGTGATTAGTAGCAAGGGCTTCGTCAGGCTCTGTCGGCGTGCAAACGTCAGGTCCACATACAACCTGGCTGGTAGCCGGCTCATTGGTTTGCCAGGTTATGGCTGCGCTTTTTCCTATCATATCCGAAAACGATACGCTCTGGATTACAGGAGGTGTGGTGTCTCGGGCAAGGACAAAGGCAATGAAGCTTATAGAACCCAGGCTGAAGATGATGGCAGCAACTAATATCTTCTGCAACTGCCTAGGTAGTAGGAGGCCTTGCTTTTTTGTGGAGGGTGTGCGGCCTCTTTTTCGGGTCTTTTCAACTATCTCTTCTGGTTCGACAGCAGGAGGTTGAGTGGAATCAGGACGCTCATGCTGTAGGGCACGTCTGGTACGTCTAGGGTTTGTGGGTTTAACGCTTTCACTCTCTGGCATGTGTGTCCACCTAAAGTCATAGCTTTTAATTTGTTAGAGAAAGCATTTTCCAGTCGGAGCCGGCCAGAAGTTTATTAATTCTGGAGGATTACAAGAGATCATTGCATAGAATTAAGTATACTTTCTATCTGTACCTCGTTTTTGAAGGGCCAATCTTTCCTATCCTTGATAATCCCCTGAGCATCGATAAACAGACTGACGGGGCTGCGAAGGACATCATATTTTTCGGCGACCTCTCCTGTCTCATCAATTAGGATGGGTAAAGTCAAAGGTTTGCTGTTAAGAAAACTTTGCACATCCTGTGGAGTCTGTTTCCAACTGACAGCCAGTATTGCCAGCTTGTCTTGTGGCCATTTATCATAAACCGCCTGAATATAATCCAACTCAGTTCTACATTGCTGGACATTCTGCCAGAAGTTGATCATTACTATCTTGCCTCGGAACTCACTTAAGCTTACCTGTTTGCCGTCTAGTGTTGGCAAAGTGAAATCAGGAGCGAGCTTGCCCACTTCAGGGCCTACCTCAGCGGCGGCTGACACAGTGCTACGAGTAGTAAAGGTCTGGTCTTGAAATGTCGCTTCGTTTCCGCTGGCGTCTTTCGATTTGACTTTGAAGTGATAGGTGGTATTAGGTTTTAGCCCTGCTAATATGGCGCTATGGCTGGCGGTCAAATTCTGGTCGAGAGTTGTGGTTGAGCCGTAGGCATTTGTTGTGCCGTATTCTACCTGGCTGGTGGCAGGCTTGTCAGTTTGCCAAGTTATAGTAGTGTTTGAGTCAGTGATGTTGGATACTTTAACTCCTGAGATGGTCAGTGGGGTTGCAGTGGTCTGGGCTGAGGTCGTGAGATCTCCTTCGGCGATCGCTTGATTTTCCTTAGCGTCGGTTGATGTTGCAGTGAAGTGATAGGCCGTATTGGGCTTGAGGTCAATTAGACTTACGGAGTGATTAGTAACCAAATTTTCATCAAGCTCTGTCCAGGTGCAGCCACCGCCTGGGTCACATATCATTACTTGGCTGGTAGCCGGCTCATCTGTTTGCCAGGTTATGACGGCGCCTGTCATAGTTATGTTTGAAACCGAGACGTTTTGAATTGTGGGAGGTGTGGTATCTTTGGGGCTGATGGGCAGCCACTGTGGCAGTTTGATTCCGCTAACAAATTCCTGAACGGTGCTAAGCGGAGCTTCAAGCCAGCCGGCTTTGAAGGTGGCGAAGCCTAGAAGTCCAATAATGGCGATAATGAGAATAGCGACTAGAGCTGTAGGGAACCGCCTCACTCGTATTGGGCCGGTGTCCACAAACGTTTTTTGAGTGCTTACTGATGGTTGTTGCGCACTGACGTAAGGCATAGCACCAGGTGAGCCGGAGGCTCCCGGCGGTTGGCCATCCGTTCCATATTGCCGGGGTGGTATAGGTTGTGGGACCGGTGCCTGTGGCACAGCGCCTGGCATTGGAGTTGATGGAGTCTGAGGATATGGCGGCTGCTGTCTAGGCTGTGGACCAATTATGCCACCTTGTGACGAAGGAAGTGGTCTGGGTGGTGGAGGTGGTGTTGGTGGCTGTTGTTCTGCTGCGCCAGGCATTGCTGGACCAACCGCAAAGCCGCAATGGGGACAGTATACCGCTCTTGGCGGAACAGGTCCATGGCAACCGGGACATATTCTGGCAGTGCAGTGAATGCAGAACCGGCTATTTGAATCAATTTCTTGGCCGCAGCTAGGACACCTGATTATTCCTGGCACTATACTTCTATTCCTTGATTGCTTCGGTGCACCGACTTAAAGTCTCTGTAATTGCCCTTATTATACATCCTGGGCAAGAATGAAACTAGGATGTTTATGACCAGATGGCCGAGTTCAGAAGCTGTGCATAGCTGACTACAGAGACCTGAGTATGTTCTCAATTTCCTCCTGACTCTGGAAAGGCCCGATCTTTTTGTACCTGATAATTCCTGCTGCATCTATGATGAAGTTTGTTGGTGGGAAGCCTGTCGCGCCATAAGCGGTGGCAACTTTGTTTTTTGGGTCAGGCAGAGCAGGGAAAGCTGTGAACTGCTTCTTAGTTACGTAATCACGGATTAATCTTGGGTCGTAGATGATGTGGTAGATATCCAAAACCTCCAGCTTCCCACCTGCCTGCTGGTATGCTTTTATGATGTGAGGCATTTGCTCTTCACACTCTTTACAATTGACACTGGTGAACACGATCAACACTACCTTGCCTCGAAAATCACTCAGGCTTATGCTCTTACCGTCAATGCTTTCAAGGGTAAAATCAGGGGCTTTGTCACTCACTTGGGGAATCTTAGCTGTACCGCAGCTAATCATTACCAGCGATATAAGTGCAATGGTCGCCAATATTATCGGTGTTTTTCTTTTCACTTGATGAACGCTCCTTTCGTTGACTGGGTTCTAAGAGGCTGTCCAAAAACTCCATGTGACAATTTTTCTCTCCACTTTGTGGGAGAAGTTATAGGTACATTGGTGATACAAATTAAACATGTAGACCCGAGGCTTTAGCCTCGGGAACCCGACCCTAAAGGGTCGGGGATACATTTTCGGACAGCCTGCTAAGAAGGGACGAATTGACCGAGCCATGCTAGATTGCCGGTAAGTATGAGTATGCCAACAATTATAAGCAGCACTCCACTTACTATGGAAATTGTGCCCAGGTGACGGTTTATGTTTTTCCACCAGGGCATGATGGCTCCCCAGACTAAGCCCAGAATGATGAAGGGGATACCCAACCCCAGGGAATAGATAGTCAGCAACAGAGCACCTTGTCCTATTGTTTGTGAACTCCAGGCTAAGGTTAAAATAGCGCCTAGTATCGGGCCGATGCAGGGTGTCCAGCCCAAGGCAAAGGCAGCCCCGATACCGATAGAGCGGAGATAACCGGGGTTGCTACCAACGGTGGTGTTGAGGCGTTTTTCATAGTTCAGCCAGGGCAATTTGAAGGCGGCTATCAGGAATACACCAAAGGCGATAATCAAACCGCCGGCTATCTGGCGGAGTAGAGCTGAATGGGCAGTTATGGTTGTGCCTATTAAACCAACTGAGGCCCCCAGGCCGATGAAGATAAGAGAAAAGCCGAGTACGAAGCTTAGACTATGAAACAAAGCTGGCAGGTAGCTTTTTCTGGTCTGGGGGTCGATGGCAGTAACGCCAGCCAGGTTGGCTAGATAGGCTGGTACCAAGGGCAAGACGCATGGCGAGAAGAAGGAAAGCAGTCCACCGATAAAAGCGACGATATAGGGAATCTGTGTCATTTGCTGTCCGACTTCGCTAGCACGCCATCCAGCAGTTTCTTTAGCTGATCCTTGGGCTGGTAGCCGATTGCGTGCTGTACAGGTTTTCCGCCTTTGAATATCATAAGAGTCGGGATGCTCATAACTCCGTACTTTGAAGCTACGAACGGAACTTCATCTACGTTTATCTTGGCGAATTCTACCTTACCCTTGTAGTCCTTGGCTAATTCCTCGATGATGGGGGCAACAGTGCGGCATGGCCCACACCACTGCGCCCAGAAGTCAACCAGCACTGGCTTTTGTGAATCTAAGACAGCTTTTTGAAAGCTATCGTGGTCTACATTGGTTATGTTTTCGGACATGGTATCGGCCTCCTAAATCTGTTATTTGGGCGACTGTAAAATTATTTCTTTGCCTATGCAATAGTAGCACATTCGATGCAGGCATTATTTTCAATGTAGCTATTGCTAGCTATAATACAATCTTTTAAGACGGCTTGCTCACCGATGGTAACATCTTGCCATAAGATTGAGTTCTCGATGGTAGCACCGTTATTTATCTTACATCCTGCGCCGATAATTACCGGCCCTTTGACCTGAACTCCTTTGCCAACAATGCAGTCACTATCTACTAGAATTGGCGCAGTTAACTTGGCTTGCGGGTTGACAGAGCTTCGTTTGCCTACGCAGATATCTCCGGCTTTAAAGGCAACCTGAGTGCTTTTGCCGCAAAGCAAATCGCGGTTCAGTTGTAGATACTTCTCTGGAGTTCCCATATCTATCCAGTAGTCCTCTGTGGCATAGCCGAAGACGGGTCCCCTGTCGGCTAGGAGTGAGGGAAAGACATCGTGTTCAAACATGAAACGTTTGCCCTTCGGTATGCGATTCAGGATTTCGCGTTCTATGATATAAACTCCGGCATTTATCATGTTGCTGGTAACCTGCTCGCGCTTTGGTTTTTCGACGAAGCGCTTTACACGCTTCTGATTGTCGGTTTCAACAACACCGAATCTAGTAGGGTCTTCTACGGGAGTTAGGGCGATGGTTACTTTGGCGCCTTTATTTTTATGGAAACGTAGCATGTCGGTCAGGTTGAGGTCGGTGAAGATATCGCCGTTCATAACAAAGAAAGTGTCGTCTATATGCGGCTCAGCATTCTTGACAGCCCCAGCGGTGCCCATCGGGTCTGTTTCGACGCTGTAGACGAGCCTGACACCGAGTTGATTGGCATCACCGAAATAGTCTGTAATGCAGTCGGGCTTGTAACCTAGGGCTAAGATAATCTCATTTACATCGTGATTGCTGAGGTAACGGAAGACATAGTCGATGAAGGGTTTATTTAGCACCGGTACCATAGCTTTTACCGTGGAGTAAGTAAGTGGTCGTAGCCTGGTACCTTCACCGCCTACCAATATAACTGCTTTCAATGAGTCCTAATTCTTCTCCTGTCTGTAGTTTTGCTAGTTATTTTACTCCATTCATTCTTTGTAGGCAAACACACGGACTGTGCGGCGATACTGTAACGTTTTGGTCGGTCGGGGTTGAAAAGGGTAGGGACAGCGGACAGCTACATGTTAAATATTCTGTTTAGGCTAAAGCCTGGCAACTACACTGTCCGTTAACCCATATCGGACAGGTCTAAAGGCCTGTCCCTACGTTTCTGTTAATATTTCGGCATGTTTTCAATGTTCGATATTTCCATCCCAACATGTAGCTCCGACCCTTTAGGGTCGGAATCCCGAGGCTAAAGCCTCGGGGCTACACGTTTTTAATTTATTCTGCTGGGTTACATGTTAAATATTCTGTTTAGGCTAAGGCCTGGCAGCTACTCACCGACCAATAGTTGACAGTTACCTGTGCGGCAGCTATCTCTACTTTTCTGTTGGTAGACAGTGTCCCGAGAAATATGGTAGAACTTAAGCAAGTTTTTGGTTCTTTTCAGGTGTTGATAGGAAGTAGGAAAGGCAAACAGTCGGCTTCACCTTTACTTTATTGTATAAAGGGAGTTAGCTGATGAAGACCGTTATGGGAACTCTGGTAAATGCAGCTATAATTGATGCAGTACACAATCTGTGGGAATTGACACTAGTGACTGATGATGACATGCCAAGTGTAAAGAAGTACGAGGTTCAGTCTAAGTATCCTTTCAGGAATGATGAAATTAGGCGCTTTAAGCTTACACTTAAGGGTGATAAAGTAATTAAAATAGAACCATCAAATTGATACTTGAGTCCAATTATGATACAATGCCCTACTGTAGAATAATAAGGCTCAACCGGGATGCTGCGGAAGATTCAATTATCTGAACACAGCCATTTTAATTTTGATTGGAGGTGTTTATGAGTCCAATAGCTGGCATTATCAGCGAAAATGATAGTGACGTTACTCCTCGAGTTGTTTCTATGCTTGACATGATGCAGCCTGATACTTCGGCGGTTTGGGCGGTAATTGAAAATCATCCGAAGAAATCATCTCGGGTGGCAAGGGGAAGGCAGGTATTGGCTCAACTTTCCTTACCTCTGGGAGTGAGGTCTTTGGAGCAGCCTTACTTTGATGTTTCGGACGGAGCAATCTTAATATACGAGGGGGGGCTTTACAATTCGGAAGAGCTGTCCAATAAGCTTCACATGAGGCATGGCTTGTCTAAGAATAGCGAGCTAGTGGCTTGTCTGCTAAAGGAACAGCGAGGTACGTTAACGACCAGAATAAAGTCAATTCTTGATGTTCTGGATGGTAGCTATGTCCTGGTGGTAAAGGAACTTGGGGAGGTGGTGATAGCACGTGACCCCATGGGGACAAGACCTGTTTATCTTGCCTCCGATGACGGCCTTTTGGCATTTGCTTCCAATAAGAAACCATTATGGCAAATCGGGATGGGCAATGTAGTACCCTTGAGAGCTGGCACAATGGCGGTTGTTGATGAGACTGGGGTTAAGATCGATAACGCGTTTCCATTGGTTGGTGAGGAATCGGAGATAAACGACCTTTCCGAGGCCGTTGAGTGTTATCAGAAGTTACTTGTTTCGTCTGTAGAAAAAAGGTTAGCGGATGTTAATGAGGTGGGGGTGCTCCTGTCAGGGGGTGTAGATAGCTGCCTGCTGGCCAAGCTGCTCGCTGATTTAGGTACTGATAGTGGGGTGAATGTGGTTGCCTATACCGTGGGTGTACGTGGTGTTGAGGATGTGGACAATGCTCGTAGTTTTGCTCGAGAGATAGGCGTGGATTGCAGAGTAAAGGAATTGGACATTTCTGGTGTCGAAGAGTATATACCCAGGGTCATTGAGGCTGTCGAGGAGAGAGACTTGGTGCAGGTTGAAGCAGGTGTTGGTATCTATGCAGCGATGGAGATGGCTGGTCAGGATGGCATTGAAGTTATGTTTTCGGGACAAGGTCCTGACGAGTTGTGGGGTGGTTATGAATGGTACCCTAAGGTTTTGGAAAAGGAAGATTATTCGGGATTATGCCGGAGGATGAGGGATGACTTGAATCGTGCTGATATAGAGACATTGGATAGGGAGAATAAAATAGCCATGGCCCATGGCATGGAAATGCGATTCCCCTATGTTGACCCGGCTGTAGTCGATTTAGCTGCAAATGTAGCTCCGCAACTGAAGGTTGATTCCCCTGATAGCATGGGGAAGGTCGTCCACCGTGCTTTGGCTCGTAAAATCGGATTACCGGAAGGCTATGTCTGCAGGCCGAAAAGTGCAGCTCAACATGGCACCGGAGTCCATGATGTGCTGAAGCAGGTGGCAGCACACAACGGCTTTGGCGACGAGTTAGTGACCAGACTGGGATATTCAGGCGATAAAATCACTCTAGAAAAGTTGGGCAGCTCCTCTCGATATGGCTACAAATATGCTGACGAGAGTATGTGGCGAGTATCTCAACCTGTCCAGTTTTTCCTTGACGTTGTGGCTTATGAACGTGGCCTATTGAACGAGGCGGAGAGAACTAGAATAGAGAGATTTGTGGAGAGGTTGGAATCCTAATCCTCGTATAGAGCAGAACAGGTCTCCAAATGTGGCTCCATATGTTTTACGAATTCGCCAATATGGACTTTGCATGGAGGGCGGTTGATATGTGGTTTGGGAGGCTCTTGTTTAGGCTTCATGGCCTTTTGAATAGTAAGCTGGGAGATGATAAGTTGCTTGGTTTCTTCGTCACAAAGAGGAGAATGATAGATAGTGCTTAGTCCAGCAAGCAACATCCCGCCGAGGTGTTCTGTCCCCTTATCTTCATGGAGATGGGGATTTCTGGTTTCTATTTGAAACAGGTCGAGGCCATATCTCACTACGTCAGCAGGGCCAGATGGTAGACTGCCGCCAAATTGCTCAAAGATAGATACGAGTTCCTGCGGCTCCACCGCATAGCCTGAGGCATAAGGTAAGAGTTCTGCGAGCTTTAGGCTCATGGCGTGCTCTCCAGCGTTGCCCGTTTTGATGATGTTGGTTTCAAAGCCGGTTCTGGATGAGATTAGCGAATTGAAGCACTTGTTAGTGGTTTCCGATACTCTACCCCATTTCCTAAAGTACATCCCCCCTGAGAATTTGGGCTTGTAGTGCCACAGTATCCTTACCATGGAGTAAGGCGACTTGGCCATACTAAAGCCAGCTGCAAAGATTCTGACGTATTCCAGTATGGAACCAGGAGAATAATTATCGGCATCTACAAAGCCCACGTATTCCTTTCCGGCCAGCTTAGCCATGAGCAGTCCTATCACCATGCCTTCCGCCTTGCCATTTCTGACTAAGCTGTTCTCGTCCACGAGCTCTGTATAGCCGGCCTGCTTCATCGCTTCCCCCACCCTTGCATCTTTTTGATGGACTATGTAAGCCGAACGGTATGTGTAGCGACACATCTGGTTTAAGGTGTCTTTTTCCATCCTGAACCTATCGACGGGTTCTTTCTGGCTGTTGGAGACGACGATTATCAGGCAATCGTGCGGTATTCCGCTGATGACACCCTCAAACAGCTTGAGCTTCTCATTCTTGATGGGAATCACGATGGCCATCTTATCTTCGAAATCTTTAATGGTGTCTTCACATATCTTTACCACTCCCATAGCACCGTGAGGAGGTATTTCGCTTTTCAACCCTGAGTCGAGAGCTACCACCTTCTGGATGTCGTTTATCCTGACTGAGCCGAAGCGCTCAGTGTACCTTGGGCTTTCGAGATACATAATTCCTTCTCTCCACGGCTATGTTATCAGGATATTTACACGGATGCAAGACCAAAGAAATTGGCGGCGTTACAGGTGGTCTGCTTAGCCATGGCGACTTCATCCATACCTTTCAGTGCGGCAACGGCTTTCAGACTTCTCAAGATGTCTGCAGGCTCGGAGCGATACTTGGTCTCTCTGCCGTATGCTACCGGGCAGTCTGTCTCCAGAAGCAGTTTCTCTGGCGGTGTTTCCTTGATGGCTCGTATATGTTCCTCGTGATATTCAGCAGCCGGGGTAGCTGAGATAAGGTAACCAGCATCGAGTATGTCTTTGAGCACGCTGGAAAATCCGGTAAACCAGTGAAAAACGGCTTTTTCAATACCTGCCTCTTTTACTAGCTCAAAGCTGTCTTTCCAGGCATAGCGACTGTGGATTATAGCTGGCTTTTCATATGCTTTAGCTAAAGCTAGGAGGCGTTTAAAAACTTCCTGCTGCAGCTCTTTTGGGGCCACTTTGACTACCCTTTTATCATAGTCCAATCCTATCTCTCCTATGGCCACAATTTCAGCAGCTCTTTCCTCAACAAACCTTAGAATAGTATCGATCTGGTTAGATTCCAGGTTACCTAATTCCCAGGGGTGTAAACCAAAAGCCGGATAAACGAAAGCGGAATACTTCAGACAGATTTCCATCACCTTCTGGTTTGATTGGTGATTTGAGCCAACAGCAACAACAGCTACAACGCCAGCCTCTTTGGCTTTGTTGAGCGCCGATTCGAGGTCTTCCAGCTCATCAAGATGGGCATGTGTGTCAATGACCTTGAGCAATTTCTCTTTTTCAACTCTCAATTAGTTTTTGTATTGCTCTGCTCCACCCCTCAGGCCCTATTCCTTTGACCTTGTATACATTAGGTAAACCTATCTCTTCCCAGCTATGGTCAGGCTTTTGAACTAGTACAGGTATATCAACAACTTCAAGCATAGGTATATCGTTCTGGTTATCACCAATACCGATAGTTTCTATTTTGCCGAGTTTTCTCCTGTATAGTTCGATAAGGATTTTGGTGGCTTTGCCTTTATCGCCGCCACCCATGGCATTGTAGTATCTCCCCCCGTAAGTGTAGGTTAGCCCAGCTTTCTCGATTTTATCTAGTGCTAACTCTATTTTTTCTGGAGTAGCTTCGATTTTGAAAGTCTCGTCATACTGTCGTTGTTTTGCCAGAGCTGCAAACCTCAAATTCAAGCCAGTCTCTTGAGCTATCTCTTCGACATTCGTATCTCCAAAACCCTTGATGTGGCAGCCGACCTCCTTTTCAATCCTCTTCAATACCTCTCTTACCTTTTGACTTGAGATACCTAGTTCAATTACAAGATAGTCCTTGGTAGTTTTATGGTGATTGAAGGGGAATGGAAAATAGTCTTGAGGTATAAAGATGGCTCCGCCATTTTCAACAATAAAAGGGTCTCTTATGTTCAGCTCTTCTCTATAGGCTTCCTGTTCGACTCTGGTCTTGTTTGAGCAAAAGACGATAGGTATTTTTTTCTCATGGAGCAAATTGATAGCTTCTAGGGCTTGGTCATAAGAGTAGCTGAACCTGTCCAGAAGGGTGCCATCCAAGTCTGTGAATATCACCTTCTTCATCTCTAACGTTTTACCTTGATGGAGAGAGTTGTGTCATTTGCTCGATGTAAGCGATGATCAAGCTCGGCTGCATGGTGCCTTTCTCGGTTATTATCCCGGTTATCAGGTCGAGCGGAGTTTTGTCAAAGCCTGGCTCTAGTTCTGTCCCTTTGCTTGTGCAACCCTGGATGTCGAATTTGGCAGTTTCACAGACCGTGTAGAAGGGTATTTTTTTCTTTTTAGTAGCCTGAGCCAGTATAAGTGTCGGTGTGCCGTTAATGAGATAACCATCGGCTGTTATGCTGTCAGCACCGACTAAAGCTTTGTCTACTTTGGATATACGAAGTTGTACATTCTCATCACGTATTATTTCTGCTGGAATCTGGTGCTTCATGAGTTGCTCGGCGGTGATTTCCCCGTAAGCTTTATCCTTAAATCTGGACTCGGCGACGATGACCCGGAACTTCGTCTCCCTCTGCCTAGACAACTCAAGGACCTTACAGACTGTCGAACTATAGCTGCAGGTTATCACCGTATCAAAGTCGGTGATTATGCCGCAGCCGTATTCCACAGCTTTAGAAACAGCTCTTACAGATGATTTGATGAGCTCGTTTCCCTTAGCTTTGGCGAAACTTTTTAGGGAAGCCAGATTCTTCTCACTTCGAGACCTGAGGATAACCTGCTGGAGAAACTGGTTAATGTAATTGGCTATGGAAGTTATGCTAGGCCTGGCTTTAATGAGTTCAGCAGCTACCGTTCTTATTTCTTCGACAAAGTCGGCAACGGTTCGAGCCTGGCTTTCGTTTATAGCTAGGTTTAAAGTGCTGATAGCTTGTCGTGACAGCCAACCGGCACCGTGCACCCTATCGTTTTTGAGTTTATTGAGTTTCTCGATTATTTTGCTGTTCACACTTATACTTAAGAGGCTGTCCGAAAACTCTAACTGGCAATCTGTCTCTCCCACTTTGTGGGAAAAATTATAGCTCATTGGCGATACACATTAAACATGTAGCCCCGAGGCTTTAGCCTCGGGAGCCCGACCCTAAAGGGTCGGGACTACATTTTCGGACAGCTTGTCAACTTAACGCGCACTAACACTTACAATCGTGATAGTCAGGTGCTTTTGTTTTTTGTTGGTTCTTTTATCAGAATTGCCAAAATGAATGATGTCGCCAGTAGTATTGCCAGCAGTGCAAGTGGCAAAACAAATTGATTCGTTGCCCCGCGCAGAATTTCCATTACTGGGACAATTATTACCGCAGCAGCATTGCCTAAAAGCTGCAAATAGCCGACTGAAATGCCGGCAAACCTTGCTCCTGTGATTTCAGTAGACAGAGTCAGCATTATGGGCAGAGCGGATATAAGGAAGAAGCCCAGTACTATGCCGTTAACCAGGTTCATACTGTAGCCGTTCGCAAATATAAGAACGGTGACTGACATAGCCCCAATTAAAGATGCCAGTATGAGGAAGGGTTTTCTCCTCGCGATCTTATCCGAGATAATGGGGATGATAATACAGCCAAGCATGCCGCTAAAAATTAATATCGCAGATATAGAACCGGCGTCGGTCATTGAAAGTTGATGTAATTCGTTCAGTATTTTTTCAAGCCAGGTAGCTAAGCCGTTGAAAACTCCGATACCTATCAAAGCTATAAAGCCGAGAATTACAAAATCTCTGATCTTCAAAATCCTTTTGATTCCTTCCCAGTTTGATATCTCTTCCAGCGCCTCTATTTCTCTTGGTGGCGTTGAAGGTTTAGGCTTCACCAAAGTAAAGAATAGAAATATACCTACAATGCCTATGGCACCGTAAATCAATAACATTGACTCAAATCCTAGGGTCTGTACCAGGACAGGCGTTGCTCCGAGTCCTGCCATCATACCGATAAACAGCGCTAGAGAACCGAGTCCTACTGCTGTGGCCTCCTCTTTTTGGGGGAACCAGGTTACGGCGAGTTTGGTAACGCTATTTAATACAAAAGGTTGCCCAATGGAAATCCCTATTTGTGAAATTAACAGCACTGTATATGAACTGGGATTAAGCAAGCGCAGCATGGCAAACGCACCTGTAAAAAGTACACCGATACCTATGCCATATTTAAATCCTCTTTTATCTATGATGACGCCAGCAGGCATGGTAAGCAAAACCTGTATTAAAGGAAAGACAAGCGTAAACCACATTACGCTGCTGGCAGGTATACTTAACCGCTCCTCGATATAAGTATCAATGGCGGCAAAATTTAACCAGTACAGTTGTGTGAGCGCAGCTACATACATGTAGATAGCCAAAACAACCCATCGGTACTTGTAGATTTTATATTCCACTATTATTTCGTTTCCCTAACATGTTTTAAAACGCTGCAGGCTATTTATGTGCCAATTGGCGAAGTAAGTATATCACTAAACCGACATTAAAGTTCACTATTTATTGATAGCTTCAAGTTTAAATAAAGGAAACGTTGAAGTCGAAATTCCTGGGGTCTTTATAAATTGCGGTTCAAGCTGGAGAATCGGCCGTATATAGAAGAGCTGGCGGAGGTGCTGTATGACGTCTGGGTTAGAAGGAAGCGCAGCAAATAATCCTAGATATGTAGCTCGATTATGTCATTGTCTTGAAGGACATGGTCTTGACTGACCCTCTGTCCGTCGAATTTTCCTGAGCCCCAGACTACAGCGTATTTCATTTTACTCTTAAAATCTTTGTGAATGTCTTCGGCGGCCTCTCTTACTGTGCTACCTCTTTTCAATATTATCGGGTCGGTCAGGTCAGGTTTCTGCCCTGGACTTTTGGTGTGGACGCGTATAATATCCAGGGCTTGAAAAATCCCGCTCTTGAGCACTTCTATGTTATTGCCTTCTGAGGCAGAGATGGAAATCACGGGGAATTGGCCGCTGTACTGAGCATTCAGTTGTTTTGCGCTGGCACCTGAATTTTCCAGGTCGCTCTTGTTGGCTATGATTAGCATTTTTCTTTGCCGTTTGCCGATGGTGGCTTCTGTAATGCTATTAGAGACGGGCACTATGCCTATGCTTTCTAGCTCCTGAAGGGTAGCCTCTGCCTGTTCTATTGGTTGGTTGCTTAAATCTACAATGATAGCTATGAGGTCGGCGTTTCTGGCGATATTGTTCAGCCAGACACGGGAGTCACGGCCTGTTACCGGTGGCGTGTCCACCAGTTGAATCTGAATATTTTCAAACTTCATCATGCCTATATTGGGCGCTCTAGTGGTGAAAGGGTAAGCGCCTATCTCTGGGGATGCATCGGTAACGGCAGCCAGCAGTTGCGACTTGCCGACATTGGGCAGGCCAACCAGAGCTACCTGGCCGGCGCCTTCTTTTCTGATGTAGAAACTGGCTCTGCTGGTGGCAGCCTTTCTTTCGGCTTCTTCGGTGAGCTTGGCGATTTTCCTTCTCAGGTCACCATGAAGCCTGTCCGTGCCCTTGTGCTTGGGCATAATGGCAAGCATAGTCTCCAGAGCCTCGATTTTATCCTCCGGAGTCCTGGCCGCTCGGTAGCGCTTCTCAGCATCAAAGTACTGCGGTGGTAAGTTTGCCGGCATAGCTTTAACCCTGTCTGCTAATCTAATTTTAGCATAAACTCCCCTACGGGATTAAGGCCATGCTCTCAAGCTATGGTTAGTAAGAGGGACGCTCCTTCTGTTAGAATGTGGTGGCTATAGTCCCACACTCTGATCTTCAAGGAGGGCACATAAGTGAAATGGATTTCTTTGATTCTTTTAGCTCTGACCTGGTTGGTATCATCAAGTTGTACCCAACCTGCAAGTATGACTTCTCCTGAGCAACTGCCTGAAGGACTAAAGGTTGAACATAAGTTTGTGGAAGCTGGCGGGGTTAAATGGCACTATGTTGAAGCCGGTGCTGGTGAAACTGTGGTTTTTCTTCATGGCTTACCCGAAAGCTGGTTTTCCTGGCATTACCAGATTGAGGAAGTGAGCAAGAAATATCGCGTGACAGCTGTTGATCTGAAGGGGTATGGACAATCTGACAAAAGCGATGGTGACTATACAGCCCAGGGGGTGGCGAATGAACTCATTGCCCTCTTTGACGTTATTGGGCTGGAAAAGTTCTCACTGGTCACTCACGATTGGGGCACATTGATTGGTGACCGTATCGCCAGCACAATTTCCGATCGGATTGTTAAATATGTCCGCATGGAAGCGCCGGTGCTGAAAGTCGACCCGGCCAATCATCCTCAGTTTGAGCTGTTCAAAAATCAGGATTTGGCGAGGAGCATAATGTCCGACGCTAGGACGTTTGTTACGATGGTTTATGAATCTCGAACAGTTCAGAAAATCAGCGATGAGGATATGGAAGGCATCATCTTCGAATTCAGCCGCCCCGGGGTTGCCGAAGCTGTCCCGCGTTACTTCAGGGACTTTGCTATGGAAAGCGAAGACGTCGGGCTAGCGCGTTTTAAAAAGATGACTTTCCCGGTGCTGGTACTGCAGGGGGAAAATGACCCGGCTCAGCCTCTCTGGTACTTTGAAGGGATTGAAACGGTTTTCTCTGATGTTAAGCTTCAGATTGTTAAGGATGCCGGTCACTTCACTGAGTTGGAAAAGCCGGAGGAAGTCAGTAAGGCCATACTTGATTTCCTCAGCAATTAGACTGCCTATTGTGAAGACAGGAGGCCATAAGGCAAGAGAAAACGCTGACTCTAAAATCGTACCTGGGTTTACAGCTATTAGGTGATTCGAAAAAAAATGATACAATGCGAAACATGAGCATCAAGGATATTTTCAAACTGATAGTATGTGTTGTTGCTTGCCTGTGTGCTGGTATCATTGGTTCTATATTTACAAGAGAGGCAATTCCAACATGGTATGCGACGCTTGAAAAGCCGTCTTTTACCCCACCAAACTGGTTGTTTGCCCCAGGTTGGGCCCTTCTGTATTTACTGATGAGCATAGCAGCATTTCTGGTCTGGCGTAGAGGATTGGAGAATCGACAGGTCAGGATAGCACTAATCGTCTTCCTGATACAGTTGATTCTAAATGCCTTATGGTCAGTGGTTTTCTTCGGTCTTGAGTCTCCTTTGTACGGATTAATTGTAATCTCAGCTCTGTGGGTTGCGATACTGTTCACCGTTTTGAAGTTCTTCAGGATATCTTCGGTTGCCAGTGTGCTTCTGTGGCCTTATCTGCTTTGGGTAACTTTTGCGGCGGTTTTGAATGTATCGATATGGTTGTTAAACCGGTAGGCCTTAGGTGTTAACTCAACGCAAGTTATCTGTAAAATCTATCCTGCTGCACATAATTTTGGAAATGAAAGCTTCGAACAATTGTTATGAGTGTCTGCAAAGACTGGCTTATCAGGCTGCGGAGCTTGCTACGGATGATGAGCAGGCTAAGGCCAGAGCCATAGAAGAGAGCCTGAAGGTGCTCCGTGACAATTTCTCTCTGGGTGGTGTATCGATTGTTATTGCCACCAAAATCCATGATGTCATAAAGGAGGTAACGCAAAACCCTGACCCTTACCGGGAAATGAAGGATAAGGAGATTGCAGTTGCCAGAGAACTGTCGAAGCAGATAAAACTTGAACATGGTAGCTTTAGAAGTTGCCTCAAGTTTGCTGCTCTGGGTAATACCATAGATTTCTTCAGGCCGCTTGATGTCATAAAGGAAGACATGAAAAGACAGGTGAATTTTGACATCGATGATTCGGAGCGGTTTAAAGCCAAGCTTAAGGATGCCAGAAGGGTTCTATATCTGGCGGATAATGCTGGTGAGGTGTTCTTTGATTTACTACTTATCAGATGGATGAGACAGTGGGCTTCTGTTGCCTACGTGGTTAAAGCCTCGCCGGTTCAGGATGATGTTACGCTGGAAGATATCAGGCGAGCCAGGCTGGAAGCCCAGCTCGGTGAGATAATAGCCACCGGGACGGCTACTCCGGGCATAGATTTTTCTCAGGCTTCAGCTGAGTTCAAACACGAGTTCAATTCCGCAGACCTCATATTTGCCAAAGGTATGGGCTACTACGAGTCTTTATCTGAACTGCCAGCGGAAGGGAAGATTTTCTATTGCCTCAGGGCGAAATGCCAGCCAGTGGCTAATTCACTTGGAGTGCCAATAAATAGTTATGTAGCTATGCTTCGGTAGGTCAGTCTGATGATGAGATGTCTCCAGTTATGGAGTTTGAGCCGCCCAAAATTATCTGTTCTATTTTCGGCCTTTGTCCACTTCATCGCTCTGCCCGTAAGTTAGGGTGCAGAAAATATCGTTGGAGTTGCATTGCTGACATTCCATCTGGAGCGTGGTGTGCTTTATCTGGAATCGCTCTCGTAGCACGTCTTCGATTTTCTGACGGATACTGGCTGCTTGAGTGGTAGAGAGGTCATCAATAAACACATGACAGCTCATGACATGTAGCTCTGGTGAAACGCTCCATACATGGACATCATGGATATCCTTTACTTCAGGCACTTGGTTCAATGCGTTTACCATCTCGGTGATATCCACATGTCCAGGCGCAGCCTCTAAAAGAACTCTCAAACCTTCTCTTAATATGCGCCAGGCAGCCAGGATAATGACAAAACCAATAAGTACGCTAATAATCGGGTCCACCAAGAACCATCCGGTGAGTAGCATGATGACTCCCCCAATGATTACCCCAATTGATGCTAAGGCATCGCCGAGGGCATGCCAGAAGGCACTACGCACATTGAGATTACTTTGCTGTTCCCGGCGTAACCAGAAGGCAACAAAAGCATTAACCGCAAGCCCCGGCGTAGCTACAAGTAGCATCAGCAGGCTGTTAACCTCTGGTGGCTGTTGAAAGCGGTGGTAGGCCTCATAAAGGATAATTGCTGCAATAGCGAAGATGCTGACGGCATTAACGATAGCTACTATCACTCCCACCCTGTGATAACCAAATGTCATGCGGGTGCTGGGAGGACGCTCGGCTTGCCTCACCCCATACCAGCTGAGGGAGAGCGCTACGATATCCGCAAATACATGGCCAGCATCACTAAGTAAAGCCAGACTATTAGATATGAGTCCACCAGCCACTTCTGCCACCAGAATGAAGCCAGTGAGAATAATGCTAAATTTCAGTTTATTACCTATAGGCTGGGCACCTATAGGCTGGGCATGATGAGTATGCTCGGTCAACTATCTCCCACCTGAATTAAGAATATCCTGAGTCCAGCAATGCAGCGGTAACCTGTTACCAATGTTAAGTCAAAAAGGGACCAACTATCAAGCTAGACGTATTGGGTGATTTCGGTGAGGCTACGGATTCGAGGACAGTCTGTGATATCCGGGGAATAATTGTTACGGTCGATGAGCACAGCCTTGATGCCGACACCTCGGGCGCCGACAATGTCCAGGTGGTATTGGTCACCGACATATATTGATTCCTCTGGCTTGACCTGAGCTTTCTTCAGCGCGGCCATAAATATCTCTGGTCGGGGTTTATCACAACCTACTTCGGATGATGTTACCTTGAAATCGAGGTACGGTTGTAGGCCTAACTCGGTATATGTGGACTCCATGTCCTGGGCGACATTGGATACCAGTCCCAAGATTAGGCCTCGGTTCTTGAGCTCTTTTAAGGTAGGTAAGGTGTCATCATAAGCTTTGAATTCCCATTTATGCTGTTGGAGTTTTGCTAATAGCTGAAGTGCCATGTCACGGCTGACTTCTACTCCGGCCCCTTGCAATATCCTGGTTCCATATTCGGCGTAGAGGTCGATTTTTTCCTCAGGGGTTCTCTTATCTATCGGTGAGCGGGAGTTCTCATCACGCCAGTATGTATCTGCCGCTGGCAGGGAGTTAAAGAGCGTCTTGGCTTCCAACTTAATGCCGAGTTCGCGGCAGGCATTGACCCATGCCTCTTCCCGAGGCGGGTGGTGAGTGGCCAGAGTGTTATAGAAGTCAAAGAAAACTGCCTTAATCATGCCGAAGTAGAATTATCGAGGAAAATGACCTCGTGTGTCAAACTAAAGGTCAATCAAACCTATCTGGTTCCAGGTGAGGCCGTTGTTGGTGCTTATGGAGAAGGCGCTCTGGTCGTGGCTGCCGCCACCGGCAGAGCTGGTGCCGCAATAAGCTGCTTTGCCGTCAGGAGACCAGGCTACTCTTGCCTGGCCGGGGCCGGTGGGCGGTTTCTGACTGCTTTGCCAGGTGGGACATGTTGACTGTGGATTGAACGTACAGTATATCTGGGGGCCTTGGAACAAAGCCGTGGTTTTTGCCATCGCAGCCCCAGCTAACAGCTTGCCCCGGCTGTACATGCCGTAGTGGGCCAGACTGCAAATAATGTCAGAACGGACTAGAAGGCGGTAGCAGACGGTGTCATCCAAACGGTAAACGTCATCATTAGGATTGCCGGCGGTGGCTGTTCCCGGTGGATTATCGCTCCAACAGGCGTAGACATGGCGATGTGAAGGGAGGCTTCCAGAATAATCCGCGGGCAAAGCTAAGTCGGCATAAGTCAGCGGTGTTCCCGGTGTGTCTTGGCCCGATTGGCAAATTTCCACAGGGTAGCCTGCGGAACTATTCCAGGTTGTGGTATTTCCGCCCAGGTCTCTGATTCCCATGTAGAGATAAGTGTCGTCGGTATTTGGTGGTGGCCCACTGGCGGCGATGGCTAGAAGTGTGCCATCAGCGTCGAATCCTGGTGAATACTCGACGGCGAAGACATCGACGCCAGATATTCCCGAGGATAGCCAGCCGGGCATACCAGTGCTCATATCTTGCCAGCCGCTGGGGAAGCCATTCATTATGTTCACCCATACCCTGCCATTACCATTGCTTGTGGAGGTGCCAACGGCTATTTCCCGGCGGCCATAACCTAGTGAGATGGCAAGGCATTTGACTCGCTCGCCACCACCTAATTTGCTGCTTAATCCGGTGGCAGCGAAGTTGGCACCACCGTCGATAGACAAATAAACCTCAGCCCCGGCATTGGTGACTACGGCTACTATTTTAGGGTCATCCGGGGCTACAGCTAGTTCACCCCAGGGCGCTGCGGCGCCAAGACCTCTTGATATGTCAGTCCAGCCGATGCCGCCGTGGTCTGATTTGTAAAGTTTGGCATGGGGGGAGTCGAGGGCATAAACGGTGTTATCGTAGGCAACGGCTATGCGGCTGACATCACTGCCCGGAACTATAAGCAAGGTGCTGACGGCAGGGGTTACAACTTGGGGCTCCTCCTTTGGCTTTGGCGGTGCCGTGGCTATAGTAAATTCGCTGATTGCTGGAGTTGGGTCTATATTACCGGCCTCGTCTTTTGATTTGACATAAAATGTGTAAGAACCGTCAGGTAAGTCAGTGTAAGTCTTAGAAGTATCCGAGCTGAAGGCAGAGTACTCGGTATCATAGCCTCGCAAGTAATAAGAGTAAGTTAAATTGCTGGTTGGTGTGGTATCATCGCTGCCTGTCCACTGGAAAGTTACTTTGCTGTAGTTGATTGTTTCTTCAGGGGCCTGGGTGATTATTGTCTCTGGCGGAGTGGTGTCTTGAGGGGATGGTTCTGGTGGCTGAGGTGTGGGTGGAGGCGTTATGGGTTGAGGTACGCAATGGATGTTTGCCAGAGTCAGCAAAACTAGACATAGGATGAATAGTATTCTGTACTTATTAATCATCTTCATCTGTGGCAGCGTCACGTAACTGGTGGAAATTCGATCTAGCCATATCCTATACCCTTCTGTCATTTCAGTCAACCTTTAAGCAACCAGAGCTTCCTCTAAGAATTCCAATCTGATTGGTTCTTGCTCCAACG